>JBKJOM010000281.1:0-13600 GCA_046595775.1 Ramlibacter sp. | reverse complement strand
ACCGCCCCCACCGCCCCCACCGCCCCCACCGCCATAGCCACCGGTGCGCGGGCGCGATTCCATCGGGCGCGCTTCATTGACGACCACGCTGCGGCCGCCAAGCGGCTGGCCGTTCATGCCACTGATCGCGGCTTGGGCTTCTGAATCACTGCCCATCTCGACAAAGGCGAAGCCCTTGGAGCGACCGGTGTCGCGTTCCATCATGACCTTGGCGCTGGTCACGGCGCCGAACTGACCGAATGCCTGCTCCAGGTCGCTGTCGCGCACGGAATACGGCAGGTTGCCCACGTAAAGTTTATTTCCCATGAAGGGACTCCTGAAATGACGATGACTTGAGCGATGGAGTCCCGAAAACGCATTCAACCGGTATCTCGAGCGACGCGAAACTTGACCTGTACACCGCAATCCTCGCGTGAAAAACTGCTGGCACGCTGTTTCATTATGAACAGGAATTGCGCGCGGGTGTACACCTGCGGTGGCCCGCCGGGATGGCAAAAACCCTGAAAAGCGGGGCAATAAAAAAGGGCCCGTAGGCCCTTTTGATGCACGTGCGTGCTGATCAGTAGCTGCGGCCACCGCCGCCGCCGCCGCGACGGTCACCACCGCCGCCGCCGCCGCCACCACCGTAGCCGCCGCCACCACCGCCACCACCGTAGCCGCCGCCACCACCGCCGCCGCCGAAGCCGCCGCTGCGCGGTGCGCGGGCTTCCATCGGGCGAGCTTCGTTGACCACGAGGCCACGGCCACCGATTTGCTGGCCGTTCATGCCGGCGATTGCAGCTTGCGCTTCGGCATCGCTGCCCATCTCGACGAAGCCGAAGCCCTTCGAGCGGCCGGTATCGCGTTCCATCATGACTTTGGCGCTGGATACGGTGCCGTACTGGCTAAATGCCTGCTCCATGTCCTGGTCGCGGTAGGAATAGGGCAGGTTGCCCACGTAAAGTTTGTTGCCCATCAGTAGGGACTCCTTGAAAAAAGACGCTTGAGTAGCGATGGAGAGTCCGAACTAAACGCAATCAACAACCACGCGAACCGACAGTCACCGCAAACCATGTGTTCGCCCAAAAAAGGCGAAACACCCGCGCATTATGGGGCCTTAGGAGGTTTTGCGCCGGATCCCGGCTGATTATCATCGGCGTAGCCCCGCCAACGGACAAATGCGTTGCGCATGATCAACAGTTGCCGCTCGAAATCGGGGCAAGCCGAACAGGCGGCCAAGTGGAGCCGCAGGGCCACCCGATCGGCAATCGGCAGCGCGCGGTCTTCCTGCGCCACAAGCAGCGCGGTGACTTCCTTGCAGGTGCGTCGCAGGATCACTTTTGATTTCCGAACCAGTTGATATCCAGGCACTCCCTCAGCCGCAGTCGGGCCCGGTGCAGCTGAACGTAAAGGTTCGTCGGCGTGAGTGCCAGCTCCTTACAGATGTCCCCACTGTCCATCTCCAGCCATTCGCGCATCAGGAAGACCCGCGCCATTGCCGGTGGCAATTTATCAGCGCAGGCTTCCAGCACCGCGAAGAATTGCCGCGAGTTCAATTCCTGCTCGGGATTGCCCCAGTCGGCTGGTTTTTGCGCGAAGTGGCCGTCGGCCTTGAACATCAGCGCCTCGAGCTCGTCGCTGCCGTCGCCCTCGTCGACCTGCAGTGCCACTTCGCGCTGGCGTTGGCGCAGAATGTCGATCACTTTGTGCTTGAGGATGCCCACCAGCCAAGTCTTGAGCTGGCTGCGGTTTCCGAAGGACTGGGGCTTGGACAGCGCTGCCAGCAACGTCTCGGAGACCGCGTCTTCGGCCCAGGCATCGTTGCGCAGCTGCAGCCGCGCATACCGCATCAGGTAGGTGCGGTGTTCGGCGAGCTGGTTTTCGATCATCATGGCGCGTAAGGAGAAATCATCGCACACCGACCTAACCACATGACTGGCCTTCATCGCCTGGCGCCCCTGGTGCTGGCCGCCCTGCTTGCAGGCGCCCAGGCGCAGACCGTGGGGCCTGCGGCCGCGCCCGCCATCGAGTCCCGGACGATCGAGGGTCGCCCGTTCGAGCTGTCGTCGCTCAAGGGCAAGGTGGTGCTGGTGATGTTCTGGTCTACAGATTGCGCGGTCTGCCGCGACAAGATGCCCGAGCTGCGCCAGAACTACGAGGGCTGGAAGGGCAAGCCTTTCGAGATGGTGATGGTGAGCACCGATCGCCGCATGGAAGACCTGGTTGCCTACGAGAAGATCATCGCGAGCGTCGTGCCCCTGAAGCAGCGCTTCGTGCAGCTATGGGCCGGGGAGCCGGGCTACCGCGACAATTTCGGCAAGCCGCAGGCGCTGCCGGCCACGTTTGTGATCGACAAGGCCGGCAAGGTCGTCGAGCGCTATGTCGGCCGCGTGCCGGCCGAAGCCTGGGATCGCATTGCAGAACTGCTCTGACGCCAAAAAATTCGAGGCGGCTGTAAGAAGTGCGGCACGCAACAGACGAACGGGCAACCAGCAGGCGCTGGTTTTCATCCACCCTCAACGGAAACTCACCATGAACCAACGTACCCTCGTTGCCGCCGCCGCGGCCTCCCTGATGTCCACCCTGATGTTCGCAACGCCCGCGCAGGCTCAGGACAGCGGCAAGGAGAAATGCTACGGAATCGCCAAGGCCGGACAGAACGATTGCGCCAACCTCACCGGATCCCATTCCTGCGCCGGCCAGTCAAAGGTGAGCGACAACTCCGCCGAGTGGAAATACGTCGCCAAGGGCACGTGTGAGGCGATGAAGGGCTATGGCGCTGAAACGGCGAAGATGAAGGTCAAGGAGATGGACGGCAAGAAGAGCTGACACCTGCCGCTGGGGCGCGTCGCATCATGGCCAACGTGGCTCATGTGGGGATCGGCTGGCGGCACGCGCACTACCGGGAACTGCTTGAAACGCGGCCGCCGGTGGATTTCATCGAAGTCCATTCCGAAAACTTTTTCGGGGAAGGCGGCGCAGCGCTGGCGCTGCTCGCGCAGGCCCGGGGCCACTATCCCGTCAGCTTGCACGGCGTGGGGCTGGCCCTGGGATCCGCGCGGGGCATCGATCCCTGGCACCTGGACCAACTGGTGCGCCTGGCTGAGCGGGTCGAACCCGCGCGTGTGAGTGACCACGCATGCTTCGCGCGCGGCGTCGTCGACGGCCGGGACGTTCATGCGGCCGACCTGCTGCCCGTCCCTTTCAACCGGGAGGCGCTCGACGTGATGGGCGCCAACGTGCAACGCGTGCAGGAGCGCCTGCGGCGCCGCCTGCTGGTTGAAAATCTATCGGCGTACCTCACGCCCGCCGGTGGAGATTGCGACGAGACCGATTTCCTGAACACGCTCGCGGCGCGCACCGGGTGCGGTTTGCTGGTGGACGTGAACAATATTTACGTCAACGCGCTCAATGCGCGCAGCGCCGATCCGGTCGCGGCATGCCAGGCCTGGCTGGACCGCATCGCGCCTTCGGCCGTCGGCGAGATTCACCTGGCCGGCCACTGTGTGCAGCCGGACATCGTCATCGACGACCACGGCGCCCGCGTGGCCGAAGCCGTCTGGCAGGTCTATAGGCACGCGGTGCGCCGATTCGGCGTCGTGCCCACGCTGATCGAGTGGGACACCCACATCCCGCCGCTCGCGACGCTGCTGGACGAGGCGGCGCACGCCGCGACCCTGGCGGCGCAGTCCGCGCTGGAGGCCGTATGAGCATCGACTTGCAGGCGCAGCAGGACGAGTTGCTGCGCGCGTTGTGGCTGCCGCTGCACGAACAAGCATTTACCGCCGTCCTGGCGTCGGGCGCCGTGGCCGAAGACCGGACGTGGCGGCGCGGCCTGCAGGCGTACCGCAGCAACGCGCAGGCGCTGGCTCAGCGCGCGCTCGCCGGTGCCTACCCCGTGATCGCGCAACTGCTCGGCGAGGAAAACTTCGGTGCGGTGGCGCGCGACCTCTGGCGCCACGCGCCGGTCCAGTGCGGCGACATCGCACAATGGGGTGGCGACCTGGCCGAACGGCTTGGGACGCTTTCCGACATCGCCCGCGAAGAGCCTTACCTCGGCGACGTGGCCCGTGTGGAGTGGTTGTTGCATCGGGCGGCAACCTGCGGCGACGAGCCGCAGGACCGCGAGTCGTTTGGGCTGCTGACGCAACGCGATCCCGCAGGGTGCAGGCTGCGCCTCGCGCCGGGCACGGCCTGCGTGGCGAGCGGTTATCCGGTGGTCTCCATCATCCAGGCCCACCTCGGCGAGCTGGGCCTCGACGTCGCGGCGATGCGACTGCGCGCCAACGTCGCGCAAACCGCCCTGGTCTGGCGCGATGGGCTGCGACCGCGCATAAGGGAGGCCCTCGAAGGCGAGCCAGCCTTCATCGCCATGTTGAAAGAAGGCCGGTCGCTGGCCGAAGCGCTGGAGGCGGCCAGCGCCCTGGATTTCGCGAGCTGGCTGCCGCAGGCAGTGACTTCGGGCCTGGTACCCGGCGTCACTGCACTGCACTGAAATGATCAAGAGAAGGACTCGATGATGAACATGCAATTTCGCAAGGCACTGGTCCGCGGTATCGGCCTGTGGTCCGCCCTGTCGGGCGCATTGGCGGCGCTGCAACCGGCGGCGGCGCTCGCCGCGCGCCTCTATGTCGGCCAGGCCTTCTTCCTGTCGGGCCTGACCAAGATCCGTGACTGGGACACGACCCTGGCCCTGTTCATGGACGAATACAAGGTCCCGCTGTTGCCGCCGGCGCTTGCCGCGCCAATGGGCACGGCGGGCGAGCTGGTGCTGCCCGTGCTGCTGGTGCTGGGCCTGGGCGGACGCTTCGCGGCACTGGGCCTGTCGGTCGTGAACGTGATGGCCGTGTTGTCGCTGCAGGAGATTGCGCCGGCCGCGTTTCAGCAACACGTCCTGTGGGGCGCGTTGTTGGCCGGTCTGGCGATCTACGGGCCGGGCGCGTGGTCCCTGGAGCGCTTCGTGTGGCCGCGCCTTGCGGACGACCTCGCGCGGCCCCTCACCAGTTGACTTCGCGCTCCGGCGTGGAGCCGATGCGGTGGATCGCAAGGTCGGCGCCTTCGTACTCCTCTTCCGCAGACAGGCGCAGGCCCCACATTGCCTTGAGCGCGCCGTAGACAGCGAAGCCCGCAAGAAGGGCCCAGGCCACGCCCATCAGCGTGCCGATCGCCTGCGCCGCGAAGCTCACGCCGCCCAGCCCGCCCAGCGCCTTGCTGCCGAAGATGCCGGCGGCAAGCCCACCCCACGCGCCGCACAGGCCGTGCAAGGGCCACACCCCCAGCACGTCGTCGATCTTCCACTTGTTCTGCGTGAGCGTGAACATCACAACGAAGATGGCGCCAGCGATACCGCCGGTGACCAGCGCGCCCAGGGGGTGCATCAGGTCGGAACCCGCACACACCGCGACCAGGCCCGCGAGCGGGCCGTTGTGCACGAAGCCGGGGTCGTTGCGCCCGAGCGCCAGCGCCATCAGCGTGCCGCCCGCCATCGCCATCAGCGAGTTCACGGCGACGAGTCCCGACATCTTGTCGATGGTCTGCGCGCTCATCACGTTGAAGCCGAACCAGCCCACAGTGAGGATCCACGCGCCAAGTGCGAGGAACGGAATGTTGGAGGGCGGATGCGCCGAGATCGCGCCATCCTTGCGGTAGCGGTTGGCTCGCGCGCCGAGCAGGATCACCGCGGGCAGTGCGAGCCATCCGCCCATCGCGTGAACCACCACCGAACCCGCGAAGTCGTGGAACTCCTCACCGGTCGCGGCCTTGATCCACGCCTGGATGCCGAAAGCCTGGTTCCAGGCAACGCCTTCAAAGAGCGGATACACCACGCCCACCAGCACCGCGGTGGCTGCGAGTTGCGGCGCGAATTTCGCGCGCTCGGCGATGCCGCCCGAGATGATCGCGGGAATGGCCGCAGCGAACGTGAGCAGGAAGAAGAACTTCACCAGCTCGTAGCCGTTCTTTGCAGCGAGCTGCTCGGCACCGACGAAGAAGGTCGTGCCGTAGGCCACGGTGTAGCCAATCACGAAGTACATGACCGCCGAAACGCAGAAGTCGACCAGGATCTTGACCAACGCATTGACCTGGTTTTTCTTGCGGACCGTGCCCAGTTCCAGGAAGGCGAATCCGGCGTGCATCGCCAGGACCATGATCCCGCCTAGCAGAATGAACAAGGCGTCCGAGCCCTGCTTTAGTGCTTCCATAAGCCCCTCTTTGGATGAAATTGCTTGTTAGTGGTGCATTTCAGGGCGATTACCCCAAAACGCACCAAAAGCAAGCAAAAACCGCGCCAGATGCGTGCGCAAGCCGCATGGACCTAAACTGGGCCCTTCAATTTGGAAGCTTTCCTCATCTCCGCCGGCATCGTCGCCCTCGCCGAAATGGGCGACAAGACGCAACTGCTCTCGCTGGTCCTGGCCGCGCGCTTCCGCAAGCCCTGGCCAATCGTGCTGGGTATCTTCGTGGCCACACTTGCTAACCACGCCATCGCGGGCGCCGCCGGCACGTGGATCACGACCGTGTTCAGCGCGCAGGTACTGCGCTCGATCCTGGGCCTGTCGTTCATTGCGATGGCGTTGTGGATGCTGGTGCCCGACAAGCTCGATGACGACGGTGCGCCAAAGGAGCCGCGTTTTGGCGTGTTCGGCACCACGGTCATCGCCTTCTTCCTGGCGGAGATGGGCGACAAGACGCAGGTGGCGACCATCATGCTGGCGGCGCAGTACCAGGCCTGGGCGGCGGTTGTCGCCGGCACCACGCTGGGCATGATGCTGGCGAACGCACCGGTGGTGTGGTTGGGCGAGCGCATCACGCGCCGCGTGCCGATCCGTGCGGTGCACCGGGTGTCGGCCGTGATTTTCGCGGTGCTGGGCGTGCTCGCGCTGGTATCGGGTTGATATACTGGCCACACAGCGCCGATTTGCCTCGCTTGCGGGCGCTCAATAAATTCAGCTAAAGAATGCAACGCGCCCCCCGGCCTCGCCTCTTTAGCGACGCCGGGTTTTCTTTTTTGCGCCACCCATGAGCCTGATCGCCACACCGCAGTCCATGACCTTCGACGCGCCGCTGCCGCTGAAAAGTGGTGCGTCGATCGCGGGCTATTCGCTGGCCTACGAATCCTATGGCCAGCTGAATGTGGACAGGAGCAACGCGGTGCTGATCTGCCATGCGCTCAATGCGTCACACCATGTGGCCGGTGTGTACGAGGGCCAGCCGGACTCCGAAGGCTGGTGGGACACCATGATCGGTCCCGGCAAGCCGGTCGACACCGACCGCTTCTTCGTGATCGGTGTGAACAACCTCGGCTCCTGCTTCGGCTCCACCGGCCCGATGCACCTGAACCCGGCCACTGGCAAGGTGTATGGCGCCGACTTCCCGGTCGTCACCGTGGAAGACTGGGTCGATGCGCAGGCGCAATTGCTCGATCGCCTGGGCATCAACACGCTGGCTGCGGTGATGGGCGGCAGCCTCGGTGGCATGCAGGCCCTGTCGTGGACCTTGCAATATCCCGAGCGGGTGCGCCATGCGGTCGTGGTGGCGAGTGCGCCCAACCTCACCGCCGAGAACATCGCATTCAACGAAGTCGCGCGGCGCGCGATCGTCACCGACCCCGACTTCCATGGCGGCCACTTCTACGAGCACGGCGTGATCCCCAAGCGTGGCCTGCGCATCGCGCGCATGATCGGCCACATCACCTACCTGTCGGACGACGTGATGAACGAGAAGTTTGGCCGGCAACTGCGCGACGGACTGGACCTGAAGTATTCGACGCAGGACATCGAGTTCCAGATCGAGAGCTATCTGCGCTACCAGGGCGACAAGTTTGCCGAGTACTTCGACGCGAACACCTACCTGCTGATCACCCGCGCACTGGATTACTTCGACCCGGCAAAGGACCAGCAGGGCAACCTCACCAGGGCCTTCCTCGCCGCGCGCGCGAAATTCCTGCTGGTGAGCTTCACCACCGACTGGCGCTTCGCGCCGGCGCGCAGCCGCGAACTGGTCAAGGCCCTGCTGGACAACCGGCGCGACGTCAGCTACGCCGAGATCGACGCGCCGCACGGCCACGACGCCTTCCTGCTGGAAGACCCCCGCTACCTGGGCCTGGTGCGCGCCTACTTCGAGCGCATCGCGGCGGAGGAATGCAGATGAGCGACCAGCTCACCATGCAATCGATCGCGCGCCTGGTGCCCGAGGGATCGCGCGTGCTCGACCTGGGCTGCGGCGATGGCGCCCTTCTCGACCTGCTCCAGCGCGAGCGTGGCTGCAACGGCTACGGCGTCGAGATCGACGACGCCAACCTGCTGGGCTGCGTGAAGCGCGGCGTCAACGTGATCCAGCTGAACCTGGATGAGGGCCTTGCGATGTTCGACGACAGCTCCTTCGACGTGGTGCTGCAGGTCGACACGCTGCAGCACCTGCGCAATGCCGAAATCATGCTGCGCGAGACTGCGCGCGTCGGCCGCCTTGGTGTAGTGGCATTCCCGAATTTCGCGCACTGGCCCAATCGGCTGTCGATCCTGCGAGGATGAATGCCGGTGACCCGGCGGCTGCCCTACCAGTGGTACGACACGCCAAACATCCGCGTGGGCACGTTCAAGGACTTCGAGGTGCTTGCGACCAAGAACCGTCTCTCGATCCTCGACGCGTATGGCTTGCAGGACGGTCACGAGGTGCGCACTCTGCCCAATGTCCGCGCCTCGACTGCGGTCTTCAAGTTCGAGCGGGTTTGATAATTCCGGCGCGTGCGCTACGATAGGAGCCATCGGGAATACAGCCTCCCGGTCTTCACGGATAGACGGTGTCCCGTCCAAGCGCTGGCAACTCGCACATGGAGTTTCACCGTGGACACCGCATCCCTTTCCGCATCTGTTTCGATTTCCCCTGAAGAGTTCGTTCGCGCCGTCGGCACGCCTGGCGCGCCGCTGGTGCTCGACGTCCGGCGCGAGCTTCGCTTTGCCGAGGGCGATCGACTCGCCCCCGGCGCATTGCGCTGTGCGCCGGAGGACATTGCGCGTTTCGCCGCGAGCCGGCCGCCGGCCGATGTCATCGTCTATTGCGTGCACGGGCTGGAAGTGGGCGAGCAGGCTGCGGCCGCCTTGCGCGCTGCCCGATGGAATGCGCGCTTCCTGGAAGGCGGCATCGAGGGCCTGGTCGAACGCAACCTGCCCACGCTCAGGAAGCGCCCGGACCTGGGCGTGACCGGCGAGCATCCCTCGCGCTGGATCACGCGCGAGCGTCCCAAGATCGACCGCATCGCCTGTCCCTGGCTGATTCGCCGCTTCATCGACCCGACGGCGCGGTTCTTCTATGTGCCAACCGACCAGGTGTTCACCGAAGCGAAGCGGCTGCAGGCTGTGGCCTACGACATCCCCGGCGCGCCGGTCACGCACCAGGGCGAAGCCTGCAGTTTCGAGACGCTGCTCGCCGCCTTTGACCTGCGCGACGCCTCCCTGTCTGCGCTGGCCCGGATCGTGAACGCCGCGGATACCGGCCGCGCCCAGCTTGCACCGCAAGCAGCAGGGCTGCTAGCGATATCGCTGGGCATGTCGCAGCTGTACTCCGATGATCACGCGATGCTCGAAGCCATGATGCCGGTGTACGACGCCCTGTATTCGTGGTGTCGCCACGCGCAGGGAGAGACGCACAACTGGAACCTCGGCTCGATGGGACAGGCGATCCCCGCATGACGGCGCGGGAGGTGCCCTTCGGAGAAGCCCTGCGCTTCTGGCTGAAACTGGGCTTCATCAGTTTTGGTGGGCCGGCGGGCCAGATCGCGGTGATGCATCGGGAGCTGGTCGAAGGCCGGCGCTGGATCTCGGAGCGGCGCTTCCTGCACGCGCTGAACTACTGCATGTTGTTGCCGGGACCGGAGGCACAGCAACTGGCCACCTACATCGGCTGGCTGATGCACCGCACCTGGGGCGGCATCGTGGCGGGCGCACTATTTGTCCTGCCGTCGCTCTTCATCCTGATCGGTCTGAGCTGGATCTACGTCGCGTACGGCCATGTGCCGTGGATCGCCGGCCTGTTCTACGGCATCAAGCCGGCGGTGGCGGCGATCGTGCTGCAGGCAGTTTGGCGCATCGGCGGCCGCACATTGAAGAGCCCGCGCCAAGTGCCTTTGCTTTGGGCCATCGCCGTGGCGAGCCTGGTCTCGATCGCGGTGCTGCATGTGCCGTTCCCATGGGTGGTGTTGGGTGCCGCGCTGCTGGGCGTGATGGGCGGGAAGCTGTGGCCGTCGCAGTTCGCTTCGGGCGCGGGGCACAGCGGAGCGAACGAAGCCGCGCACGCGCCTGGCAGCTACGTCATCGACGACACCACACCCACACCGCCACACGCCGTGTTCAGCCGCACGCGGCTGGCGCTGGTGATCGTGGCCGGCGCCCTGCTGTGGCTATTGCCGATGGTGGCGCTGATGACGTCGCACGGATGGGATGGGACACTGGTGCAGATGGGCTGGTTCTTCACGAAGGCCGCGCTACTGACTTTCGGCGGCGCGTACGCGGTGCTGCCGTATGTCTACCAAGGCGCGGTCGAACAGTTCCAGTGGCTCACCGGCGCGCAAATGATCGACGGCCTGGCGCTTGGCGAGACCACGCCCGGGCCGCTGATCATGGTGGTGGCCTTCGTGGGATTCGTCGGCGGCTGGGCCAAGCAGGTACTGGGGCCCGACATGGTGTTCCTGGGCGCGGCGCTGGCCGCCACCGTCGTCACCTGGTTCACTTTCCTGCCTTCGTTCCTGTTCATCCTGGCCGGTGGCCCGCTGGTGGAATCGACACACGGCAACCTGAAGTTCACCGCGCCGCTCACCGCGATCACGGCGGCGGTGGTGGGTGTGATCGCGAGCCTCGCGCTGTTCTTCCTGGCCCACATCGCGCGGCCCACGGGGGCAGGCATTGACTGGACCGCGCTGGCCATCGCGGCGCTCGCAGCGATAGCGTTGCTGCGCCTCAAGGTGGGCGTGATCCCCGTGATCGGGGCGTGCGCCCTGGCCGGGTTGCTGGTGACCCTTAACGTATGATGATTGGGTCAAACAGCAGGACCCTTTATGAACATCCTGATCACCGGCGGCAGCGGCTTCCTCGGTTCCCGACTCGCGCGCACGTTGCTGGCCCTGGGCAGCCTTGCTCCCGCCGGCGGGGCGCAGCGAAAGATCGACCACATCACCCTCGCCGACAAGGCGCCTGCGCCACCGGACCTTGCAGCTGACGCGCGAGTGACCTTTGTGGGCGGTGACCTGAACGAGCAGATCGCGCGCGGAGAAATTCCGTCCCGCGATATTGACGTCGTGTTCCATCTTGCCGCCGCCGTCAGCGGCGAATGCGAGGCCGACTTCGACCTGGGCATGCACAGCAATTTCGACGCGACGCGCCAGCTGCTGGAGGCCTGCCACGCGTTGGGCACACACCCCGTTTTCGTGTTCGCCAGTTCGCTTGCAGTGTTCGGCAAGCAGCCCGGCCGCCCGATGCCGGCGTTGATCGAGGACGACACCTTGCCCACGCCGCAGAGCAGTTACGGCATGCAGAAATATGTCGGCGAGTTGCTGGTGGCCGACATGACGCGCAAGGGTTTCATCCGCGGCCGTAGCGCGCGGCTGATGACGGTGAGCGTGCGCCCGGGCCGGCCCAACGGCGCGGCCTCGAGTTTCTTCTCCGGCATGATCCGCGAACCGCTGGCAGGTGTGCGCTCGCAGGTGCCGGTGGGTGCCGAGGTGGAGCATCCCATCCTGTCGCCGTCACGCACGATGGCGTCGCTGGTCCGCTGCGCTGAAGCGAGCGACACCGAATGGGGCCAACGCACCGGCGTGAACCTGCCGGCCCTGCGTTGCCGTGTCGGTGACATGGCGGCCGCGCTGGAGCGCGTCTCACCTGAAGCCGCACGGCTGCTCGACTGGGTTCCGGACCCGTCCATCATGAAGCTGGTCGAGACCTGGCCAGGCAACGTTGCATCGCGGCGCGCGAACGGGCTCGGCCTCGAGCCCGATGCGGACTTCGAGTCGATCATCCGCGAATACATTCGCGAGAACCCGGGCGCGGTCAAGCTGCCGGTGCACTAGCCATGGGTCGCAACGTCGGGGTGGTGGGGCTGGGCGCCATGGGCGCGGGCATGGCGGGCTCGCTGCGGCGCTCCGGCCACATGGTTCATGTGTGCGATGTCCGTCCCGGCGTGGCGGCGCAATTCGCGGGCGATGGCGGCGTCGCTTGCGTCAGCCCGGCGCAGCTGGCATCGCACTGCGACGTGATCGTGTCGGTGGTGGTCAACGCGGCCCAAACAGAAGGCGTGCTGTTCGGCGACGGCGGCTGCGCCGCCGCGATGCAGCCGGGCAGCCTGTTCGTGATGTGCTCCACCGTCGATCCGCATTGGTCCGTTGCGATGGAGGAACGTCTTGAGTTGCTCGGCGTGCTGTACCTCGATGCACCGATCTCCGGCGGTGCGGCCAAGGCGGCGAGCGGGCAGATGACGATGATGACAGCGGGCAAGCCGCGCGCCTATGAAGCCGCGGGCGACCTGCTCGACGCGATGGCGGCGCAGGTCTATCGCCTGGGCGATCGCGCCGGTGCCGGCAGCAAGGTCAAGGTCATCAACCAGTTACTGGCCGGTGTGCACATCGCGGCGGCGGCCGAAGCCATGGCACTGGGCCTGCGCGAAGGGGTGGATCCCGCAGCGCTGTACGAGGTGATCACGCACAGCGCAGGCAACAGCTGGATGTTCGAGAACCGCATGGCGCATGTGCTGGCCGGCGACTACACGCCGCTGTCGGCGGTCGACATCTTCGTGAAGGAC
Organism: Ramlibacter sp.; assembly: GCA_046595775.1. Lineage (GTDB taxonomy): Bacteria > Pseudomonadota > Gammaproteobacteria > Burkholderiales > Burkholderiaceae_C > Ramlibacter. The sequence continues at coordinate 838 of JBKJOM010000281.1, read as the reverse complement.
CTGGGCCTGGTGCTCGACATGGCGCGCGCCAGCAAGTTCCCGCTGCCGCTGTCGTCCACGGCGCACCAGATGTTCATGCAGGCCTCCACCGCAGGCTTCGCGCGCGAAGATGACAGCGCGGTGATCAAGATCTTTCCTGGCATCGAGGTGCCGCCGAAGAAGCAGGCATGAAGCCCCTCCTACTCGGCTGCATCGCGGACGACTTCACCGGCGCCACTGACCTCGCCAACAACCTGGTGCGCGCCGGGATGAGCGCCGTGCAGGCCATCGGGGTGCCCGACGCGCCGCTGGCGTCGGAGGCGCAGGCCGTGGTCATCGCTTTGAAGTCACGCACGATCGCACCGCAGGAAGCGGTGGCGCAATCGCTGGAGGCGCTGCGCTGGTTGCGCGATCACGGCGCGCGCCAGATCTATTTCAAGTATTGCTCCACGTTCGACAGCACACCGCAAGGCAACATCGGGCCGGTCGCCGAGGCGCTGATGGATGCGCTCGGCTGCGACTTCGCGATCGCCACGCCGGCGTTCCCGGACAACCAGCGCACGGTCTTCAAGGGGCACCTGTTCGTCGGCGACGTGCTGCTCAATGAGAGCGGCATGCAGAACCATCCGCTCACGCCCATGGGCGACCCGAATCTGGTGCGGGTGATGCAGGCGCAGACAAAGCGCAAGGTCGGCCTGATCGACTACAGCGCCGTGGCGCAAAGCGCCGATGCGGTGAAGTCGCGCGTGGCCGAGCTCAAAATCCAGGATGTTGGCGTGGCCATCGTTGATGCGGTCACCAACGACGACCTGATGCGTCTGGGGCCGGCGCTGGCCGACATGCCGCTGGTCACGGCCGG
>JBKJOM010000226.1:0-43676 GCA_046595775.1 Ramlibacter sp. | reverse complement strand
GACGCTGATGGCGCTGGCCGCCGGCCTGACGCAGGTGCTGGACGACCGCCGCTACACCGAGATCATCATGACCCGCGCCACCGTGAGCGTCGGTGAAGACATCGGTTTCCTGCCCGGCACCGAGGAGGAGAAGATGGGCCCCTGGATGGGCGCGCTGGACGACAATCTCGAAGTGCTGGCCAAGACCGAGACCAGCGCCGGCGAATGGGGGCGCGCAGCCACCAACGAGTTGATCCGCAGCCGCATCAAGATCAAGAGCATGAACTTCATGCGCGGCCGCACGTTCCTGAACAAGTACGTGATCATCGACGAGGCGCAGAACTTGACGCCCAAGCAGATGAAGACGCTGATCACGCGCGCCGGGCCGGGCACCAAGATCATCTGCATGGGCAACCTCGCGCAGATCGATACGCCGTACCTCACGGAAGGCTCGTCGGGCCTCACCTTCGCCGTGGACAAGTTCAAGGGCTGGCCGCACAGCGGCCACATCACCCTGGCTCGCGGCGAGCGTTCGCGGCTGGCGGACTTCGCAAGCGAAGTGCTCTAAGCGCGCAAACGTCAATCAGGGCGGGCCGCGTTTCGCGGGACCGCCCTCTTTCATGGCCGCATCGTCCTGATGGGCAGGCAATCGCCCACGCCGCGACAGCGCCTCGCGCAGCAGGAACTCCACCTGCAAGTTGGCGCTGCGAAGCTCCTGTGCGGCAAGGCGCTCGATCTCGGCCCACAGGTGGGGGTCGATGCGCAGCGCAAACGCTTTCTTGCCGGGACTGGCCATCGGTGGCTCAGCCGCCTCAGGTGTAGAGCGTGCCGGTGTTGATCACCGGTTGCGCGTCGTTGTCCGAGCACAGCACCACGAGCAGGTTGGACACCATCGCGGCCTTGCGCTCGTCGTCCAGCACCACGAGGTTGCGCTCCGACAGGCCCTTCAACGCGGCCTCGACCATGCCGACAGCGCCCGCCACGATCTGATGGCGCGCACTGACGATGGCTACTGCCTGCTGCCGGCGCAGCATCACTTGCGCGATCTCCGGCGCGTAGGCCAGGTGCGTGAGCTTGGCGTCGAGCACCTCGACACCGGCACTCGCATACCGCACGTTCAGTTCGTCCTTGAGGGCATTCGCCACGGCTTCGAGTCCGGCGCGCAATGTCGTCTCGTCGGGATCAAGATCCTCACCACTGTCGTACGCGTAGAGCGTGGCGAGGTGGCGGATAGCGGCTTCGGCCTGCACCCCGACGAAGCGCGTGTAATCATCGATCTCGAAGACAGCCTGCGCCGTGTCACGCACCCGCCACACGACGGCAGCACCGATCTCCACGGGGTTGCCGCGCTTGTCGTTGACTTTCAGCGCAGGTGTGTTGAGGTTGCGCGCTCGCAGCGAGATTTTCTTGCCCGCATAGAACGGGTTGACCCAGCGCAGCCCTTCGGAACGGTCGGTGCCCTTGTAGTCGCCAAAGAGCGTGAGGATGATGCCTTCGTTGGGCTGCAACATGTACAGCCCCGGCAGCAAGCCGCCGCCGGCGACGATCATCGGTATGGCCAGCGCGATCGGTCCGGCCCGGGACACGATCAGCAAGACCCCGAGTCCGACGAGGACGAGCGAGATCGCAGTCATGGTGTAGCCGCTCCATGAAACGCACGGGTGTTCGCGGCGGCCGCGTTGGGGGGCTATAGAGTCCCTGGAATCGGACATGGTCATCTCCTCAAAGTGATATCACTCTAATATCAACTCAAGGAGATGTCAACTGCCGCGCTGGCCGGCGCTTCCCCGATCCAGAAAGCTTAGTCTTGGCCTTCGGTCAAGGTATCGAGCTGGAAGCGTCCGCTGCGGTGCCAGAGCCAGACGTCGGTGTAGGTCACGCGCCCCAGTTTTGCGGGCGCCGGGAACGGCGCCGCCTCGCGCACCATGCGTTCGATCTCGGCCATCACCTCGGGCACGTGGCGGGGGGCACGCATCCAGTGGATCCGCTCGACCGCACCGGTTTCATTGACTTCGACCTGCAGCACCCCGACGGCGCGCAGCAGCGGGGGCATGCGGCCCTTGAAGACGCGCTGCCTGTACTTTTCATAGATGTGCGACGCACCGTCCTTGCGGTAGCCGCGTGGATCGGCGGCCATCGATTGCTTGTAGATGGCGGCCGGGACCGCACTGCCCCCTGTCGGCCCTGCAGACGGCGCCTCCGCCTGCTGCGCGAGTGCGCACGCGGCTGCCAGAAGCAAGCCGGGCAGGATCGCCAGATCGCGTGCCGGGAACTCCATACCGACCTCCGGGCCCAACTGCTGGGCTACCCGGAAATTATCGGCAGCCCCCCGCAGTGCGCAACAGGATTTGCCATACGGGCGCGATCGGCCGCAAGCCTGTGGCGCCGCGGCCACTTTCTAGGCGACTCCGCACCACACCGCGATGCGATGCGCGACGTCCATCCACAGCGCCCATACGGCAGCCAGCACCAGCAGGACGCCCGAGACGCGAGTGCCCCAGTCCTTCCGCACTCGATCGCCCGCCTGGCGAATCTTCAGCAACAGGCGCGGCGCGGCCGCCAGCCAGAGGCCGCTGCCCGCCGCGAAGAGCGCCATGGAGATCGCGCCCTCGGCAGGGCTGCCCGACAGCGACGCCACCAGCAGCGCGGAGTAGAGCAGCCCGCAAGGCATCAACGCCCAGAGCGCACCAGCAGTAAAGATTCCACCGCGCGCGCCGGCGAGGGGACGCACGCGAGACCACACACTGCGACCGGCGTTGCTCACCCATTCGGGCTGCCGCGCCAGCATCACCAGCATCAGGCCCCAGCCAAGCACGGCGACATGGAACAAGGTCCACACCGGCCGCAGCGCCGCCGTGCTGGATGAAAGCCAGGCGATCCCTTCCACGGCCTGGGCGGCTGCGGCACCGGCAAAGGAGTAGCCCCCGAGGCGCCCCGCCTGGAACAACCAGGGCGAGACCCGCGGACGCGCACCCAGGCGCACGATGCCTCCGCAGGCCGCGCCGCACATGGCGGTGCAGTGCGGGCCGCCCGCCAGACCCATCAGCAGCGCTGTGGCAGCGAGCGTCGCTGACATCAGATGATGCGGGAGAACTTCGCGCGGTTGCGGTCGGCGCGAACGTAGCGGTCAAACACCATCGCGATGGCGCGGACCACGTACCAGCCGGAGGCAGTCACCTGGATGCCGGACTCGTCGCTCAGCACCAGGCCCATGCCTTCGAAGTCGCGCAACTGTTCGAGTTCGGCCTCGAAGTACTCGCGGAAGTCCAGCAGCCAGGCCTCTTCGATCGACTCGAACAGCACCTGGCCCTGGCACATGAGCGCCATGATCACGGCGCGCCGCGCCAGGTCGTCGCGCGACAGCGCGAGCCCTCGCACCACCGGCATGCGTTGCTGGTCGAGGTAGTCTTCGTACTCCTCCAGCGTCTTGGCGTTCTGGCTGTAGGTGGGGCCAACCCGGCCGATGGCCGAAACGCCCAGGCCGATGAGGTCGCAGTCGGGCTGTGTGCTGTAGCCCTGGAAGTTGCGGTGCAACCGCCCTTCCCGCTTCGCCACCGCAAGCGCGTCGTTGGGCAACGCGAAGTGGTCCATGCCGATATAGGTGTAGCCGCCCTCGCCAAATGCGTCCAGCGCCTGCGAAAGCATGGTGAGCTTGTCGCCGCCGCCGGGAAGCTCCGCGATATGGATGCGGCGCTGCGGCTTGAAGCGTTCAGGCAAATGCGCGTAGCCATACAGCGCAATCCGGTCGGGCCGCAGCCGGGCGATGCTGGCCAGCGTGCGCGCAAAGGTCTCCGGCGTTTGTCGTGGCAGTCCGTAGATCAGGTCGACATTGATCGAATCGAAGCCGATGCGCCGCGCTTCATGCATCAGGGCGAACACCTGCTCGGCGGGCTGCACCCGGTGCACGGCCTGCTGCACTTCAGGCTCGAAGTCCTGCACGCCAAAACTGATGCGGTTGAAGCCCAGGGCGGCCAGGCGCTCCAGGCGCGTCGCATCCACGGTGCGGGGGTCGATCTCGATGGACTGCTCGCCGCCTGCGACCAGGTCGAAGTTGCTGCGGAACATGACCATGAGCTCGGCCAGCTCGTCGTCGGACAGGAACGTGGGCGAGCCACCGCCCAGGTGCAACTGCGTCACGGCCTGGGTCTTGCCCAGCTGCGCGGTGTAGAGCGCGATCTCGCGCTCGAGCAGGCGCAGGTAGGCCGCGCCGCGCTCGTGCTTCTTCGTGATGATCTTGTTGCAGGCGCAGTAGTAGCACAGCGACTCGCAAAACGGGATGTGCACGTACAGCGACAGTGGCGAACCGGGCCTGCGGTGCGACAGTGCCTGCGCCATGTCGGTCGCGCCAAACGCTTCGACGAAGCGGTCGGCTGTCGGGTAGGAGGTGTAGCGCGGACCGGCGACGTCGAATCGGCGCAACAGCTCGGGCGATACGGTGTTCATGGCACTCTCTCTGTATTCGGAAAGCTGACTGTGCATCGGCCTCACGGGTCCAAACTTGATCTGCATCAAGTCTTCCGCGGCTCCTGACGGGACAATTTGACATTGGTCACGGACAACGCATACGAAGGAAAAGCAGCATGCCCAACGACACCGTCCATGGATTGCGCCCGGGGTGCGCTCCGCAGGTGGACGCCCATGCCATCAGGGTGGCGTGCTCCAACTGCAACCTGCGCGAGCTGTGCATGCCTGTCGGCCTGACCCCCGAGGAACTTGAGCGCATCGACGAGGTCGTGTCCAAGCGCCGCAAGGTGGGCCGGGGCGACCCCCTCTTTCGCACCGGAGAACCCTTCGTCGCCCTGTACGCCATCCGCACCGGCTTTTTCAAGACCTGCGTGGCAGGCTCAGACGGCCGCGAACAGGTCACGGGCTTCCAGATGGCCGGCGAGATCATGGGCCTGGACGGCATCGTGAGCGAGCGCCACACCTGCGGCGCCTACGCCCTGGAAGACGCCGAAGTCTGCGTGCTGCCGTTCGAACGCATCAGCGAGCTCGCGCGCGAAATCGAAGCATTGCAGCTGCACGTGCACCGGGTCATGAGCCGCGAAATCGTGCGTGAACACAGCGTGATGCTGCTGCTCGGCACCATGCGCGCAGAAGAGCGGCTCGCAGCGTTCCTCCTGAACCTGCTGCAGCGCCTGCAGGCGCGCGGCTTCTCGCGCACGGAGCTGGTGCTGCGAATGACGCGCGAGGAGATCGGCAGCTATCTGGGGATGAAACTGGAGACGGTCAGCCGCACGTTCTCGAAGTTCGCGGAGCTGGGCCTGATCGAGGTCCACCATCGCCACCTGCGCATCCTCGACTCGGACGCGCTGGCGGCGCTGCTGAGCCCGCCGGCCTGACGGGCCCCCCTTCCAACGGTGCAATTCAACGCCGAACGCCATCGACGTGCAGCGCCAGGTTGCGCGCACCCACCTTCACTGTCTGCACCTTCGAGACCAGGTCACCCGCTTGCGGCATGGCCTGGCCCGTACCCGAGATCCGCGCCTCGATCTCCACTTCGCTGGCCGTGGAGATGAGCGCCAGCGGGCTCATGGACAGCGAGTCATCGAGATTGAATCGAAGCGGCAGGCCGATCGCCTTCACACGCATCACCGCGACCGGCATCCGTGAGCCCGGCACGCGCGCGATCACCATCAGGATGTCTTCCGGTCCCACCTTGGCGCGCAAGGCCGTGGCCACTTCGACCGTGCCGCTCACGCCCGCACCGCCCGCGGGGAGCGCGGCGGCTGTCGCAGCAACCGGTGTCGCGGTCCTTGCCGGCTGTCCGGCGAGGGCACGCGTCTCGGCCAGCGACGCCTGCAGCATGCGCGCATCGTCGGAGGCCGGTGGCAGCAGCGCCAGCAGGCGCTCCCAGGTGGCGATCGCCGGGTTGTAGTCCTTGCTGTTCAAGTCGGCGGTGCCGGAGAGCCACAGCGCCATCGCATTGTCCGGGTCGGCCTTCAGGGCCTTCTGGATCAGGGCGCGCGGCTTGCCCGTGAAACTTCCGCCCGCGTTGGAGGCAGCCACGTCGGCATAGTCGGCGAGCAGTTGCGCATCGCCATCGATGAAGGCACCCGCCTTGTCAAATGCCAGTTCCGAGTCACGCGCCCGGCCCATCGCCTTGTACGAGCGCGCCAACATGGCCCAGCCCTTCAAGTTGCCCGGCTCGCGCTCGAGCTTGCGGGCCAGCGACTCGATCATCTTTTCGACGTCTTGTTCCGCACGCGCCTGTGAAGTGGCGTCCGTGGACATCGCCAACGGATTGCCCACCAGGTAATACAGGCCGAACGCGGACAAGGGGAGCACCAGCGCCAGCGCGGCGAGCGTGCGGCGCGGCGCACGTACCGCGGCCAGGTCATCCTGCACGTCGGCGTCTTCCAGCACGCGCCGCTGCAATTCCGCGCGCGCCTGCGCATGGTCCTGTTCGGCCAGGGTTCCATCGGCTCGGTCCTGGTCGAGCTTTTGCAGCTGGTCCAGGAGAATGGCCGCGTTGAGGCGCCGCCGGGAGACGGCGGCAGCGGGCCGGATGCGGATGAACGGCCTGGCGATCAGCGCGAGGACGAGGGCCACGCATGCAGCCGTGGCAATCAGGAAGACAGTCATGCTCCAGGCTCCTGCAGCAATGCGTCGGCGCGCTTCGCGTCGGCGTCGGTGATTTGGATACCGTCAGTGGCGCGGCTGCGCCGGCGCAGGTAGACGAACAGGACGATGACCCCGGTAATCATCAACACGAAGGGGCCGGCCCACAGTACCCAGGTCTCGGGCTTCACCCGCGGGCGATACAGCACGAAGTCGCCGTAGCGGCTGACCATGAACTCGCGGATCTCCTCGTCGCTGCGGCCCGCGCGGATCAGCGTGCGCAACTCGCGGCGCAGGTCCATGGCGAGGTCGGCACGCGAGCCGGCGAGCGACTCGTTCTGGCACACCAGGCAGCGCATCTCCTCGGAAATCGCGATCAGGCGCTGTTCCACGACCGGGTCATCAGCCAGCGGCCTGGCATCTTTCGCCGCAGCGGCGAAAGCCAGCGCCAACAGCATCAATGCAACGATGCGCTTCATGATTGCTTCTTCAACTGGTTGATGAGCGGCATGATGGTTTTCTCCAGCGACTCCGCGGTGATGGGACCGATCTGCTTGTGTCGGATCACGCCTTGCTTGTCGATGATGAAGGTTTCCGGGACACCGTAGACACCGTAGTCGATGCCCACCCGGCCGTCGGGATCGAAGGCCGAGAGCACGTAAGGGTCGCCGTGCCGCGCGAGGAACTTGAGGCCATCGCCGCGCTGGTCCTTGTAGTCCAGGCCCACCAGCTTCACCGATTGCGTGCGCGAGAACTGCAACAGCACCGGATGCTCCTCGCGGCAGGCCACGCACCACGAAGCCCACACGTTGAGCATCCAGACTTCGCCCTTCAGGTCGGCGGGCGAGAAGGTCTTGTCGGCAACGATCAGTTGCGCCACCTTGAAGGCCGGCGCGGGCTTGTTGACCAAAGGCGACGGAAGCTCATGCGGGTCGCGATTCAGACCTACCGCCAGAAAGCCCACCAGCACAATGAACAGCGCCAGCGGCAACAGGTACTTGACCTTCATGCAGCCCCCCTCGCGAGCAACGCGTCCTGCGCCGCCGACCGCTTCACGCGCAGCCGGTAGCGCCGGTCGGTCACCGCGCACAGACCGCCCAGCGCCATCAGGAGGCACCCTGCCCAGATCCAGTCGACGAACGGCTTGTAGTACACGCGCACGGCCCAGGCCTGGCCTTCCAGCGCTTCACCCAGCGACACATACACGTCGCGGGTGAAGCCCGCGTCGATCGCTGCTTCGGTCATCGGCATCGTCGAAGAAACATACGCGCGCTTCTCGGGATACAGCGTAGGTCCGGCCTTGCCGTCCTGGCTCACCAGGAACTCACCGCGCGCGGCTTCGTAGTTGGGGCCTTTGACTTTCGTGACGCCGCGAAACACGAACTCGTGACCGCCTACCGTCACCGTGTCGCCCGGCTCCATGCGCACGTCCTTCTCCTGCTGGTAGCCGCCGACGAGTGTTACGCCCATCACAAAAACCGCCACGCCGAAGTGGCCCAGTTGCATGCCCCAGAACGACAGCGGTGGCGCGCCCGTTCTCAGCTTCGCGATCACCTGCATGGTCATCGATGCGCCGATCCACACCGACAACAGACAACCCAGCGCAGTGAGCCAGGTCCACCCGCCCATGGCCCAGGGAATGGCGACGGCGCCGATCAAGGCCAGTGCGCCCGCGCCGCGCAGCCGAAGCGCCATCTCGCGGGGCTGCGCCGTCTTCCAGCGTGCCAGCGGCACGGCCGCCATCAGGAACAGCGCAGGCGCCATCAGCGGCACGAACACGGCATTGAAATACGGCGGGCCCACTGAAATTTTTCCGAGGTTCAACGCGTCGATGATCAGCGGATACAAGGTTCCCAGCAGCACGGAGGCGCAAGCCACCACCAACAGCACATTGCCCACCAGCAGCAGCGACTCGCGCGATACCAGCGAGAACGAGCCCCCCAGAGCCACCTTGGGCGCGCGCCAGGCGAAAAGCGCCAGCGACGAGCCCACCACCAGCGCCAGCAACAGCAAGATGAAGATGCCGCGTCGCGGGTCGGTTGCGAATGCATGCACCGAGGTCAACACGCCAGAGCGAACAAGGAAGGTGCCCAACAGCGAGAGCGAAAACGCACCGATGGCCAGCAGCACGGTCCAGCTCTTGAAGCTGCCGCGCTTTTCGGTCACGGCCAGCGAGTGGATCAGGGCGGTGCCCAGTAACCAGGGCAGGAACGAAGCGTTCTCCACCGGGTCCCAGAACCACCAGCCGCCCCAACCCAGTTCGTAGTAGGCCCACCAGGAACCCATCCCGATGCCCAGTGTGAGGAAGACCCAGGCGGTTGTGGTCCAGGGCCGCGACCAGCGCGCCCACGCCGCATCGAGGCGCCCGGACAGCAGCGCCGCGATCGCAAAGGCAAAGGCCACCGAGAAGCCGACATAACCCATGTAGAGCATCGGCGGGTGGAACACCAGCCCCGCATCCTGCAGCAGCGGATTCAGGTCGCGGCCTTCCTGCACGGGCGGCAGCAAGCGCTCGAATGGGTTGGACGTGAACACCACGAACATCAGCAGGCCGGTGGCCACGAGGCCCAGCACGCCGAGCACACGCGCAATCATGGTCTCGTCGAGGCTGCGCGAGAGCGATGCCACCGCAGCAGTCCAGCCCGAGAGCATCAACATCCACAGCAGCAGCGAACCCTCGTGCCCGCCCCACACCGCGGCCAGGCGGTACATGGTCGGCAGCAGGGAGTTGGAATGGCCCGCGACATAGGCCACGGAGAAATCGTTGACGTAGAAACTCCAGGCCAGCGCCGCGAACGACGTGGCCACGAGCAGGAAGAACACCTGCGCGGCGGGGCGCGCGAGCACCAGCCATTCACGGCGGCCCTGGTGCGCTCCTATCAGCGGCAGCGTGCCCAGCACGGCCGCCACGCAAAGCGCGAGCAACAGGGCGAAATGACCGAGTTCGGGAATCATGGCGATGTGGCTCCAGGGGATTTCTTGGCCTGGTCCAGCGCGTGCTGGGCCTGCGGCGGCATGTAGTTCTCGTCATGCTTGGCCAGCACCTCCGAGGCAGTGAACTGGCCGTCCGTGCCCAGGCGGCCCTGCACTACCGCGCCCTTGCCCTCCTTGAACAGGTCCGGGAGGATGCCGGTGTATTGCACCGGGATGTCGCGTGCGTTGTCGGTCACGACGAAGTGCACGGTGAGGTTGTCGCGCCGCAGCGAGCCGTCCTTGACCAGCCCGCCAATGCGAAAGGCCTGGCCTTGCGGCGATTTGCCCGCGGCCACTTCGGTCGGCGTGACATACAGCGCGATGTTGCTGTTCAGCGCGTTGAGCACCAGCGCAGCCGCAGTGCCCACTGCCAGCAAACCGCCGGCGACGATAGCGCCGCGCTTCTTCCAGTTTTTCATCCAGCCTCCTGATCCATCCGGTCGGCCTGCGCGTGGCGGCGCAGGCGGTTGACGATTGCACGGCGGCGCAGCGTGGCCAGCCATGGTTCGAGGGCCAGCGCGATGGCGCAGGCGCCAAAGCTGCCCCACACGTAGAGCGCATAGCCGCCCATGGCGAAGAATTCGCCGGGGGAATTCCAGTTCATGCCATCACCTCGCGCAGGTGGCGCACCCAGTCGGTGTGGCCTTCACGCTCGAGGATGATCGAGCGCACGCGCTTGAGCGTCATCGCCACCGAGTACATCCAGAAGCACAGCGCCATCAGCAACATGCCCCACAACATCGTGTGGGCCATCGAGGGCGCGCGGGTCAGCGACACGGAAGAGCCCTGGTGCAAGGTGCTCCACCATTTCACCGAGAAATAGATGATCGGGACGTTGATCACGCCCACCAACGCCAGGATGGCGCCGGCCTTGTCGGCGCGGCGCGGATCGTCGATCGATGCCTGGAGCGCGATGAATCCCAGGTACAGGAACAGCAGGACCAGTTCGGACGTGAGGCGCGCGTCCCAGATCCACCAGGTGCCCCACATCGGTTTGCCCCAAAGCGCGCCGGTCCACAGCGACAGGAACGCCATCAGTGCGCCTGTGGGCGCCAGGGCCTGCGCCATCATGGCCGACAACCGTGTCCCCAGCGCGAGGCCGACACCTGCCCACATCGCCATCACGACATAGATGAACATCGACATCCACGAAGCCGGCACATGCACGAAGATGATGCGGTAGCCCTCGCCTTGCGTCGCATCCGTCGGCGCCACAAAGAAACTGATCCACAGCCCGGCGGCGCCGAACAGCACGGCCAGCAGCCAGAACCAGGGTTGCATCTTTCCGGCGACGGGATAGAAGCTGGCCGGGCTGGCCAGCTTGAACCAGTTGACGATGGGGTTGCTCATTCGAGTGCGATCCTCAAAGCGGCAGTGGTGGCCCAGGGCGCGAAGAACAGCGACAGCGCCAGCAGCGCGGCCAGCAGCGAGAGATGGCCGCCCGCCCCCTGCCCCGAGCCATGCGCCTGCACGGCGCCGGCGCCGAAGATCAGCGTGGGCACATACAGCGGCAGCACCAGCAGGCTTAGAAGCGCGCCGCCGCCCCGCACGCCCAGCGTGAGGGCCGCGCCGATCGAGCCGACCAGCGACAGCACCGGCGTGCCGATCAGGAGGCCGAGTGTGAGCACCACCAGTGATTCGCCGTCCAGCCCGAACTGCAGGCCGAGCACCGGCGCCAACAGCACCAGCGGCAGGCCCGACACCAGCCAGTGCGCGAAGATCTTGCCGGCCACCAGCACCGCCAGCGGTGTGGGCGACAGCGCCATCTGCTCCAGGGTCCCATCGGCATGGTCGGCGGCGAACATCCGTTGCAGCCCCAACATCGTGGCCAGCAGAGCGCCGACCCACAGCACGCCCGGCCCGATCTTGCGCAGCAGCGCCGGTTCCGGGCCGATGCCCAGCGGGAACAGGCTGGTCACGATCACGAAGAAGAACAGGGCCGTGAGCACCTCGCTCTTGCGGCGCAAGGCCAGCAACAGGTCGCGGCGGGTGCTGACCCAAAGCGCGTTCAAAGCGACACCGTCTCGCCGCCCGCAACCAGGACCGGCTGGTGGCTGGTAATGACGGCCATGCCGCCTTGCTGCACATGGGCGTGCAGCAGCCCGGACATCATGTCGACCGCCTTGGCGTCGAGCGCGGCGAACGGCTCGTCGAGGATCCACAAACTTGCCCTGCGGGTCGCTAGGCGTGCCAGCAGGGCACGGCGCTTCTGCCCCGCCGAGAGGAAACGGACGGGCAGGTCTTCCCGGCCGCGAAGCCCGAAGCGGCCCAGGGCGGCAACGCCCTCGCCGGGTGCGAGCGCGTTGCCATCCAGCGCCGCTCCCAGTTCGAGGTTCTCCAAAGCGGTGAGGTCGTCTTTCACCGCAGCGTGGTGGCCCAGGAAGATCATTGCCCGGTGGTAGTCGTCGCAGGCGCTGCGCAGCGGCCGGCCATCCCACCGCACTTCGCCCTGCTCCGGCGGGGACAGTCCGGCCAGCATGCGCAACAGGCTGGTCTTGCCGGCGCCGTTGGCCCCTTGCACGTGGAGCCAGTGGCCTGCAGCCACGTCCAGGTTCAGGCCGCCGAACAGGCGGCGCTCGCCTTTGACGCAGGACAGTTGGTGGGCGCTGAGCATCGGCCCATTCTGGTCAGGCCCGGCAAGGCTGGGAACCGCCCAAACGCCTGACGCTTGACGAAAGTCAAGCGCCGCCGGGTTCCGCGGTCGCGCGGGCTACGCCCGACGCCGATCAGCGGAAGGTGTAGGCGTAGCTGACGCTGATGGCGCTGGTGTTGTAGCGCGGCGCCGAGGAACCGGTGCCGATGAAAGCCTGGACCGACGTGATGCCGAAGAGGTCGAACTGCGGGTCAGATGAGCGCAGGCGACGGTGCAACAGGGCCACCTTCACTGTCGCGTTCTTGTCGACTGCGTAGGCCGCGGCCAGCCGCAGGTCGGTCATCGTGCTCATGATGTCTGGCATGTCCTGCGCAGGGATGTAAGTCATGCTGGTGAGGCCGTTGCTGTAATAGGTGCCGCCCGTGAAGGTCTGGCGGGTCTTGGCGCGTGAATAGACCAGGTCACCGCTCAGGGTCAGCCGGCCGCCCATCCACTGGCTCGACTTGAAGCCGGCGCCCATGGTCAAGACGTTGTCGGCCTGGGTGTCGCTCCAGTTGCGGCACGGATCCGTGAGGTAATCGGAAGGCAGGCCGGTGGCATTGCTGTAGGCGGTGCAGTTGCCATCGGGCGTATGCGGGATCACGATTGGCACGGTGGGCACGCGCGCGACCGGAAGCTGAAAGTGCTCCTGGCGCGACTTCATGTTTTCCGCGCTGCCGAACACGTTGAAGCTCAGCTTGTCACTGGCGGCGTAGGTGCCGTCGAGGTTGAGGACCGTGCCGCCGGTCTTCTTCAAGCCGTACTTTGACGGGTACTGATCGTTGAGCCAATCGAGCCCCGCCTGGAGCGAGACCGCTTCGCTCACCTGGAAGTCCATCGAGCCCCGCAGCTTGTCGCGATTGCGGTCTGACAGGAAATACTGACGAAAGCCCGGCACTTCCTGGAAGGCGCCCACATTCGCGGACGCGGTGGCAGGATTGGGCTCCGGCTCTTCGTAGTCATGCGCACGCCGCTGCGATCGGGTGTACGTGACCATCCCGGAGACTGCATCGCTGAATGTCTGGCGATAGCCGAGCCTGAAGGTGTTCTCGGTGGCCTTGCCGGAGGCGAACGGGTTGTTGATCTCGTGGGACAACGGGTTGATCGACGCGTCGGCGGTGCGCTCGACGCGTACATGTTCGTACCCGGCCGACACCCACTGCCCACGCTGGATCGTGTGCTTCGCGTCCAGGTTCAACTGCTGCTGCTTGCGATTGAGCGGCACGTTGGTGAACGTTGTCCTGTCCGTCGGCACGGCCGTGCCGTCGTATTGGGTGATCCTGTACGAACCCACCGGGGAGCGGTTGTCGCGGTTGTCCACCTTGAAGGCGGCGGTCAGGTCCATGCCGGTCATTGGCCGCGAGGTCAGGCGCGCAAGGAAGTTGGTCTGGATCTCTCTCGAGTTCGATGACAGCGCGCCGCCATTGACGTCCCAGCCTGCCCCTTGCTGGAATGCGAACGGTTCGTTCTGCGTCATGCGCGAGTGCGAACCCGTCACCACGAACCGCGTCGTGGGCGAGAACCTCCAGCCGCCTTCCAGCGACAACTGGTGCATCTGGTTGTCCGGCGCGCCGTTCATCAGCACCCGGTTGTTCAGCACCGCGCCACTGCCGGCAGTGGCGAAGGGGCTCTCGGCGGTCCACCCGTCCACATGGTTGCGATACATCGACATCGAATAGCCCGCGCTGAAGTGGCCCTGCTTGCCCGTGTAGCGGGCCACGGTGTCGATGATGGTGGTGTTGCTATCGATGGGCTCGGGCAGGAGCGCGCCCTTGAAGCCGCCAAACGCCGTGCCGGTGAGCTTGGTGCCCTGCCTGGACTCAGTGCGCGCATCCACGCTCACAGCCCATTCGGGACCCAGGTTGATCTCGCCGCCGAGGCCGGTGCGCTTGCGGGTGGTGCCCACCTTGAAGTTCTGCATCAGCGCGGGGATCACATAGCCCGGCCCGCCGCCCGTCGTCGTCGCGTTCAGGTTCGGTGACTGGATGTTGTTCCAGTTCGCCAGCCCGGACGCCGCGCCGCGAGCGGCTGCGGACGGGTACGCGGCGGGCAGCGTGAGCGTGCTGGTGCCACCACCGTCCCACAAGGTGTTGTAGTCGTCGGCCCAGTTGCGGCGCAATTCGTCGTAGCTGAAGCTCAGGCGGAACACCCCTTGTTGACGATAGTCCGCGGCCAGGCTGCGGCTGTCCAGCCCCAGGTCAGCCCCGGAAATGCTCCAGCGCTCGATGCTGCCGCTGTCGTAGGAACCGCCGCCGCGCAGGTCGAAACCGAGGTTGAGGTTGAAGCCTTTTTTCAGGCCGTTGTACTCGGAGAACTTGGACGAGGCACGGTCGACATAGGTGCTGCCAATTTCCACGCTGCTGCGGGGGGTCGCGAGCTCCGCGACCGTCGGGTCGTCGGCCGCCCGCGCGAGCGTCGCGGTGCCCAGCACCGCCAGTGCGGCGTTGATGGCAATGACGGAGGCGCGAAGCGCCAGGGGGGGCCTGCGATTGCTTGTCATGATCTTCTCTCCTCGCATCGTGTGGAGTTCAACGCAACAGGTAGATGCCGGCGGGATGGTTGGTCCCGTGCACCTGCGAGTGGCAGTTTGTGCAGCCGCGGAAGGCCGCCTGCACGGGCGGGTTGTTCGATGACAGGCGGGCGCCGGTCACCGGGTTGATGGGGTTGCTCGCCGCCGTCGACTGGTTCGCGTTCGCGATCGGACCGCCCGGCATGCTCGCCCCGCTGTAGACATTGCCCGGGTGCGGCGTGGTGCCGCCATGGCATTCCTGGCACAGCCACGGCGAACGGGCGGTCAATAAGGGCGCGACCGTGGAGCCGTGCGGGGTGTGGCAATTCATGCAGTTGTCGTTCGCAGAGGCGTGCGACCACAGGAAAGGACCACGCTTCTCCGCGTGGCAAGTGAAGCAGGTCTCGTTGACCGTATTTTTTGCCAGCAGCTTGGGACCGACGGAGCCGTGCGGGTTGTGGCAGTCGGAGCACGACATCTTCCCGGCCGCAATGGGATGGGTCGAGATCTTGTGCGTCTGCGCGCGCTCGCTCTTGTGGCAGCTGAAGCACACCTCGGGCTGCGTCGCCTTCGCCAGGACCTTGTCCTTCACAGCGTGGTTGGTGTGGCAGCTCGAGCAACTCACGTCGCCGCCTTCATGCTTGCTGCCGGCCCAGTGAGTGCGCTTGCCACCCTCGTGGCAGCCGACGCAGGCTTGCGACTGCTGCTGGATCGACGTCTTGCCCTTGGCGCCGAACATGATGTCGGGCGGCGGCCGGTTGTTGCCGCCGCCCTTGATGTGGGCGTCGCTCGCGCCGTGGCACGACTGGCAGCCGGGCGTGCGCGGGTCGCCCTTCACGCCATGCTTGCCCTGGTAGTAAGACAGGATCGGCTTGGCCTCGCTCTCGTCGTGGCACTTGGTGCAGACGGCGTCCTTCTTCATTGCGTCCTGCGCCTGGGCGGCGCGCGAAGCGGCGCTGGTGCCCAGGTCTGGCAATGCAGGGCCGGCGGCGAACGCGGGCCCTGCGCAGGCCCAGGCGGCCAGCAAGAGCAGGGGAGTCAGCAGTCTTCGAATCGTCTTCATGATCGGGCCCTCGCCGTTCGATGTTCCGGTGGCGCCCCGCGGCAGCGGGCCCGCGAAGCAAAGGAAGTGACTCGATGATCGGAGGCAACTGGCCGGGCCACCATCGGCAAGCGCTCAAAGTGCGCATCAGACATATCTGATGGCGACTTGAGTGGCCCAAAAGAAGCGGGGCCAGTCTTACGCCGGGCCTGCATCGCGGGCAGCCAACTCGACGAGATCGGCGATGCCCAACGTATCGTCGAGATCCAGGCGCGTCGGATGAGGCGGTTCAAGTTCCGCGTCGGTCGCCACTGCAACGATGTCGGGCGATGTCGGCCACAACGGCGTCTTGCCGACTTCCGCTCGCCATACCTCAAGCTTCGGGAACCGACCATTCTTGAAGCCTTCGATCAGCACGAGACTGCAGTCATCGAGCTTGTCGATCAACTGCAAAAGAGTCGGCTCGCCCGAGCCGCGCAACTCGTGCATCAGCGCCCATCGTCCGTTTCCGAGCAGCAGCACTTCCTTGCACCCGGCCTCGCGCAGTCGGTAGGAGTCCTTGCCGGGCCGATCGATGTCCACGTTCTTGTGACTGTGCTTGATGAGCGACACGGAATGTCCGCGGCGAGCAAGTTCCGGGATCAGTCGCTCGAGCAATGTCGTCTTTCCCATGCCTGAGTGGCCGCTGATTCCAAAGACTCTCATGCAATCGAGCGTAAGGCCCGCAACTGTCTCAAGGTTGATGCAGGTCAACCGAGGCTTGTGCCGGACACCAGGCTGCGAACGCGCGCTCTCGGATGGGCGAAAACTTTGATGCCCCTCAACGCTGTAGGTGAATATGAAGTGCAGACTGATTTTCAGTGATGGGTTCTTTCGTCGTCGCGAACGCAAGGAGAGTGCAAGTGCTTCACATTGAACGAAGAGGTTTCCTCAAAGGCGTGGGCGCGCTGGGAGGGGCGGCGAGCGCGGGCTTCACGCTCGACGCCATCGCGCAGGTCGCCAAGGTGGCCAAGTCCACGCCGCCGATCGCGCCGGCAGCGCCGGACGTGCGGCACATCAAGTCGGGCTGCGCCATCTGCCCCAACTTCTGCGGCATCGATGCGACGGTGGTCAACGGAGTCATCCGCACGATTTATCCGGACACCGCGCGCGCAGATTTCTACAACCACGGCATCTGCCCCAAGGGCGCCTCGGGCATGTACAACACGTACGACCCCTATCGCCTCAAGAAGCCGCTCAAGCGCACCAACCCGAAGAAGGGCCCCGGCGAAGACCCGCGATGGGTCGAGATCTCCCGGGAGGAAGCCTTCAGCACTGTCGCGGCGAAGCTTTCCAAAATTCGCGCCGAAGATCCGCGCAAGTTGATCTGGCAACACGGGCAGGGCAAGTACCTCATCCAGGAACAGTTCTGCGAGGCGTGGACCAAGGCTTTCGGCACGCCGAACATGGTTCATCGCACCACCGCTTGCGAAGCAGCGCGGCACGTCGCCGACGAACTGACCTGGGCCGGCGCCGGCATCCTGCCCGACCTGAAGCATTCGAAGCTGCTGCTCAACTTCGGGGCCAACTACTACGAAGGCGAGCAGGCCTCCCGATGGCTCGACTGGCAAACGGCGGAGAGCCGTGACCGCGGGCTGAAGACGGTGGTGATCGAGCCGCGGATGTCCGGCGTTGCGGGCAAGGCGGACGAATGGGTTCCGGTCCGGCCCGCCAAGGACGTGGTGATGATCCTCGCGATGGCCAAGGTGCTGATCGACGCCGGCACCATCGACGAGCCGTTTCTCAAGGAATACACCAACGCAACGAGCCTCGTCGATCCTTCCGGCGTGGTCGTCAAGGACAAGGATGGAAAGACGCCGCTGGTCTGGGACACGGTCACTGCGTCCGCCCGGCCTTACGTCGAGGGCGTCAAGCCTGCGCTCAAAGGCGTCTACACCGTCGGCGACAAGACCTGCCGCACTGCGTTCCAGGTGTTCATCGACGGCCTGAAGGACATGACCCCGCAATATGCCGAGGAAGTGGCGGACGTCCCGGCAGAGACGATCACGCGACTTGCGCACAGGTTCGCGAAGGAAGCGCGCATCGGCGAGACCATCGAGATCGACGGCCTGAAGCTGCGTTACCGGCCGGCGGTGCTCTACACCTTCCGCGGCCTGTCGGCCAAGGAGCACGGCGTGCAGGGCTGGCGGACCGGCCTCATCATGAACATGTTGGTCGGGAACATCGACGCCGTCGGCGGACTGATGCTCGGCGGCGCCTACGGCAGGCCGCAGTACTTCGATGTGAGCAAGTGCGAATTTCCGCCGACGCGGGCCGACCTTGCGCAGAGCGTGTACTTCCCTTACGCCAACCACCACATCGCGCAGACGCCGTGCCTGGTGGTACAGGACCCGAAGGCCTACAGCTTGCCGTACCAGCCGGAAATGCAGATCTTCTACGGGACCAACCGCCCTGTATCGATCCCGAACTCGTGGCGGCAATTCGAAGGCCTTGCGAAAACATTCAATGTCGTGATCGACATCCTCATGACCGAGAGCGCCTGGTATGCGGACATCGTGCTGCCCGACAAGACCTACCTCGAGAGCTGGCACTGGGCTCCGACGCGCAGCACGCCGGACACGAGCCACATGGCGATTCGCCAGCCGATGGCCAACCCCTACAACCTGCAATGGGACGCTTTCACGATCTTGTGGGAGCTGAGCAAGCGCATGGGCATAAGCGACAAGTTCGCCGAGGAAAGCAACAAGGCCTGGGGCCTGAAGGACTCCGTCTTCAAGCCGGGGCGCGACTACACCCAGCGCGAAAGCGTTGAAGTGATCTGGGCCGACAAGACCAAGAAGGAGTTCTCGGTGGCCCTCGAACAGGGCTTTGTCGGCAGCAAGAAGAGCGCCAAGGCCAAGTACCTCGCCGGCGCCGAAGAGAAGTTCCGTGGGCCGGGCAAGGCCAAGATGAAGTTCTACGCCGACCAGCTGATCGACACCTTCTACAAGGCGGAGGCGATCGTGCGAAAGAACAACCTGGCCTCGTTCGACATCGAGAAGCTCAAGGTCGCCTACACGCCGCTGCCGACGAAGGAGCACGCTTTCCCCACGCCGCACAGGGAAGCGAAGGACTATCCGTTCTATATCGTCACGCACAAGCGGATGTACCGCAACCAGTCGGGGAACACCGTGAACAACGTGATTCTCAACCAGGCGCTCGGCAAGGATGCCGCCACCAATTACGTGCAGGTGAATGCGGCGGCGGCGGCGAAGCTCGGCATCCGCAGCGGAGACACGGTCACGATCGAAACGCGCGTGGGCAAGATCAACGGCGAAGCGCAGGTGATCCAGGGCATCCGGCCGGACACCATCGCCGTCTCTTACCACTACGGACAGTGGAGTCCCGGCTATTCGCCGCAAGGGCACAAAGGCACTGCCATCAACCAGGTGCTGGAGCATCACGCCGACCTGATATCGGGTCACAACTCCTTCAACGACACCAAGTGCAAGCTCTACAAGGCGTGAGGGAAACACCATGAAATTCGTCCGACTGATTGATGCCACGCGCTGCATGGGTTGCCGCGCGTGCCTGGCCGCCTGCGCGGTGGAAAATCACTACACGCCCGACGCCTCCTGGAACGTGATGATCGAGTTCGAGGTGGGCACCTACCCGAACGTGAAGAAGAGCTACAACACGACCGCCTGCATGCATTGCGAGCAGCCGGCGTGCATGGCCGCCTGCGACGCGGCGGGCCTTCACGCGATCTCCAAAAACCAGTTCGGCGCGGTTGTCGTGGACTACAACAAGTGCACGGGGTGTGGCTACTGCGCGGCAACCTGCCCTTACGGCGTGCCGCAGATCAACAAATCAGTGGCGCCACTCTCCCCCGGCAATGGCGCGATCGGCGCGGAAGGAATTCCCTTGGCCCAGAGGCATGCCTCGCATCGCAAGAAAGCGATCACGATGGAGAAATGCACGTTCTGCTCGCACAAGCTGGAACAGGCTGTCGCGGACGGCAAGGTCGACCGCATCGGCAAGGACCAGGCCTACACGCCGTCGTGCGACATCGTCTGCCCGGTGCAGGCGCGTGTCTTCGGCGACATCGACGACCCGAACAGCGACGTCTCCAAGCGAATCAAGGCAACCGGGGCGGTACAGCTCAAGCCGCAGTTCGGCACGGCGCCGCGGGTGTATTACGTGCTGGACAAGGAGGCTGTATGAAGAGCTTGCTGATCTCCCTGGCCTTTGGCCTGATGGCCATGGCTCTGCTGGGTGCGGACGCGGCAACGCCCGTGTCGGACATGAAGCCCCCCGCAAAATGGTCGGTCAACAAGAAGACGATGGCCAAGGACGGGCGCTTCCACTACCTGCACGTCAAGAAGGAGAAGATGGACTGCAGCGATTGCCATGCCAATGAGAGCCGCGACCGCGTGTTCCTTCGAGGCACCGAGGCTCCGCCCGACCCGCTCTCCGCGCACGTGGATCGCAAGGAATGCCTCGACTGCCATAGCGGCAACAAGAAGCCCCTGTGGTACGGCCTGAAGCGATGACGTCGCAGGACGCCGACCCGGCGTCCGCGCAGTCGCGCAGCCGCTGGTACTGGCTGTTCAGCCGGGCTCTGGGCGAGCAGCCGGAGTTGCCTCTGCTGGGAGAACTTGCGCTCGCACTGGCGGACGCGGATGCCACTGGCGAGTTGGGCGGGTGCGTGATTCGCCTGCGCAGTGCGATCGACAACGTCATGTCGAACCCCCTGGCCCTGACCGGCGCCCAAGTGGACTACGCGCGGTTGCTCGGAAGCGCGCGGCGCCAGGACGGGCCTGAGCCTTTCGAGTCCATGGTGCGCGAAGGCCGCCTGTTTGGCGCGGCCGCCGAAGAGGTGGCCGGTCTCTACGCGCACGCCGGATTTCGAGAACTCACGAACCTGGATTGGCCGGCCGATCATGTTTCGACCGAATTGCGTTTCATTGCCCTTCTCTCGTACGAAGAGAGCACTGCACTGTCGTCGAATGACAAGGTCCGCGCACGGACGCTGGTGGAGCATCAACTGGAGTTCTTGCGATGCCACCTGCTCACCTGGTTGCCGCAGTTCTGCGACGAACTGGCCGCCATGGCAACGTCGCCGCTGTATCACGCTGTCCCGGCGCTGATTGCAAAGGCGTGCACGGGTGACCTGGAAGACCTGGAGCGGCTGCTGCACGCCGCCTGAGCATTCACCATGACGCAGATTGCTCGGTCGTGCCTTCTGCTCGTTGGCGACGATGAGAATGTTGTTCGTGTCGCCAGGCTGCTCTCAGGGCAGCTGACAGTCGTTGCGTTCGCACCGGGGTTGCACGAACAGGATGGCGCAGCCGGCGTGCAGTTGGTCGGGGGCAAGATCACGGCGGTGACAGGCGCGCTCGGGACGTTTCGCGCGATCGCTGCGGGAGGGGGCGGACGCACGGTTGATGTCGGAATCTTCAGCTCGCGCGCGAATGGCGTCTTCGATCTGGTCCTTGATATGGGCCTACACCCGCTGATCAACCCAGCAAACGCGCCAGCAGGCTATTTTTCTGCGCATACCGAAGCCGAGCAGCGCACCGCCGTCGAGTGCCTGCCATTATTGGCGGGAAGCCATTCCGATGCCCGGCCTGGCACGGTCCGCGTCATTGAAAGCAGGTGTTCGCTGTGCGGGGCTTGCGCCAACGCCTGCCCTACGACGGCGCTGCGAATCGGCGGTGCCGGCGGCAGCCGCCTCACGTTCCGTGAACCGGCCTGCATTGATTGCGGCGCCTGCGTGCCGGCTTGCCCGGAAGATGCCTTGTCCCTTCGGGCACGGGCTTCTTCAGTACCGCTGCATACCGAGGTCACCCTGATGCAGTCGGCGCCGGCACGCTGCAGGGGCTGCGGGGAGCCGTTCAGCACGCATGCGGCGCTCGACAAAGTTCGAAGCCTCACGGCCGCGCCCGCGGCCTTCCGCGCGCTTGAACTTTGTCCGCAATGCCGAGCGCAGGCCCTGTTTTCACCCGCGTGAGCATCCAGAATTTCCTGGCATGCGCGCCCGCCGTTGAAATAATTCGATATTTCCATTAAACTTGAATCATGAAAGAATCTCAGGCAGTCCAGGCTATGGCAGCGCTCGCCCAGCCTGTCCGCCTGCGTGTCTTTCGCGCCCTGGTCGGCGCGGGCGCCGAGGGCATGACGCCCGGCGCGCTCACCGCGATGCTGGACGTTACAGGGTCGAGCCTGTCCTTTCATTTGAAGGAACTGGTTCACGCTGGCCTGGTGACGCAAGAGCGCGACGGGCGCAACCTGATCTACCGCGCGGCGCTCGCGCACATGTCTGACCTCATGGATTACCTGGCGGCGCATTGCTGCCTCGGCGCCGGCTGCGAAGAGCTGTCCGGCAATTGCAAGACCTGTTGACCCTGCGCAGACATTGAGTGAAGCAACAAGCATCGGCCTGAAATGACCATCAATGTCCTCGTCTTGTGCACCCACAATTCCGCCCGCAGTGTGCTGGCCGAAGGGATGCTGAACCATTGGGCCGGGAAACTCGGCAAGGATGTGCGCGCGTTCAGCGCCGGCAGCGCGCCCAGCGGGCGCATCAACCCATTCGCCATCGAGGCCCTGCACAACGCGGGAATCGTTAGCGAAAGCTTTCGCAGCAAGAGCTGGGATGAGTTCACCACGGCGGGCGCGCCGCCGTTGTCCATTGTCATCACGGTGTGCGACAGCGCCGCAGCCGAGCAATGCCCGGTGTTCTTCGGCGGCAACGGCCAGCCCGTGAAGGTGCACTGGGGCTACCCGGACCCTTCGAACGCCGCAGGGGGCGACGAAGGCATGCGTCGCGCCTTCGAAATCACGAGGCAGGCGATGGGTTACCGCATGCTGCAATTGCTGGTGCTGCCCTTGGCGAGCGCAGACAAAGGCGCGCTGCAGGCGGCACTCACCGACATCGGCCGAAGCTGAAACGGACCTCATGAACACCACCACACTCTTGCCGGGCGAGGCGGCCCCGGCGCCCTTGAGCGTCTTCGAGCGTTATCTCACCGTCTGGGTTTTCCTTTGCATCGTCGCGGGCATCGCGCTCGGGCAGCTATTGCCGGACCTGTTCCAGTCCATCGGCCGGATGGAGGTCGCGCGGGTGAACCTACCGGTGGGGCTGCTGATCTGGGTGATGGTCATCCCGATGCTGGTGAAGGTGGACTTCGGCGCGCTGCACCAGGTGCGCCGGCATTGGCGCGGCATCGGCGTGACGCTGTTCGTGAACTGGGCGGTCAAGCCGTTCTCGATGGCCTTGCTGGGATGGCTGTTCGTGCGGCACCTGTTCGCGCCTTACCTGCCGGCAGGGCAGATCGACAGCTACATCGCCGGCCTGATCCTGCTGGCGGCCGCTCCCTGCACGGCCATGGTCTTCGTGTGGAGTCGGCTCACCGGGGGCGACCCGCTGTTCACGCTGTCGCAGGTGGCGCTGAACGACACGATCATGGTGTTCGCCTTCGCGCCGATCGTGGCCCTGCTGCTGGGGCTGTCCTCGATCGTGGTGCCCTGGGACACGCTGATCACGTCCGTGATCCTGTATATCGTCATCCCGGTTGCTTTGGCGCAGTGGTTGCGCAAGGCGCTGCTGGCTCGCGGCCCGGCCGCGCTGCAAGCGGCCCTGGACAGCATGGGCCCCTTGTCCATTGCCGCCCTGCTCGCCACGCTCGTCCTGCTGTTCGCCTTCCAGGGCAAGGCAATCCTCGATCAGCCGCTGGTCATCGCGATGCTCGCGGTGCCGATACTGATCCAGGTCTTCTTCAATTCCGCATTGGCGTACTGGCTCAATCGGCGCGCGGGTGAAGCGCACAACGTCGCCTGCCCTTCCGCGCTGATCGGCGCCAGCAACTTCTTCGAGCTGGCCGTTGCGGCGGCGATCAGCCTGTTCGGGTTCCAATCGGGCGCCGCTCTGGCGACGGTGGTCGGCGTGCTCATCGAAGTGCCGGTGATGCTGCTGGTGGTGCGCGTCGTCAACAGCAGCCGCGACTGGTATGAGGCAGGACTATGAATACTTCGCCCGACTTCCCGCGTGATTGCGTTTCCATCGAGGCTTTGAACACCGGTTGCTTCTGCGTCAGCCTGGACCAGGACAAGTTGGCCGCAGCGCTGCAAGGCGAAATCGGCTCGCCCGAAATCGCGGACCTGGTGCGCGAGCGCTGCCCGCACCTGTTTTCTTCGCGGCCGGTGTTCGTCTCTCACGACTACGTGGACCGCATGATGCGCGTGGTCAGGGCGGTCGAGGCGGTCGTGGCACTGCCCGGTTACCGCGAGCTCGCACTGTCGCGGGCGCCCGCCATCGCGCGGCACGCGCCGGCCCTGGCCCGTGGCGTGTTCTTCGGGTACGACTTCCATGCGGCGAACGGGAACGTCGGCCTGATCGAGGTCAACACCAATGCCGGCGGGGCGATGCTCAATGCCGTGCTCGGTCGGGCGCATCGCGCGTGTTGCCTTCCCGTGGAGCGCCTGGGGCCGTCGGCCGCGAGCGCTGAAACTTTTGAACGCGCGATCGTGGACATGTTCCACACCGAATGGCGCCTGGCCGGCCGCACCGGGCCGCTGCGCACCATCGCCATCGTGGACGAGGAGCCGCAAGGCCAATACCTCTATCCCGAATTTCTTCTCTTCAAGCGGCTGTTCGAGCGCAGCGGGCTGCGCGCGGTCATCGCTGACCCGCGCGATTTTGAGCTGCGTGGCAATCAGCTGTTCGCCCAGGGAATGCAGATCGATGTGGTTTACAACCGGCTCACCGACTTCTACTTCGAGCAGCCTCCCAGTGCCACGCTCAAGGCCGCCTATGAAGCCGACGCCGCCCTCATCACGCCGCATCCGCAGGCACACGCCCTGTTTGCGGACAAGCGCAACCTGGTGACCCTGAGCGATGCGGTTGCGCTGGAGGCGCTGGGCGCCGGGCCCGAGGTTCGCGAAGTGCTGGCTGCCAACGTGCCGCGGACTGTCGAGGTCGACGCGATCAACGCAGACATGTTGTGGGCTCGCCGCAAGCAGCTGTTCTTCAAGCCGTTCGCGGGCTTCGGCGGTCGTGCCGCGTACCGGGGCGACAAGCTGACCCAGCGCGTGTGGGCCGAGATTGCGGTCGGAGGCTACGTCGCGCAAGACCTTGTGCTGCCGGGAGAGCGGAAACTGGAAGCGACGGCCGACAAGCCGATGAAATTCGACCTGCGCGAATATGTGTACGACGGCGTGGTCCAGTGGAGCGCTGCGCGCGTCTACCAGGGCCAGACGACGAACTTCCGCACGCTCGGCGGCGGGTTCGCGCCGGTGTATGAGGGGCCGGTCTGATGACGGCTGAGGATGCGGGGCAGCTCGATGAGATGGCGAAGAGGCTGGATCGGGTGTTGTCCTCCGGGGTGGCCGTTGATGCAGGCCCGATGGCTTGCTTCGCCACTGCGCACTGAGCGAGGGTGAAGTGGCCCCTTTCTACAGAAGCAGCACTGTGTGGGTCCTGGACTTCACTTATGAAGGCAGGCCGCGCCGCTGGGTCAGGGCCTTCCCGGAAGGAGAGGACCCGCGCGCCGGATTTGAAGCCCAGGTCGCTGAACTCTATGGCAGGCGTGGGCGTGTCGTGGACGTGCGGATGGCGACTGCGGAAGAGGAAACGCAGTACCTGCAAGGAACCTTGCCGAAGAACATGATCTGCCCGACCGGCCGCGGCACGACCCGGCGTTGAGTCCCTCTCCCGGCATCAGGCCGCGGCTGGAAAGCGCCGGGGTGCTGACTCGGTCCGCGGCAATGCAAGGACGGCTTCGAGGCCGCCGCCTTCGGGATTGCGCAGCTTCAGTGTCCCGCCATGCAATTGCGCGATCTGCCGCGCGATGCCCAGGCCCAGCCCGGTGCCGCCGGTGTCGCGGCTGCGCGAGCTTTCCAGCCGGAAGAAGGGCTCGAACACACGCTCCAGCTGAGCATCCGGAATGCCCGATCCTCGGTCGCGCACGCGGATGATGAGCGCCCCCGGCGTGTCCTCGATTTGCAGCGAAGCACTCTGTCCGTACTTGAGCGCGTTGTCCAGCAGGTTCCCGATGCAGCGCTTCAACGACTGCGGCCGACCGATGTAGGGGCTGCGCGCGGCACCCTCGACGCTGGCCGCTCCGCCGCTGTCACGGGCGTCCTGCGCGATGCTTTCCAGCAAGGCCGTCATGTCGATCGGCCGGGGTGCCTCGCCACTCTCGCCGCCGCGCATGAACTCCAGCGTGGCGCGGACCATGGCCTCCATCTCGTCGAGGTCCTGCGAGATCTTCCGCTTGGCTTCCCCGTCGGACAGCAGTTCCGCGCGCAGGCGCAGGCGATTCAAGGGCGTCTTGAGGTCGTGCGACATCGCCGCCAGAGTTGCACTGCGCTCGCGCACATGGTCCGCGATGCGCTGCTGCATGGTGTTGAAGGCCCGCGCGGCGCGCGCGACCTCCACCGGCCCCGACTCGGGCAGCGGCGACCGATCGATACTGCGGCCCAGGTCGTCGGCCGCATGGGCCAGCGCGGCCAGCGGGCGGGTGGTCCAACGCACCGCGAGGAGCGAAACCGCGACCACGGCTGCGAGCAGGATCGCGAGACTGAGCAGCAGGCGGTGGGGCCAGCCGGCGCTCAACGCGGGCTGGCGCGAGTCGAATGTGACCAGCGCGCCATCGCCCAGGCGCACCTGCGCGACGAACGAGATACCCGGTTGCGCGCCGAAGTGCATTGCACGGCCGGCGCCCATCCCGGGGCCGTGGCCCGCGAAACGCGGGTCCATGGGTGAAGGCACCGGGCTCGTCGAGTCAACCTCACGCACGGCCGCCACGGCGGGTCTGCGGTCACCGAGGAAGCGGGTGAGCATGGAGGCGAACAAGGAACTGCGGGCGCCGCCCTGGTCATCGGGCGCGCCTGCTGCCAGCGGCGGCTCGTCGAGGCTGATGGCCAGGGGCTGCGCGCTGAACACCTGCACGATGCGCCGTCGTTCGCCGGGCGCGAGCGGCTCGAGCAGCCGCACGATGTCGGCGATGCGCTGCGCCGTCTGCATGCCGCTCGCCTGCACCAGCGCCTCGCTGCGGTCCTGCATGTGGATGGCGAAGCTGGCGAGCAGCGCCATGACCAGCACCGTCAGCTGCACCAGCACCAGCCGGCTGAAAAGCGAGCGCGGTGCGAGTTTCATGCGCGCGCCGCCTCCACATTGGCCGCGAACACGTACCCCGCTCCACGCACTGTCTTGATCAATCGGGGCTCGCGGGCGTCCTCGTTCAGCCGCTGCCGCAGCCGGCTCACCTGCACGTCGATCGCCCGGTCGAACGGGCCCGCCTCGCGCGAGATCATGTGTTCGATCAGCTGGTCGCGGGAAAGCACCCGGTCGGGATGCGCGATGAAGATGCGCAGCAGCTTGAACTCCGTGCCGCTGAGCGGCACCACCACGCCATCGGGCGCGGTCAGGTTGCGCGTCGCGAGATCGAGCGCCCATCCGGCAAACCGGTACGTCTTCACCGGCTCCGGCTCGAGATTCTCGGGCAGCGACCGCGCGCGCCGCAGCACGCTCTTGATCCGCGCCAGAAGCTCGCGCGGATTGGCCGGCTTGGCGATGTAGTCGTCGGCGCCCATCTCCAGTCCCACGATCCGGTCGGTCTCCTCGCCGCGCGCCGTCAGCATGATGACCGGCAGGTTCGACCGCGCGCGCAGATCCCGGCACAACTGCAAGCCGTCCTCGCCGGGCAGCATGAGGTCCAGGACGATGAGATCGGGATGCGTGGTCTCGAGCGCTTTGCGCAGGCCCCTGCCGTCCGCGGCAGTTGCCACGCGAAAGCCCTGCTTTTCCAGATACACCTGCAGCAGGATGCGAGTCTCCGCGTCGTCATCGACGATCAGGATGTGGTCGGCATTGGCCATGAGGGAGATATAGCACCAGGCGACGCGAATTCGGCCGCGGAACTCCGACGCAGTGTAACTACGGCCGCGTTGCAAGGCTGCGATACAAAACGGCCCGCGCTTGACATGGGCCGCTTACAAGTTGCCGCTTCAATGGTCTTGCAGACATCCTGCAGTTCGACTTAAAGGAATCAATCATGAAGCATTCATACAAGCTGGCAGCCGCGCTCGCCGTGGCTCTGGGAATCGGTGTCGCCGCGGCCGCTTTCGCGCATCCCGGCCCGATGGGCAGCGCAGGCGGGGCGGGCATGATGATGGGCGGGGGCATGAGTGGCGGCATGGGCGCAGGCATGATGCACGGCGGCCAGATGGGTCCGGCGGCGCAGCTCATGACACCCGAAGAGCGTGCCGCGTTGCAGGAAAAGATGCATGGCGCCAAGACGGTCGAGGAACGCCAGAAGCTCGCCGAGGCGACGCGCACCGAGATGCAGAAGCGCGCGAAGGAAAAGGGCATCACGCTGCCCGAGCCGCACGCCATGTCCGGCCCGGGACACTCTCACGGCGTCACAGGCCCACGCCAGTGAAGTGCAAGGCGCGATGTAACGTTCTACCCGGATCGCCCTCAGCGCCACTGCCGCTCTGGGGCTCGGCCTCGCAGCCGGGCCCGCTTTTTCAAGCAGTCTCGCCAGCTCGGACAGCGGGGGCGCTCTGTCACTCCCGCGCAGTGTCCAGCAGGTTGTGCTCGATCGCGTAGCGCACCAGGTCGACCTGCCCGGTGAGGTTCATCTTCCCAAGGATGTGCGACTTGTGCGTGCTCACGGTCTTGATGCTCAGGCACAGCTCATCCGCGATCTGCGTGAGGCTGGCCCCGCGCACGATGCGCGAAAAGACGCCCCACTCCCTGTCGCTGAGCAAGGTGTGGCCGGGCACGTCGCTGCCGCGCTGCGACTGCGTGGCCAGCAACTGCGCGACGCAGTCGCTCATGAAAGCGCCGCCTGCCGCGACGCGCCGCATCGCGGGCAGCAGCAGGTCGCCGTCGCTTTCCTTGGACAGGTAGCCGGCCGCGCCCGCGCGGATGGCGCGCACGGCGAACTGGTCCTCATGATGCATGGTGAACACCAGCACCGGCATGCGCGGCCGCTCGGCTTTCAGAAGCTTGAGCAGGTCGAGCCCGCTGCGCCCCGGCATGGACATGTCCAGCACCACCAGGCCCCAGTCGCGCGCGCGCACCAGGTCCAGCGCCTCCCTGCCGCTGCAGGCTTCGCCGGCAACCCGCAGGTCGCCCGAGTCGGCAAGGATCTTCTTCAGTCCATCGCGGATGATGGCGTGGTCATCCACCACCAGGACGTCGATCATGCATTGCTCCTCTGGACGATGGGCCTGGCCAGCGGCAAGGTCACCGTGATCGTTGTGCCGGCACCTGGCTCGCCGCGCGTGTCAAGGCGCCCGCCCAGCGACATGGCGCGCTCGCGGATGCTCACCAGCCCGATGCCCTTGGCGCCGCGCCCGGCCGGTGCCATGCCCGTGCCGTCATCGCGTACGGAGAGCACGAGGTCGGCGCCGGCCCGTACCAGCTTCACATCGACGCACGAAGCGCCGGCATGGCGGGCGACGTTGGTCAGCGACTCCTGCACGATGCGGAACAGCGCCGTCGCAACGACATCGTCGGTCACGAGCGACTGCGCCTGCAGGTCCAGCCGGCAAGCGATGCCGCTGCGCCGCGCGAATTCCGCCGCATGCCAGGCCACGGCCTCGCCGAAGCCCAGGTCGTCCAGGATCGGCGGCCGCAGCTCTGTCGCGATGCGGCGCACGGATGCGATCGAGACGTCGACGAGGTTGCGCATCGCGGCAATCTCGCCGGGCTCCGGGGTCTTGCCCTCTTTCAGGCGCGCCGTCAGCCACGACAGCTCCAGCTTCAGGCCGGTGAGCTGCTGCCCGAGTTCGTCGTGCAGTTCGAGCGCGATGCGCGCGCGCTCCTGCTCGCGCACGTCCTGCAGCGAGGCGGACAGGCTGCGCAACTGACGGTTCAGTTCGCGCATTTCGTCGTCCGCGTGGCGGCGCTTGGTCACGTCGCGCAGGACCGCCGTGAGTTGCGGCTGGCCGTCGATCAGCGTGCGCGAGATCGTCGCCTCAATCGGGAACTCGGTGCCATCGGCCCGCAGGCCGGTGATCTCCCGGTCCAGCCCCATCGCCCGTGAGTCGCGCGGGGCGCACGCGAAGCGATCGAGGTGCAACATGTGCGAGGCCCGGGCCCGCGCCGGAATCAGGCGGGCCAGCGGGCCGCCCAGCACCTGCGCCTTGCTCAAGCCAAACATGCGTTCGGCCGCCGGATTGAAGAGGCAGACCGCCTGGTTGCCATCGACTGCAATGATCGCGTCCATCACCGACTCAATGGTCTTTTGGTAACGGTCATTCGCATCGTGCAACGCGGCTGCGAGTTTCGCCTGGCGCACCACGAGGCGGGCGAGCAGCCAGGCGGCTGTCAGGAGCGTCGCGCACAGCTGGGCGGCGCCAAGCACCACCGCCCTGGCGTCCTCGCGCCAGGCCGCGACGGCTGCCATGCCGCGAACCGGCACGCTGACCCAAAGCGGAAAGCGGCTGCTACCCCCGAACGCGAAAGCCTCC
Organism: Ramlibacter sp.; assembly: GCA_046595775.1. GTDB lineage: Bacteria > Pseudomonadota > Gammaproteobacteria > Burkholderiales > Burkholderiaceae_C > Ramlibacter. Next base: position 13,514 of record JBKJOM010000226.1, on the reverse strand, counting down.
GCGGCGTCGGAAGAGGCGGTGCCTTTCACCAGGCGCACCGGTTGCGGGGGCAGCGCAAACTCCGCGTCGGCGGGCCGGGGTGCCACGGCTGCCGCCCCCGCCTCTCCACGGACGGTGGCGATCACTTGCCCGCCCTTGCCGAAGACCGTCACCGAGCGAGCCGTCGCGGCGTTCCTGGCGGCCAGCCGCTGTTCGAGGTCGGAAGACCTGACCAGCGCCACCGCAAGGCCTCCTTGCGAGCCGTCGGCGGATCGGAGAATGCGCGCGAAGTGCACGATGCGGTCAGGCCCGTCGCTGTCCGGGGGCGGCAGGACCAGCAAGCCGTCGCGACCGGCTTGTGCGAAAGCCATCAGGGCGTTCAGTACGGCTGAGCCAGGCACGACATCGCGGTCGGAACTTGCATTAGCGACACGGCCCTGCGCATCGAAGACCACAAGTTCCGCGGCGGGCCGCAGTCCGAAGGCGCGGGCCTTCAGCAGCAGTCGAACCTCATCGCCATCGAGTGCCAGCCCCTTGCCGTACGGTGTCAACATGCGCTCCTGGATGCCCAGCAGCGTAGCGTCCACAGCATCGAACGCCTGTTCCGCGTCCCGGGCCACGGCCGTGGCGAAAGCAGCCGTCTGCGCCCGTTCATGATCAAGTTCACCAGCGCGCGCCTGCCACAGCAGGAAACCCACGCCGGTCGCGACGAGCGCGACGGCGACCGCGGCGAGCACACCGATGGCGCGGACAGGATGGAGTCGGATGTTCATGGGTGTCAACCTCTCCTGTCGGATGCCAAAGCGGCTGTTTCGCCATAGGAGTACTCCGATTCAACACCTCGCACAGGCAATGCGATTGACCTAGGTCAATCGCTCCCCGACCATGCCCGGCAGACTGCGAAGCATCGGACGCAGATCAAGGTTCGGTGCCCATCACAAGGAGAATCGACATGCTCAACAGAAAGACCCATCTCTCGGCCGCGGCCCTCATCGCAGTGACGCTCGGCCTCGCCGGATGCGGCGCCGTGCAGGAAAGAGGACCCGTCAACACGCTGGTCGCTGTCAAGGCGTCGGCCGCGCCCAACCCGGCGGCCCTCGCGGCCGATCCCGCCTGGGCAAACGCCCGGCCGCTCGTGGTGCCCCTGAGCGGCGGCGTGAACTTCGGCGGCAAGGGCGAAAGCATGGCGACGCTCAAGGCCGTCTACAGCGGCGACACGCTGTACATGCTGGTGCAGTACACGGATCCCACCAACTCGGTGCGGCGCGGGCCCTACCAGAAACAGGCGGACGGCAGCTGGAAGAAACTGGTCGACCCCGCCGACAAGGGCGGCGACGACAACATCTACTACGAAGACAAGTGGGCCATGATCTGGCCGGTCGGCAACTCGATCAAGGGCTTCAACGAACAGGGCTGCGCAGTGCTTTGCCACGAAGGCCAGGGCAAGCCGTACGGTAACAAGTACACCCCCGGTGAAGGCCAGGTTGGCGACATCTGGCACATGAAGGGCAGCCGCACGGGGCCGCTGGGCAATGTGGACGACCAGTACGTCGACCACACCCGCTACGACCCGAAGGCCAGCCCGAATGCAGGGCGCAAGAGCGACCCGGGCGGCACGCAGGGCGAGTACAACGGATTCTCGCTGGTCAACGGCAAGCCCCAGTTCATGAACCGCGACGGCAAGCCCGGCAACGGAGGCGGCAAGTACTACATCACGCGCGGCGATGAGGTCGCGTTCGACGACGCGCGCTTCAAGGCTGGCGACGAAGTGGCGTCGTTCATCATCAACCCGCTCGTGGGCGACCGCGCCGACTTGAAGGTCAGCACGGCATGGTCCAGCGGCAAGCACGCCGCCGTGGTGACTCGCAAGCTGGTGACGGGCAGCAAGTTCGACGTGCAGTTTGACGACCTCGGCGCCAAGTACGCGTTCGGCTTTGCGGCGTTCGACAACGCACAGGTGCGCCACGCGACGAGCGACGACCCGCTGTTCATGGTCTTCGCGAAGTAAAGCCGGGACCGCTGCATGAAGGACCTCGTTCGACGCCTCGCAATCGCCGCCGCGATGGTCGCGGCCCTTCATGCAGCACCCGCCACCGCGCAGGCGCCGAGCACTCCCGCCCCGCTTCCGACGCAGGCCGAGGAGACCTACAAGCTCTCCGTCCACTCCAAGCCGAATGCGGATGATCCCAAGAAGCCGAACGCAACGTGCGTGGATTGCCACGGCACAGGCCCCGTCGCACACATCGACCCCGGCAGCGCGCAAGCTCAGGCGCGACGGCTGGCCATTCCCGCCGTGTGCGGCACGTGCCACGAGGAACACCTCGAAGAATATTCGTCGTCGGTCCACGGCAAGGCCGTGGTCGGCAAGAAGGACCCGAAGGCCGCCATCTGCTCGGATTGCCACAACCCGCATGGCATCGACAAGACCAGCGCGCCGGCAGCCAAGCTCGGCGCGGTCAAGGCCTGCGCAGGCTGCCACAAGGAAAACGCCGCTTCGTACGGCGACACGTACCACGGCCAGATCACGGCCCTGGGCTACACCAATACCGCCAAGTGCTTCAACTGCCACGGCAGCCACGACATCTTTGGCCCGAAAGACCCGAAGTCCAAGGTTCACCCCGACAACCGGCTGAAGACCTGCCAGGCGTGCCACAAGGAGGCCAGCCTCAATTTCGTGAGCTTTCAGCCGCACGGCAACGCGCACGACTTCAAGCGCTATCCGGAAATCTGGCTTACCACCAAGTTCATGGTCGGCCTGCTCGCCGGCACCTTTGCCTTCTTCTGGATCCACCTGCTGCTGTGGCTCTACCGCGAGAGCCGCGAGCGCGCGCAAGGCAAGACGCATCCGCGAGTGAACGTTGCCGAGCTCGGCTTGCCCGCGGGCAAACATGTGCGCCGCTTCGGCCCGTGGTGGCGCCTGGGCCACCTGTTGTTCGCCGTGAGCCTGATGATCCTCACGCTCACCGGCATGACGCTCATGTATGCCGGCAGCAGCTGGGCACCGACGGTAATGCACCTGCTGGGCGGCCCGAAGATCGCCGGTCTCATCCATCGCGCGAACGCCATCATCTTCAGCTTCGTGTTCGTGGTGCACCTGGTGTACATCGCCGTGTACCTGGTGCGCAACCGCAAGACCTTCCGCTGGTTCGGCCCCGATTCGCTGATCCCCAGCCTGCAGGACGCCAAGGATGTGATCGCGATGTTCATGTGGTTCTTCGGCCGCGGTCCGCGGCCGGTGTTCGACCGCTGGACCTACTGGGAGAAGTTCGACTACTGGGCGCCTTTCTGGGGCGTGAGCATCGTCGGCGTCAGCGGCTTCCTGATGTGGTTCCCGCACCTTGCCTCGGCGTACCTGCCAGGCTGGGTCTTCAACGTGGCGGTGATCACCCACGGGGAGGAAGCCTTCCTCGCCGCCGTGTTCCTGTTCACCGTGCATTTCTTCAACAACCACTTCCGCCCGGAAAAGTTCCCGTTCGACGACGTGATGTTCACCGGCTCGATGTCGCTGGAGCACTTCGCCCGCGACCACAGCGTGCAGTACCGGCGCCTGGTCGAAAGCGGCGAGCTGTCGAAGTACCTGGTGGACGCGCCATCGCGCCCGATGTACGTGGGCTCGCGCATCCTCGGCTTCGTGCTCATCTCGTTCGGTTTGCTGCTGCTCTTACTGATCGCGACCGGATTTTTTGGCGGCGCTGCATGAGTGCGCTTGACCTTCATCAACCGGCGGGCGCGCCGCCGGCCGCACCATGGGGCACAAGTGCCCACCCAACACTCTGAAGGAGCTCCCATGAAGATTCGCTACCTCGTTGCCGCCACCGCTGCCTTCGCGGCCCTCTCGCTGCCGGCCGTGGCTGCCGTCGACGCCGACGCCGCGGTCAAGCTCACCAAGGACGACGGCTGCACCAAATGCCACGCAATCGACAAGACCAAGAAAGGCCCCTCTTTCCAGAAGACCGCGGCCAAGTACAAGGGCAAGCCTGACGCCGAGGCCAAGCTGGTCACCATGGTCACGACCAGCCCGAAGATCAAGATCGATGACGTCGAGGAAGAGCACAAGGCGGTCAAGACCAAGGACATGGCGCAGGTCAAGAACCTGGTGCAGTGGATCCTGGCGCAGTAAGCGCGCCGCATCAAACCCGAGGAGAACCCATGCCCCCGTCCAACAGCAGCACGGCGTTTGCGAGTCCCACCCTGGCGCTCGCACCTGCGCTCGTCCCGCCGCTTCCCATGGCCGTGCCGCGCTACCTGGAGCAGGTGTACTGGTGGGCCTACGTGCACCCCAATGCCGTTCGCCTTTTCGAGCGCGAATGGCTCGTCAACCTGATCCTGTTCGGCAACTATGGGCGCCTGCGTGACGCCGCGCTGGACGAACTGGGCGCCACCATCACGGGCAAGACCCTGCAGGTCGCTTGCGTGTACGGCAACCTCACGCCCCGCCTGCGCGAGCGGCTCGCGCCGGAAGCAAGGCTGGACATCGTCGACATCCTTCCAGTGCAGCTGAAGAACCTCGCATCGAAGCTGCCGGCCGACGACCGCATCGCGTTGCTGCAGGGCGATTCATCGTCGCTCGAAGCTGCGGATGCAAGCTACGACCAGGTGCTGCTCTTTTTCCTCTTGCACGAGCAACCCGAGGCCGTGCGTCGCAACACACTGGCCGAGGCGATGCGGGTCGTCAAGCCCGGCGGCAAGATCGTGATCGTTGACTACCACCGGCCGATCGACTGGCACCCGTTGCGCCTGTTGATGACGGGGGTCTTTCGCAAACTAGAGCCCTACGCGATGGACCTGTGGAACCATGAGGTGAGTGAATTCATGCCGCAACGCGGCGTGAAGCTCGCAGCCATGACCAAGCAGACTTACTTTGGCGGCCTCTACCAGAAGCTGGTGCTCACGCGCTAGAACGATCATGGAAACCTTCAAGGCGGATGTGGCCATCGTCGGTGCCGGAGGTGCCGGCCTGCGTGCAGCCATCGCCGTTGCGCAGGCGGACCCCACGCTGAAGATCGCGTTGCTGTCCAAGGTGTACCCGATGCGCAGCCACACGGTGGCGGCCGAGGGTGGCGCCGCGGCGGTCACGCAGCCCCACGATAGCCTGGAGGCGCACTTCCACGACACCGTCGCAGGCGGCGACTGGCTCTGCGAGCAGGATGTGGTCGAGTTCTTCGTCGGCCAGGCACGCGAGGAAATGGTGCAGATGGAGCATTGGGGCTGCCCCTGGAGCCGCAAGGCCGATGGGCACGTGAATGTGCGCGCGTTCGGCGGAATGAAGATCGAGCGAACCTGGTTTGCCGCCGACAAGACCGGCTTCCACATGTTGCACACGCTATTCCAGACATCGATGAAGTACCCCTCGATCCAGCGTTTCGACGAGCATTTCTGCGTGGACCTGGTGGTCGATGAAGGTCGCGTGCAAGGCGTGGTCGCCATCGAGATCGCCACGGGAAGGTTCCAGCTGATCCAGGCCAAGAGCGTGATCATCGCCACCGGCGGCGCGGGCCGGGTGTTCCGCGAAAACACGAACGGCGGCATCGTCACGGGCGACGGCATGGCGCTCGCCTATCGTCACGGCGTGGCGCTGCGCGACATGGAGTTCGTGCAGTACCACCCCACGTGCATGCCGGGCACGGGCCTGCTGTTCACCGAAGCCTGCCGCGGCGAAGGCGGGTTCCTGTTGAACAGGGACGGCTACCGCTACCTGCAGGACTACGGCCTCGGCCCCGCCTCGCCGACGCCCGTCAACAAGGCGATGGAACTCGGGCCCCGCGACCGCCTCTCGCAGGCCTACTGGCACGAGAAGCAGAAGGGTCGCACATTGTCCGACCCCCGTTGGGGCTCGTACGTTCACCTGGACCTGCGCCACCTGGGCGAGAAGAAGCTGCGCGAGCGCCTGCCGCAGATCTACGAACTCGCCGTCGAGTACCTGGGCGTCGACCCGGCCAAGGCGCCGATCCCGGTGGTGCCCGCGGTGCACTACACCATGGGCGGCATCGTTGCCGATGGCCGCACAGCGTCCGGCCTTCCGGGCCTGTACTCGGTGGGCGAGTGCTCCAGCGTGGGGCTGCATGGCGCCAACCGCCTGGGATCGAATTCGCTCACCGAACTGCTGGTGTTTGGCAAGGTCGCCGGCATTGAAGCAGCTGCGTATGCGAAGACCGTCACGCACGGGGCTGCTTCCACCCTCGGAGTGCTGGCCGATGAATCCCAGCGCCGCGCGCAGCAACTCGTGGTTCGACGCGACGGCACCGAGCGCATCGCCACGCTGCGGCGCGAGATGGCGCTGAGCATGGAGGAAGGCTGCGGCATCTACCGCACGGCCGCCACCATGCAGCAGACGTGCGACAAGCTGGCCGAGCTGAAGGAACGCTATACCCGCGTGCAGGTCGATGACCACTCGCGCGGCTGGAACACCGACTGGCTGCTGGCGATCGAGCTGGGCTACCTGCTGGACGTGGCGCAGGCGATGGCGCACTCGGCGCTCGAGCGGCGCGAATCGCGCGGCTCGCACCAGCGCCTGGATGGCTTCGAAGCGCGCGACGACGCGAACTTCATGCAGCATTCGCTCGCGTACTTCGCAGGCGCCGACACGCCGCGCATCGAATACGGGCCGGTGAAGATCACCACCTCGCAGCCCGCGACGCGCGCCTATGGCGCGGCCGGCGATGAAGCAGACCGCAAGGCCAGGGAGCTCACTCATGCCTGATCCACGACGCATCGAAATGCAGGTCCTGCGCTTTCGCCCTGAAGAGGAAGACAAGCCGGTCTGGCAAAGCTACTACGTGCCTTACACCGACGACATGTCGGTGCTGCAGGGCCTGCAATACATCAAGGACGACCTGGACGGCACCCTCAGCTTCCGCTGGTCGTGCCGCATGGCCATCTGTGGCAGCTGCGGGATGATGATCAACGGCAAGCCCAACCTGTCTTGCCAGACCTTCCTGCGCGACCTGCACCCGGGGCCGGTCCGGGTCGAGGCGCTCGCGCACTTCCCGATTGAGCGCGACCTCGTGGTCGACGTCGAACCCTTCCTCGAGAAGCTGCAGGCCGTCAAGCCCTGGCTGATCCCCAAGGAGCCGCGCACCCTGGCCGAAGGCGAATACCTCCAGACGCCCGCGCAACTGGAGCAGATCGAACAGTTCAGCTCCTGCATCAACTGCATGTTGTGCTACTCGGCCTGCCCGCAGTTCGGGCTGGACGACAGTTTCACCGGTCCCGGCGCGCTGGCGCTCATGCACCGCTACAACGCGGATTCGCGCGACGGCGGACGCGACGAGCGGCTGGCCCTCATGAATTCGGAAGAAGGCGTCTGGAGCTGCACCGCCGTGGGCTATTGCTCGGAGGTGTGTCCCAAGCACGTGGACCCGGCCAACGCGGTCAACCAGAACAAGGTCAACAGCGCGAAGGACTATTTCCTGCGCTTTCTGTCGCCCAAGGGAGCCGCCCAATGAACGCTTCCCCGACAAAGCGCCGCGGCTATGTGAGGCCGATGCAAGGCTGGTGGCGGCGCGACCCCTTCTTCATGCGCTACATGATCCGCGAACTCACGGCCTTCGCCGTGCTCGCCTATGCGCTGATCCTGGCCGTCGGCGTGGTGCGCCTGGCTCAGGGTGAAAGCGCATGGAACGGCTGGCTCGCCGCGCTGCGCTCGCCTGGCTCGATCCTGCTGCATCTGGTGCTGCTGGTGTCGATGGTGGTTCACGCGCGCAGCTGGTTCGAGATCATGCCCAAGACGATGCCGATGATGGTGGTGCGGGGCGAGCGGGTCGCTGGCACGACGATCACCCGCACCGGCTGGGCCGGGGCGGTGGTGGCGTCGCTTGCGCTCCTGGCGCTCGCCGGGTGGCTGCGATGAACAAGCGCTCCAACGCCCCGGTGTTCTGGCTTCTGTTCGGCGCCGGCGGCATGTTGTCCGCGCTGTTCGGGGCCATGCTGGTTTTCCTGACCGGCATCGCCGCACCTTCGGGTCTGTTGTTCGGCGAGGGCTTCATGAGTTACCCGCGCATGCTGGCGTTCTCGCAGCACTGGCTGGCCAAGGGATTCATCTTTGCCATCGTCATGCTCTTCGCCTGGCATGCAGTGCACCGGATCTACCACAGCCTGCACGACATCGGCGTGCACACGGGCACCGTCGCCAAGCTGGTGTGCTACGGCGCGGCCATGGCGATTACCGTGACAGCGGCGTACGCCCTTCTCGCCATCGGTTTCTAAGGAAATTTCATGTTGCAGATCCGGATCCACGGGCGCGGTGGCCAGGGGGTGGTCACGGCTGCGGAGATGTTGTCGGTGGCCGCCTTCGCGCAGGGCCGCAATGCGCAGGCGTTCCCGAGCTTCGGGTCGGAGCGCACCGGCGCGCCTGTGGTCGCCTTCTGTCGCATCGACGACAAGGAGATTCGACTGCGCGAACCGATCCTCGCGCCGGATGTGTTGATCGTGCAGGACCCCACGCTGCTGCACCAGGTCGACATCTTCCAGGGGCTCCAGCCCGATGGCTACGTCCTGATCAACAGCCAGCGCAGCTTCGACGAACTGGGGCTCGACGACATCGCGAAGCGCTTCCGCCATGAACGGCTGATCACCGTGCCGGCCAGCGAGATTGCGCTCAGGCACCTCGGACGGCCCTTGCCCAACGCGGTGCTGCTCGGCGGCTTCGCGGCGCTCTCCGGGCTGGTGACGCTGGAAGCGGTCGCGCACGCGATCCGCGACACCTTCCCCCCGAAGATCGCGCAGGCCAACGTTGCCGCGGCGGGCGAGGCTTTCGAATACGTCGCCAAGGAACTCCAGGAGCTTGCCCATGCGAAAACAGATTGAAGGCTCGCAAGCCGTCGCGCAAGCCGTGGCCCTGTGCCGGCCGGAAGTGATCTGCGCGTATCCGATTTCGCCGCAGACCCACATCGTCGAGGGCCTGGGCGAACTGGTGAAGGACGGCACGCTCAGCCCTTGCGAATTCATCAACGTCGAAAGCGAATTCGCGGCGATGAGCGTTGCCATCGGTTCGTCAGCGACAGGCGCGAGGACCTATACCGCGACCGCCAGCCAGGGCCTGCTGTTCATGGCCGAGGCGGTCTACAACGCGTCCGGGCTGGGGCTGCCGATCGTGATGACGGTGGCCAACCGCGCGATCGGCGCGCCGATCAACATCTGGAACGACCACAGCGATTCCATGAGCCAGCGTGACTGCGGCTGGATCCAGCTCTTCGCCGAGAACAACCAGGAGGCGCTGGACCTGCACATCCAGGCCTTTCGGTTAGGGGAAGAGTTGTCGATGCCGGTGATGGTGTGCATGGACGGCTTCATCCTCACGCACGCCTACGAAAGCGTGGACATGCCGGACCAGGCGCAGGTCGACGCCTTCCTGCCGCCCTACGAGCCGCGACAGGTGCTCGACCCGGCAGAACCGGTGTCGATCGGCGCCATGGTCGGTCCAGAGGCTTTCATGGAAGTCCGCTTTCTCGCCCACGCCAAGCAGACGATGGCGCTGGGCCTCATTCCCTTCATCGCAGGCGAGTTCAGGGAGCGCTTCGGCCGCAGCTCCGGCGGCCTCGTGCGTGCCTACCGCTGCGAAGATGCGGAAACCATCGTCGTCGCGCTCGGGTCCGTGATCGGCACGCTCAAGGACACGATCGACGAGATGCGCGCGACGGGGCTGAAGATCGGCGTGCTGGGAATCCAGTCCTTCCGTCCGTTCCCGCTCGCGGCCGTGCGCGCCGCGCTGGAGCGGGTCAAGCGCGTGGTCGTACTGGAAAAGAGTTTCAGCGTCGGGCTGGGGGGCGTCGTGTCAACGGATGTGCGGATGGCGCTTTCCGGGCTGCAATTGCGCGGCTACACGGTGATCGCCGGCCTGGGCGGCCGTGCCATCACGCGCTCATCGCTCGCAAAGATGCTGGTCGAAGCGATTGCCGACCAGCTGCAGCCCCTTACCTTCCTCGACCTGGACTGGCGCATCGTCAACCGCCAGCTCGAACGCGAATCCGCGATGCGGCGCAGCGGCCCCATTGCCGAAAACCTGCTGCGCGACATCGGCACGGTCGCATCGAAGGTGGTGTGAGCATGAGTGCCCCCGTGAAGTTCTACCAGACCGGCACATTCACTGTCGGCAACCGGCTGCTCGCGCCCGGGCAGCGCAGCGTGCAGTCGGGCACTGACCGCAGCAACTCGCTCAACTCGGGACACCGGGCGTGCCAGGGTTGCGGCGAAGCCCTCGGCGCGCGCTACGCGGTCGACGCGGCGATGCGCGCGACGAACAACCAGCTCATCGCAGCGAACGCGACAGGCTGCCTTGAAGTCTTCTCAACGCCCTACCCCGAAACGTCATGGCAGTTGCCTTGGATCCATTCGCTCTTCGGCAACGCCGCCGCCGTTGGCACCGGCATCGCCGCCGCGCTGAAGGTCAAGGGCCGCAAGGACGTGCGCGTCATCGCCCAGGGCGGCGACGGCGGTACCACCGACATCGGCTTCGGCTGCCTCTCAGGCATGTTCGAGCGCAACGACGACGTGCTCTACATCTGCTACGACAACGAGGGCTACATGAATACCGGCGTGCAGCGCAGTTCGGCTACGCCGCACGGCGCCCGCACGGCGACGACGATGGCGGTGGGTTCCGAGCCGGGCGCCAGCTTCGGCCAGGGCAAAAACCTGCCGCGCATCGCGATGGCGCACGGCATCCCATACGTTGCAACCGCCACCGTCGCGGACCTGCGCGACCTCGAAGCGAAGGTCGAGAAGGCCATGACGATCCACGGCGCCCGCTACCTTCACGTGTTGGTGCCCTGTCCGCTCGGCTGGGGTTCAGCCAGCCACGACACGATCCGCCTCGCGCGGCTGGCGCGCGAATCCGGGATCTTCCCGGTGTTCGAAGCCGAACACGGCGAAGTCACGGCGGTCACGAAGATCCGCCACCGCGTGCCGGTCGATGAGTACCTGAAGCCGCAGAAGCGCTTCGCCCACCTGTTCGGCCCGTCCGGCCATCCGGAAATGCTCGCGAAGATCCAGTCCGAGGCGGACCGCAACATCGCCCGCCTCGAACTGCTCGAAGTGGAAGTAGCGGAATGACGATGCAAAGGCCCTTCGCGATCACGCTCGATCCGGGCTCCTCGCTGGCCAACAAGACCGGCGCGTGGCGCAGCGAGCGCCCCGTGTACATCGACCGCCTGCCGCCCTGCAACGTTCAGTGCCCCGCAGGCGAGGACATCCAGGGCTGGCTGTTCCACGCCGAGAGCGGCAACTACGAGGCGGCCTGGCGCCACCTCACGCGCGACAACCCGTTCGCCGCGATCATGGGACGCGTCTGCTATCACACGTGCGAGGGTGTCTGCAACCGCGGCAAGCTCGACACTGCGGTCGGAATCAACTCGGTCGAGCGCTTTCTCGGCGACGAGGCGATCCGGTGCGGCTGGAAGTTCGCACCGCCAGAGACCGAGTCCGGCAAACATGTGCTGGTCGTGGGCGCTGGCCCTTCAGGCATGTCCGCAGCCTACCACCTGCGCCGGCTCGGCCACGCCGTGACGGTGCGCGAAGCCGGGCCCCTGATGGGCGGGATGATGCGCTTCGGCATCCCGAAGTACCGGCTGCCGCGCGACGTGCTCGATGCCGAGATGCAGCGCATCGTCGACATGGGCGTGACGGTGGAACTGAACACCAAAGTGGCGAACATCGCCGATGCGATGAGCACAGGCGGCTTCGACGCCGCGTTCCTCGCCGTGGGCGCGCACATCGCCAGGCGGGCCTTCATCCCGGCCAAGGACTCCTCGCGCATCCTCGACGCAGTGGCCGTGCTTCGCTCCATGGAAGGCGCCGAGCAGCCAATGCTCGGCCGCCGCGTGGTGGTCTATGGCGGCGGCAACACTGCCTTCGACGTTGCGCGCACGGCCAAGCGGCTGGGGGCGACCGAAGCCATCATCGTGTACCGCCGCAACCGCGAGAAGATGCCGGCGCATGAATTTGAACTGGAGGAGGCGCTGCAGGAAGGGGTGATGGTCAAGTGGCTGTCTACCATCAAGCAGGCGGGCGAAGGCGCGCTGACGATCGAGAAGATGACCCTTGACGACAAGGGCAACCCGCAGCCCACCGGCGAGTTCGAAACCCTCGAAGCCGATTCGCTCGTGCTCGCGCTGGGCCAGGACGTGGACCTCTCGTTGCTGGACGGCGTGCCCGGCCTCGAATTGAAGGACGGCGTGGTGCAGGTCGATCCGCTCACCATGATGACGGGACATCCGGGCATCTTCGCCGGCGGCGACATGGTGCCGGCCGAGCGCAACGTCACGGTCGGCGTGGGCCACGGCAAGAAGGCGGCGCGCCAGATCGACGCGTGGCTACGGGGCGAGCGCGCCGAACCCGCAGTGAAGCATGCGACGGCGACGTTCGACAAGCTCAACCCCTGGTACTACAGCGACGCACCTGCGACGGTGCGCCCCCAGCTGGACATCGCACGCCGCACCAGCAGCTTCGATGAAGTGCAAGGCGGCCTTACCGAAGGCAACGCGCTGTTCGAGGCGCGCCGGTGCCTGTCGTGCGGCAACTGCTTCGAGTGCGACAACTGCTACGGCGTCTGCCCGGACAACGCCGTCATCAAGCTGGGGCCGGGCAAGCGCTTCCAGTTCAACCTCGACTACTGCAAGGGCTGCGGAATCTGCGCGGCCGAATGCCCGTGCGGGGCCATCGAGATGGCGCCCGAATCGAATTAGGAGCGTGTCATGACTTTCCCTGTCGCTTCCCTGTCCGGCGTCTCGCGCGGACTCACCTTGTTGCAGGACCCGACCCTGAACAAGGGAACGGCCTTCACCCAGCCGGAGCGCGAGGTGCTGGGCCTGCAGGGGCTGCTGCCACCCCACATCTGCACCCAGGAAGAACAGATGGAGCGAGTGCTGGAAAACTTCCGGCGCCTGCCGGACGCGCTGGACAAATACATGTCGCTCGCCTCGCTGCATGACCGCAACGAGGCCCTGTTCTTCCGGCTGCTCACCGATTATCCGGACGAGATGATGCCGATCGTCTACACGCCCACGGTCGGCCTGGCCTGCCAGAAATTCGGGCACATCTTCCAGGGACCGCGAGGCATCTACATCACGGCGGCCGACCGCGGCCGCGTGCGGTCCCTTTTCGCCAACTGGCCAGCTCGCGACGTGGCAATGATTGTCGTGACGGATGGCGAGCGCATCCTCGGCCTGGGCGACCTGGGCTCCAGCGGCATGGGCATCCCGGTCGGCAAGTTGTGTCTCTACACCGCTTGCGCCGGGGTACACCCTTCGCAATGCCTGCCGGTGATGCTGGATGTCGGCACCAACAACGAGACGCTGCGCAGCGACCCGCTGTACCTGGGGCTTGCGCAGCCGCGCCTGAGGGGCGAGGCGTACGACGCACTGGTCGACGAGTTCATCACGGCCGCACGCGAAGCGTTTCCGGGGGTCGTCATCCAGTTCGAGGACTTCGCCAACCAGAACGCCTTCCGGTTGCTCGCGAAGTACCGCGACCGCATCTGCACGTTCAACGACGACATCCAGGGCACAGCCGCCGTTGCGCTCGCGGGCATCTATTCGGCCCTG
>JBKJOM010000074.1:0-7735 GCA_046595775.1 Ramlibacter sp. | reverse complement strand
CGCGGCTCGGTGCCGAATTCGGGCTCGTTGGGCACGACTTCCGCGAGCGACCAGCGCCAGGGTTGCCAGCGGTTGTCGATGCGCTCGCGGCGCATGACGACAGCCACTTCGGTATGGGGTCGAGGGTCGGACATGGACCCACTCTAGCGCGTCAGGCCGCCCCTTCGCCATAACCCGCCGGCGGCAGGGGTTGGCCGCCGGGCACGACGCGCACCGCGCAGTACTTGAACTCGGGAATCTTGCCGAAGGGATCGAGCGCGGCATTGGTCAGCAGGTTGGCGGCCGCCTCGTAGTAGGCGAACGGGATGAACACCGCGCCCGGCGGCGTGCCGTCGTCGCGCCGCACATGGATCGCCACTTCGCCGCGCCGCGACTGGACCGTCACCACGTCGCCGGGCAACAAGCCCAGCGCAGAGATGTCGTCGCCGTGCAGCGATGCCGTCGCCATCGGCTCGATCGCGTCGAGCACTTCGGAGCGCCGCGTCATGCTGCCGGTGTGCCAGTGCTCGAGCTGCCGCCCGGTGATCAGCACGAAGGGGTAATCAGCGTCGGGCCGCTCGTTGGCGGGAATGATGTCGGCAGGCACCAGTTTCACGCGCCCGTCGGCTGTGGGGAAACTGTCGGTGAACACGATCGGCTGGCCGGGATCGTCCTCGGTGAGGCAGGGATAGGTCACGCTCGATTCGCGCTGCAAGCGCTCCCAGGTGATGCCCGCGATCGCCGTGTGCATCGCCTGCCGCATCTCCTCATACACCGCGGCAACGCCGCTGTCTTCGCCTTCGTAGCTCCAGGCCAGGCCCATGCGCGCCGCGAGTTGCTGCGTGATCCACAGGTCCTGCCGCGCATCGCCCGGCGGATCGAGGGCGCGCTTGCCCAGTTGCACCATCCGGTCGGTGTTGCTCACGGTGCCGGTCTTCTCGGGCCAGGCGGATGCGGGCAGCACCACATCGGCGAGCCAGGCGGTCTCGGTCATGAAGATGTCCTGCACCACCAGGTGTTCGAGCGACGCCAGCGCATGGCGCGCGTGGTTCAGGTCAGGGTCGCTCATTGCCGGGTTCTCGCCCATCACGTACATGCCACGCACCTTGTGCGGGTCAGTGTCCGGCGCCAGGGCCTTGTGCATGATCTCGACCACCGTGTAGCCCGGATTCGGATCGAGCTTGGTCTTCCAGAAATCCTCGAACCACGCGTGCGCGCCGGCGTTGTCGACGCGCTGGTAGTTGGGGAACATCATCGGGATCAAGCCCGCGTCGCTCGCGCCTTGCACATTGTTCTGGCCGCGCAGCGGGTGCAGGCCCGAACCGGGCTTGCCGATCTGCCCGGCCACGCTGCACAGTGCGATCAGGCAGCGAGCGTTGTCGGTGCCGTGCACGTGCTGGCTGATGCCCATGCCCCACAGGATCATTGCGCCCTTGGCCTGCGCGAACTCGCGCGCCACTTCCCGCAGGGTGGCGGCGGGGATGCCGCAGATCGGCGCCATGGCCTCAGGGCTGTAGTCCTTCACGTTGTCACGAAGGGCCTGCACGTTGCTGGCGCGATCGTTCAGGAAAGCCTCGTCAGCGAGTCCCTCATCGAGGATGGTGTGAATGAGCGCGTTGAGCAAGGCCACATCGGTGTCGGCCTTGGACTGCAGCGTGCGCCAGGCGTACTTCGAAAGTTCGGTCGCACGCGGGTCAGCGGCGATGATCTTTGCGCCCCGCGCCGCGGCGTTCTTCATCCAGGTCGCAGCGACCGGATGGTTGGACGTGGGGTTGGAGCCGATCACGAAGATCACGTCGGCGTGCTCGACATCGTTGACCTGGTTGCTCACAGCGCCCGAGCCCACGCCTTCGAGCAGCGCTGCGACACTGGACGCATGGCACAGCCGCGTGCAGTGGTCCACGTTGTTGCTGCCAAAGCCGGTGCGCACCAGTTTCTGGAACAGGTAGGCTTCTTCGTTGCTGCCCTTGGCCGAGCCGAAACCCGCCAGTGATTTCGGGCCGTGCGTGTCGCGCAGATGCACGAGCTTGCCCGCGGCGAGCGCGAGCGCTTCGTTCCAGCTCGCTTCGCGAAAGACATCGGCGATGGCGCCACGGCTGCTGGTCTCCAGGTCCTTGGGCACGCCGGGTTTGCGGATCAGGGGTTTGGTCAAGCGCTGCGGGTTGTGCACGTAGTCGTAGCCGAAGCGGCCCTTCACGCACAGACGGCTGTGGTTGGCGGGGCCATCGCGTCCGTCGACGCTGACGATCTTTTCGTCCTGGATGTTGTAGGTGATGAGGCAACCCACCCCGCAGAAGGGGCACACCGAATCGACCTGGCGATCGACCACCTGCGAGCCGACGCGTGTCTTGGGCATGAGGGCGCCAGTCGGGCAGGCCTGCACGCATTCGCCGCAAGCGACGCAGGTGCTGTCGCCCATCGGGTCATCAAGGTCGAACACGATCTTGCTGGCGCTGCCGCGCATCGCGTAGCCGATCACGTCGTTCATCTGCTCCTCGCGGCAGGCGCGCACGCAGCGGTTGCACTGGATGCAGGCGTCGAGGTTGACGGCCATGGCGGGGTGGGTGATGTCGGCCTCGGGCTGCTCGCGGCGCAGGGCACCGAGCGAGAGACGAACAGCGATGCCCAGCCGGTGCGCCCACGCCGAGAGCTCGCCGTGTTCACCGGCCGACGGCTGGCCCCCGGGGCCGTCGTTCCATTTGTAGCCGCGCTCGGGCAGATCCGACAGCAGCATCTCCACCACCATCTTCTGGCTCTTGAGCGCCCGCTCGCTCGTGGCTTTCACGTCCATGCCCGCCGTCACCGCACGGCAGCAACTCGGCGCCAGCACCCGCTCCCCCGCGATCTCCACCACGCAGGCACGGCAATTTCCGTCGGGCCGCAAGCCGTCCATGTAGCAAAGGCGCGGAATTTCGACGCCCACACGCTGTGCCGCCTGCAGGATGGTCTCGCCCAGCACCGCCTGCACCGTGCGACCGTCAAGGGTGAAGTCAACCAGCGGCAGGTCAGGCGATTTCATGGGGGAAGTATTTCTGCACGCAGCGGATGGGGTTGGGTGCGGCCTGGCCCAGGCCGCAGATCGAAGCATCTGCCATCACGTCGCCCAGGTCTTCGAGCGTGGCGAGGTCCCATTGCGGTTGCTCCATCAACGCCGCAGCCTTGACCGTGCCCACGCGGCACGGCGTGCACTGGCCGCAGCTTTCGTGCGCGAAGAACCGCATCATGTTGAGCGCAGCGTCGCGCGCCTTGTCGTGGTGGCCCAGCACGATGACGGCGGCCGAGCCGATGAAGCAGCCATGCGGCTGCAAGGTGTCGAAGTCCAGCGGCACATCGCCCAGGCTGGCGGGCAGGATGCCCCCCGAGGCGCCGCCCGGCAGGTAGGCATAGAAGGTGTGCCCTTCCTGCATGCCACCGCAGTATTCGGCGATGAGTTCGCGCACCGTGATGCCCGCCGGCGCGAGCTTCACGCCCGGCTGCCTCACCCGCCCGCTCACGCTGAAACTGCGCAGCCCCGTGCGGCCATGGCGGCCGAACGACGAGAACCACTGCGGCCCTTTCTGCACGATGTCGCGCACCCAGTGCAGTGTCTCGAAGTTGTGTTCGAGCGTCGGTCGGCCGAACAGGCCCACCTGGGCGATGTAAGGCGGCCGCATGCGCGGCTCGCCACGCTTGCCTTCGATGCTTTCGATCATCGCAGACTCTTCGCCGCAGATATAGGCGCCCGCGCCGCGCCGCAACTCGATGTGCGGCATGGGGCACGGCGGATCGGCCTGCAGTGCCGCGATCTCGCGCGCCAACAACCGGCGCGCGTCGTGGTATTCATCGCGCAGGTAGATGTAGCAGGTCTCGATGCCGACCACTTGCGCGGCAACAAGGATGCCCTCGATGAACCGATGCGGATCGCGCTCGAGGTAGGTGCGGTCCTTGAAGGTTCCGGGCTCGCCTTCGTCGATGTTCACCGCCAGCAGGCGAGGCGCGGGCTGTTCGCGCACGATGCGCCACTTGCGGCCCGCGGGAAACCCGGCGCCACCCAGGCCGCGCAGGCCCGAGTCTTCCATCGCCTTCAGCACAGCCCCAGTGTCGTGCTGGCCGTTCGCGATGGCGGCGGCGAGCGCGTAGCCGCCTTCGGCGCGGTATTGCGCGTAGCCGATCGCCTCCGGCAGGGGCGCGACCTTGTCCCCGGCGATACATTGCGCCACGGATTGCAGCGTTGCATAGGGCACTGCACGCTGGTTCACCGCCACGGCGGGCGCCTGTTCGCACCGACCGATGCAGGGCGCGGCGATCACCCGCACGTCGCGACCCAGAATTTGCGGCAGCCGGGCCAGCAGGTCTTGCGCGCCGGCAAGTTCGCACGACAAGCCGTCGCAAACGCGCACCGTGATCGCGGGAGCCTCATGCGACGCATCCAGCACTTCGAAGTGGTGATAGAAGGTCGCTACTTCGTAGACCTCAGCCATCGGCAAGTTCATCTCGCGCGCCAGCGCCACGAGGTGGGCTTCACGCAGGCAGCCGAACGAATCGTTCAGCCGATGCAGGTGCTCGATCAACAGGTCCCGGCGATGGCCCTCCCCGGGCCGCCCGCCGATCAGCGCGCGAACTTCTTCCAGCGCCACTGCATCGGGTTGCCGGCCCTTCAGGCGGCTCTTGCGGCGGATGCGCTGGCGCAATTCGTCGGCCGTGGCGATGGGCACGGCCTGGACTTCACTGCCGGTTGCCGGATGAATCATTCAGTGCTTTGTGGAAGGCTCAGTTGAAAAATTTGCCCGCGGACAACAGGGTGCGGTAAACGCCCCATCCGAGCGGAATCCCCACGGCCGCCCAGGCCAGCCCCACCACGAGGGGCGAAGTGACTTCGGAAGTGGTGGCAGCGCCGCGCAGGCTGGCTTCGGAAATGATGGCCTTCTCATGCGCCAGCCGCTTTTCGTTCGCCAGTTCAGCATCGCTCATGAACCACTTGTCGGCCACGGGGCGCACCATCAGGTTGCAGATGAGGCCGATGACCAGCATGCCCACCAGGATGTACATGGTCTGGTTGTACACCTGTTCGCGCGGGATCCCCAGGCCCAGCTGGTACTCGCGCATGTAGTTCACCACCACCGGCCCGAGGATGCCGGCTGTGGCCCAGGCCGTCAGCAGGCGGCCATGAATGGCGCCCACGAACTGGGTGCCGAACAGGTCGGCCAGGTAGGCCGGCACCGTTGCAAAGCCGCCACCGTACATCGACAGGATGACGCACACCGCGCCCACGAACATCAGCTTGCTGCCCGCCGCCGCCGCCGACGGCAGGCTCGCGTACAGCACGGCGCCCAGCACAAAGAACACCACATAGGTGCGCTTGCGGCCCAGCTTGTCCGACAGGCTCGCCCAGAAGAAGCGTCCGCCGATGTTGAACAGCGAAAGCAGCGCCGCGAAGCCGCCGGCCACGGTGGCAATGGCCGCGAGTTGCGTCTTGTCGAGCTCACCGAACTTCCTGGCCACGCCAATCAGCGATCCGCCGAAGACTTCCTGCAACATGGGCGAAGCCATGCCGATCACGCCGATGCCGGCACTCACGTTCATGCACAGCACCATCCACACCAGCCAGAACTGCGGAATGCCCCACACCTTGTTCACATGTACGTGACGCTGCGTGATCATGGCATTGGCCTGCGCCGGCGGCGGCGTCCAGCCCGCGGGCTTCCAGCCGGTGGGCGGCACCCGGTAGCCGAACGCGCCGCCCAGCATGAATACAAAGTACACCAGCGCCATCACGACGAAGGTTTCGAACACACCCACGCTGGTGGGCGTGGCAAAGCGCTTCATCATGTCGACCGCCAGGGGCGAACCGATCATCGCGCCGCCGCCGAAGCCCATGATCGCCATGCCGGTGGCCATGCCGCGCCGGTCGGGGAACCACTTGATGAGGGTCGACACCGGCGAGATGTAGCCCAGCCCGAGCCCGATGCCCCCAATCACGCCGGAGCCCAGGATCATCAGCCAGAACTGGTGCAGGTAGATGCCCAGCGCCGACAGCAGCATGCCGCCACACCAGCACACCGCTGACACGACGCCGGCCTTGCGCGGGCCGGCGCGCTCGAGCCAGCCGCCCCATAGCGCGGCTGCGCAGCCGAGGAACACGAAGAACAAGGTGTACATCCAGCCCAGCGTGGCAATGCGCCAGTCGCAGCCAGACGCAAACAACTCCGTGAAAAAGCTCATGTCCTTGGGGCACGACGTGGCGCCGGTGCCACCCGCGGCGAGCGCCTTCGACAGCGGCAGCCAGAACACCGAGAAGCCGTAGGCCATGCCGATGCACAAGTGAATGGCCAGCGCCGCCGGTGGCACGAGCCAGCGGTTGAAACCCGGCCCCGCAATGATGCGCTCCTTGTCCAGGAGGCCCGGCGCATCGGCGCCGTACGCGGGTACGCCGCCGCTACCCAACACTGTTGTCATGCTAACGTCTCCTTGTTTTGTGGCAGGGAGTGTCGGCGTGGTGTCGAGACCGGGTCAAATTGATTCTGGACATGGGGCGATTCAACGATTGAATGGCCCGGGCCGCGCGAGCGGCGCACCGACGAATCAGCCGGTCAACAGCCCCGAGTGCGCGGCAGCGTGACGCGACCAGCCTTCGTCCCGCGCGAGCGCCAGGGCAGCGTCGAGCGCACGTGAAGGCAGCACGCCGGATTGCGTCATGAAACCGATGGGCGTGCGTACGTCGGGGCTGACCAGCGGCAGGGCTTCCAATTCGCGATAGCTGCTCACCGCACTGACCAATGCGCCCGGCATCACGCTGCACACCTGGCCCGCGACGACCGACAGCGCCAGCGTGAGGATGGAGTTGGTTTCGATGGCGGGCTTGACCGGTGCACCTGCCGCGACGAAGGCGCTGTCGATGATGGTGCGGTTGTGCATCTCGGGCGTGAGCAGGATGAGCGGCTCGCGCGCCGCGTCGCACCACTTCATCTTCGGGCCGATGCGCAGCCCATCGCGATGCGGCTTGGCGGCGCGGCGCAGCAGGAAGTAGTGCTCGGTGTATTGCGGCAGTGCTTGCAGCCTGGTGTGGTTGGCGAGCGTCATACGCTCGGTGTAGCCCAAGGCCAAATCCAGCGAAAGCGTCTCCAGCCCCGTCTCCAGGTCCTGCGAGCTCAGCGACAGCACCACCGGCACGATGCCCGGGTGCCTGGCCTGCAACATGGCCGAGAAGCGCGCCAGCACCGGCACGGCGGTGGGCACGGCACCCATGCGGATCGGCCCGCGCGGCGTGCCCGCTTCGCTATCGAGTTCCTGCTTGAGTACCGCGTGTTCGCGCAACATGCGCTGCGCCGTGGCCAGCACGCGCTCGCCTTCGGGTGTGAGACCCGCATAGGCGCGGCCCCGCTTCACGATGACGACATCGAACTCCTGTTCCAGCGCACGCATCGCGTTGGACAGCGCGGGCTGCGTGACATGGCAGGCCGCTGCAGCACGCCCAAAGTGCCGGTGCTCGCTCAGCGCTACCAGGTAGCGCATCGATGCGAGCAGGTTCATGACGCGGGCTTCACGTGTCCTTCGAGATCTTGATCGACGGAAATTTCGAGGAGAAATCTTTCGCTTTGGCCGCGATCTTGATCGCCACCTGGCGTGCCACGGCCTTGTAGATGGCCGCGACATCGCTGTCCGGCTCGGCTACCACCGTCGGCTTGCCGCTGTCGGCCTGCAGACGAATGTTGATGTCCAGTGGCAAGCCGCCCAGATAGTCGGTGCCGTACTGCTCGGCCAGGCGATGTCCGCCGCC
>JBKJOM010000195.1:0-3384 GCA_046595775.1 Ramlibacter sp. | reverse complement strand
ATCGCCACCGCCACGCTCGGCTGGCCTTCGCGTTCGGAGACGAGCGTTCGGGTGGCGGGCGACACCAGCGGCCCGAGGTTGTCCATCAACTCATCGGCCGTCACCTGGCCTTGCAGGCGCTCACCGCCAATGCGGCCCGCCGCGAGCTGGCTTGCGAACTCCAGCCGCTTGTTCATCGCGTCGGCACTGAGCCACGCGCTCTCGGTGTTCTTGTAGCCGTCAGGCGTCTGGCAGCCGTACAGCGGCATGCCTTGCGCGGCCAGTTGCTGGTACAGCGGCCCGCCCGTGGCGATGCGCCAGCCACCCGCGCGCAACGCCGACACCGCATAGTGCTGCGGTGTCTTGAACTTGGTGCCGACATGGGCGCTCGACCAGAAGGCCTCGCTCGCGAACAGCGCACGCAGCACCGGCACCACCTGCCCGTCCTGCGCCTGGAACACTGCCGCGATCCTTTGCACCAGCGCCGGATCAGGCTGGTCGCTCACGAAGTACTGGACCAGCTTGTAGGCGATGTGGCGGGCCGTGGCCGGGTGCCGCGCGAGGTAGTCGAGTGCAAAGTCGCCTTCGGCCTTGCCGCGCCCTTCTATCGCCTGGCCCATCCAGGTTTTCTCGCCGGCGTCGTGCACGCGCGCGTTGAATACGAAACCGTTCGCTGCGGGCGGGCTGTTGCCCGCGAACGGGCTCTCGTAGGTCCAGCCGGTGAGCATGCGTGCCAACGTCGTCACGTCCTGCTGGGAGTAGCCGCCGTCCACGCCCAGCGTGTGCAGCTCCATCAGCTCTCGCGCGTAGTTCTCGTTCAGGCCGCGGCCGCGCGCCTGTCCCTGTGGGCCGACGCTCTGCCAGTTGTCCAGGTAGGCCAACATAGCGGGGTGCTGCGCCGTGGCGCCCAGCAGGTCGCGAAAGCGCCCCATCGCATGCGGTCGAATCGCGTTGTGCTCGTAGTGGCCGGCCAGTACGCGCACGGCGTTCTTGCCCTGGAACACATTGAAGTGGTTGAACCAGAAGTCGACCATCACCTCTTCGAGCTGGCGTGGGCTCTCGAGCGCGCGGAACAGGCGCGACTCGATCGCGGGCAACTGGTAGCTGCGCACGTAGAGCCGCACCGGGTTCTCCTGCGCGGCCTCGTTGCCGCCGCCGGCCTGCTGGTTCTCGCGGATCTTGCGCTGCAGTTCTTTCAGGCCGGGGATGGGGTCGGTGACGATGAACTTCGATTCGTCCAGCCGTGCGGCGAGCGCTGCGGGCAACGCGAGCGATTGCGGCTGCAACTGCTGGTCGATCCAGGCTTGCGGGTCTTTCGCGACGGCAACCAGGTCACCGGGCCGCGGGCCGTAGCCCAGGCGGTTGAGCGCGTGCGCGGCGGCTTGTTGGGGCTGCAATGGCGACCTGGGCGAAGCAGCGGCCGCCAATACAGCAACGGCGGGGCCTGCGGCGGCCATCGCGGCGGTGGTCTGGAGCAGGCGTCGGCGTCGGATCATGGTGCTCTCTCCTTCGATGGGCCAAGGATAAGCCGCCCCTGCAATGAGGCAATGAACGCGGCGTAAAGTTTTATGGGGTTTACAAGCCTTTCCAGCCGCCCCCAAGCGATTGGATCAGCGCGACGCCGGCCACCTGCCGGTCCGACACGGCCTGCGAGAGCGCACGCCGCGCGTTGGCCGCGGTGGCCTGCGCGTTGACCACTTCGGTGTAGCTCACCTGCCCCGCCTGGTACCGGTTGAGCACCTGCTGCTCGACCAGGTTGGCCGCGTCGGCCGCCTGCTTGCGCAGCACCAGCTGCTGCTGCAACACCCGTGATGCGACCAGCTGGTTCTCGACATCCTGAAATGCCGCCAACACGGTCTGCCGATAGCGCGCTGATGCTTGCTCGAAGCCCGCGCGGGCACTGTCCAGCCTTGCCACGGTGGCGCCGCCGGCGAAGATGCTTTGCGCGATCGAAGCGCCCAGCGACCACGCGAGCGCCGAGGCACTGAACAGGTCACCGATGTGCGCCGCCCCGGCGCCGATGTTGCCGCTCAGGCGCAGGCTGGGGTAGAACGCCGCTTGCGCGATACCGATCTGCTCGTTGGCCTGCGCCGCGCGGCGTTCCGCGGCGGCAATGTCGGGACGGCGCTGCAGCAGGGTGGAAGGCACGTCGAAAGGCACATCAGGCACGAAGCCCTCGAGGCCCGTGCGAGGGGCCAACGCAAAGTTGCCCGGCGCGCGTCCCACCAGCACCGCGATCGCGTGTTCGAGGACGGCGCGCTGGCGTTCCAGAGAGAGCAGGTCGGCGCGCGCATTGGCCAGTTGCGTCTCGGCCTGCAGCGAGTCGGTGCGTGCCACGATGCCGGCGTTGTAGCGGTTCTGCGCGATGCGAGCGCTGCGCTCGTAACCCATGATGGTGTCGCGCTGCAACGCCATCGCCACGTCGACCTGGCGCAGGTTGAAGTAGTTGATGGCCAGCTCGCCCTGCGCTGACAGCCGGGCCGCCTGCAGGTCGGCCATGCTGGCCTGCTCGCCTGCACGCGCGCCCTGCACGCCCCGACCCAGGCGCCCCCACACATCAGGCTCCCACGACGTGCCGATCCCCACCTGGTAGTGGTTGCGCGTCGGCGTGCTGCCGCCGCCCCCGCTGCGGTCGGCGCCGACGGTGAGGTTGACCGTGGGAAGCAACGAGGCACGTTGCTCCGCCACCAGGGCGCGAGCCTGCGCGTAGTTGGCAACGGCCGCCGCGACGTTCTGGTTGTTCACGTCGACTTGCGACACCAGGCCATTGAGCAACGGGTCCTGGAACAGCTCCCACCAGGGGCCGCGTTCGAGCATGTCGGCGGGCACGGCCCTTACCCATTCGCCCTGCCCTTCCTTGAACGCCACGGGTGTTTCGATGGTGGGGCGCTGGTAAGAGGGGCCGACGGCACAGCCGGCGAAGATGGCGGACGCAGCCGCGATGAGGAGTGTTCTGTTCATGTCGTTTGGGGTTCCGCGTGGCGCGAGAGCTGCCGCTCCAGCGGGCTGCGTCGGCGCAACTTGTCGAGGAACAGGTAGATCACGGGCGTGGTCAGCAGCGTGATCACCTGGCTCACGATCAGCCCGCCGATGATGGCAACGCCCAGCGGACGGCGCAACTCGGCGCCCTCGCCGAAGCCGATGGCCAGCGGCAGCGCGCCCAGGCCCGCGGCCAGCGTTGTCATCAGGATCGGGCGAAAGCGCAGCAGGCAGGCCTCGCGCACGGCCTGCAAGGGCGTGAGGCCGCGTGACCTTTCGGCATCGAGCGCGAAGTCGATGATCAGGATGGCGTTCTTCTTCACGATGCCGATCAAAAGGAACAGGCCGATCAGGGCGACGATCGACAGCTCCAGCTTGAAGATCAGCAAAGCCAGCACCGCGCCGACGCCCGCGGGCGGCAGCGTG
>JBKJOM010000169.1:0-3512 GCA_046595775.1 Ramlibacter sp. | reverse complement strand
GGACGCGAAGGATTCGCAGAGGACGCAAAAGAAGCCAATTCAAGGTGAATACCAAAGAAGGCAGAAGGCATTGACTTCTTGTCTTCACCTTTTTGTGCTTTTTTTCTTTGAACCTTTTGCGTCCTCTGCGTAACCTTCGCGTCCTCTGCGTCCGGTACCCGCATTCATAGGAGCTCCAAGCAGCCCCCCCGCCGAAGTCCTAAGATGCTGGACCCAGCCGCACTCACTTCCTGTCAGACAAATGCAAACCATCCAACTCGGCCAGAGCGACCTGAAGGTCACTCCGATCTGCCTTGGCACCATGACCTTTGGCGAGCAGGTCGACGAAGCCACCTCCCACGCCATCCTCAGCCGCTCGCTGGAGCGCGGCATCAACTTCATCGACACGGCCGAGATGTACTCGGTGCCGGCCCGCAAGGAGACCTACGGCGCGACCGAGACGATCATCGGCAACTGGTTTCGGAAGAACCCTGGCGCGCGCCAAAAGCTGGTGCTCGCCACCAAGGTCGCGGGGCCGTCGCGCGGCATGCCCTGGGTTCGCGAAGGCGGCGGGCTCACGCAGCAGGACATCTTCAGCTCCTGCGACGCTTCGCTGCGGCGCCTGGGCGTCGAAGTGATCGACCTGTACCAGATCCACTGGCCCGAGCGCAACGTGCCGATGTTCGGGGGCATGTATTTCGATCCGACCAAGGAGCGCACCCAGACTTCGATCCACGAGCAGCTCGAGGCAATGGCGCAACTGGTCAAGCAGGGCAAGATTCGCCATATCGGGCTGTCCAACGAAACGCCGTGGGGCGTGCACGAGTTTGTGCGGCTGGCCGAGCAACACAACCTGCCGCGCGTGGCGACGGTGCAGAACGTCTACAACCTGGCCAGCCGCGGGGTCGACAACGGGCTCGACGAGACGATGTTCCGGCTGGGCGTGTCGCTGATCCCGTACTCGCCGCTGGCCTTTGGCCTGCTCACCGGCAAGTACGACGTGTCCGGCATCGACGGTCCGGACGCACCGAAGGAAGCGCGCATCGCCAAGTTCGAATCCGTGCGCAAGCAGCGCTGGGGCCGCCCCGAATCAGTTGCGGCTTC
Organism: Ramlibacter sp.; assembly: GCA_046595775.1. GTDB lineage: Bacteria > Pseudomonadota > Gammaproteobacteria > Burkholderiales > Burkholderiaceae_C > Ramlibacter. The sequence goes on along the minus strand of JBKJOM010000169.1, from coordinate 2,429 downwards.
GCTTCGCTACAACGCGTTGGCGCGCGAACACGGCATGACCCCCACCAGGATGGCGCTGGCCTGGTGCTACACCAACTGGCGTTGCGCCAGCACGATCATCGGCGTGACCACCGTCGCGCAGCTCGACGAGGACCTGGACTCGTGGGGCACGCAGCTGCCGCCGGAATTGCTGGCGGCGATCGACAGGATCCGTTGGGAAATCCGCGATCCTGCTTGCTGAAATTTGGGCGCAGTCGAAGGCGGGGGCGGACATCTGGACGCAGAGGACGCGAAGGATTCGCAGAGGACGCAAAAGAAGACAAATGAAAGGTGAATACCAAAAAAGGCAGAAGACATTTTCTTTTGTCTGTCCTTTGAATCCTTTTGCGTCCTCTGCGTAATCTTTGCGTCCTCTGCGTCCGGCTCCCGTCTGCCATGCCCAAAAAGGACCACGTCAGTGAAACACCCGCCACAGCCTTGCTCAAGGCGAACGGCGTCGCGTTTACGGAGCATCCTTGCGAGTACCTGGAACACGGCGGGGCGCAACACAGTGCGCAGGTGCTGGGATGGAACCCGTTTCACGTCGTCAAGACGCTGGTGATGGAGGATGAGAAGGCGCGGCCGCTCGTCGTGTTGATGCACGGCAACCGGACGGTTTCCACGAAGAATCTTGCGCGGCAGATCGGCGCGAAGTCGGTGCAGCCTTGCAAACCCGAAGTGGCCAACCGCCACAGCGGCTACCTGGTCGGTGGCACGTCGCCCTTCGGCACGCGCAAGAAAATGCCGGTGTTCATTGAGGAGGCGATCCTTTCGCTGCCGCAGATCCTGATCAACGGCGGGCGGCGCGGTTACCTGGTGGGCATCGACCCGCAGGTGTGCGTGAAGCTGCTGGGGGCGAAGCTGGTGAACTGCGCGCTGGCAGAATAGCCCGCACAGCACAAGAAGAAGGGGACAACATGCAGGTCGCATATTCGATCGCCGCCGTGGTCGCGGCTTACCTTGTGGGTTCGCTCGCGTTCGCGGTGATCGTGAGCCGCGCGATGGGCCTGACGGACCCGCGCACCTTCGGCAGCAAGAACCCGGGTGCGACGAATGTGCTGCGCTCGGGGAGCAAGCCCGCCGCTATCGTCACGCTGCTGCTCGATGCGCTCAAGGGATTCGTACCGGTGGTGATGGTCAAGCACTTCGGGCCGGCTTACGGGCTGGAGGACGGCACGATGGCCATGGTGGGCGTGGCCGCTTTCCTGGGTCACCTCTACCCGGTGTTCTTCCACTTCAAGGGCGGCAAGGGCGTGGCCACTTTCCTCGGCGTGGTGTTCGGGATCAATGTGTGGCTGGGATTGGCCACCGCCGCCACCTGGCTGATCATCGCCTTCTTCTTTCGCTATTCGTCGCTCGCCTCGCTGGTGTCGGCGATCTTCGCGCCGGTGTATTACCTGCTCGGCAACCGTGTGGCGTGGTACGCCGAGACCAACGTGGCCGCAGCGCTGTTCGTGATGGCTCTGTTCCTGGCCTGGCGCCACCGCGAGAACATCGAGCGGCTGGTGCAGGGCAAGGAATCGCGGCTGGGCGCGAAGAAAACCTAGGCTCTTGCGCCGGGCCGGCGCAACCCGTTGGACACCTCAGTAAGCAAAGGCATGCGGCGCGGGTGTTGCCTGGATCTCGATCTCGTGGCGTGAATCGAGGTGCTCGCGCACCATTCCGATCACCGCGCGCTGGCTCGAAACGGTGGAGAAGGTGTGGTCGCTGTCCTCGATGAGCGCCATGCGAAACGACGGATGACCTTTCATCCGTGCGCCACCGCTGCCGAGGTGGAACTCGATGTAGTCGAGCCCGTCGTCCTCTGCCGACATGACCACGAACGAGTCGACGCCGCGGGCGCAGAGGTGCCTCATCTTGGCCAGCACGCCGTGTTGCGGCGCCCGCCTCAGCAAACCGTCGATCGAACGGCGGGCACGTGCCGCGGCGAGTGTCCAGAGGCGGCGCGCAATGCCAAGCACGTCGACCTGCCCGCGCAGCAGGCGCGCATAGGCTTCACCGCGCAGCAGGGCCTTGCGGTAATAGCGCGTCGACTTGTAGTGCTGCTGCATCGACGTCTGCCAGGGCCCTTGCGCGTTGTCCCACTCCAGCAGGCGGCTGTTGAGCAGGATTTGCCCCGTCACGCGCGAGTCGAGCAGCGCCGTCTCGAACGCCAGGTACGAGCCCGAGCAGATACCGAGCAGCCAGAAGCGCTTGCAGCCGCGCTCGGCCATCAAGTCCATCGCGGCGCTCACGTCGCCCATCGACTGGTGGCGATACAGGGTGTCGACCGATGCGCGGTCGTCGTGGCTGTCGCCGATGCCCGACACGTCGAAGCGCAACACCCGGTAGCCGGCGTTCGCGAGCTCGCGCGCGGCCTTCACGTAGATGCGGTTGCAGCCGACGTGGTAATTGCCGCCGACATTGAGCAT
>JBKJOM010000077.1:0-9536 GCA_046595775.1 Ramlibacter sp. | reverse complement strand
GCTTTCCTTCGGTGCCGACCTCGCGGGCGACGCGAGTGACCTCGGAGGCGAACGAGTTCAGCTGATCGACCATCGTGTTGATGGTGTTCTTGAGTTCCAGGATTTCACCCTTCACGTCCACGGTGATCTTCTTGGAAAGGTCGCCGCTGGCCACGGCGATCGTCACTTCCGCGATGTTCCGCACCTGAGATGTCAGGTTGGAAGCCATGGAGTTCACATTGTCGGTTAGGTCCTTCCATGTGCCGGCGACGCCGCCCACCTCCGCCTGGCCGCCCAGTTTTCCCTCGGTGCCGACTTCCCGCGCGACCCGGCTCACTTCCGAGGCGAAGGCATTGAGCTGGTCCACCATCGTGTTGATCGTGTTTTTCAGTTCCAGAATTTCGCCCTTCACGTCCACCGTGATCTTCTTGGAGAGGTCACCAGCCGCCACGGCCTTCGTCACGTCCGCAATGTTCCGGACCTGCGACGTCAGGTTACCGGCCATGAAGTTCACGTTGTCGGTCAGGTCCTTCCACGTGCCGGCAACGCCCTGCACGTCGGCCTGGCCGCCCAGCTTGCCCTCGGTGCCCACTTCGCGCGCCACCCGCGTCACTTCGGAAGCGAACGAGGAGAGCTGGTCCACCATGGTGTTGATCGTGGCCTTCAGTTCGAGAATTTCTCCCTTCACGTCCACCGTGATCTTCTTGGAGAGGTCACCAGCGGCCACAGCCTTCGTCACGTCGGCGATGTTGCGCACCTGCGCCGTGAGGTTCGATGCCATGAAGTTCACCGAGTCGGTCAAGTCCTTCCAGGTGCCGGCAACGCCCTGCACATCGGCCTGGCCGCCCAGTTTTCCTTCGGTACCCACTTCGCGCGCCACCCGCGTCACTTCGGCGGAGAAGGTACCCAGCTGCTGCACCATCTTGTTGATGATCATGGCGGTGCGCAGGAACTCGCCTTCCAGCGGCCTGCCATCGGCTTCCAGGGCCATCGACTTGGACAGGTCGCCTTGCGCCACGGCGCCGATCACGCGGGCCACTTCGGACGTCGGGTGGACCAGGTCGGCAATGAGGGAGTTGATCGAATCCGCGGAATCGCGCCAGAAGCCGATGGCGTTCGGCACGATCGCGCGCTCTTTCAGCTTGCCTTCCTTGCCGACCACGTGCGAAAAGCGGGCCAGCTCGTGCGACATGCGCAGGTTTTCGGCGACGACGTCGTTGAAGGCATCGGCCACCTTGCCAAAGACGCCCGTCCAGTCCTGGGGCAGTTGCGCTTCCGGGCTGCCGCGCTTCAGGTCCGTGAGGGCTGCCAGGAACGCGCGCGTGTGCTCCGACAGCACCTCGCAGTGGTCCAGGATCGTGTTGACCGACGCGACATCGCCCTGCCAGAAGCCGGTGAGCTTGTCGTCGGACACGCGCCGGTTGGTCCTGGAAGGCCCGCGCGCGGTCGGCTCCAGGGCCTTCAGCTTCTGCGAGGTCCGCGCAGCCTGTGTGGTGAGCTCGTTGAACTCCGTCGCGATCTTTCCGTAGATGCCGTCCCACTCTGTCGGCAGCGTCACCCCGGTCTCGCCGCGCTTGAACGCCCCCAGTGCCTTGAGGACCTGCTTCAATTCACTGTCGCGCTGGTCCACCGCAGGCATTTTTGCGACTACTTCCATGCTGTCCCCCAAAGATGAGCCCGCCGAACTCGGCAACAAACGGCAGCGAGATTACTTGTTTCAAGCCACCCCAGCAAACGCACCGGGCCAGGCAATGGCCCGCAAACCCAATGCTGGCGCGGGCTGTAGGACCTCACCTACGGCAACTTTCGGGATGAACCTACGGCCACTGTCGCCCGCAAGAGAGCATCGAGTGCGAAGGCCCCCGGGTGAGAGCAGCCCATGAAAAAGGCCACTCGATGAGTGGCCTTTCGCTACCCGGATGGGCTGACGCGGGATCACTCCAGCGCAAATTTCTTGCCGTCCTTGTACGTGTACAGGGTGGTGGCCGCGTTCTTCAACTCGCCGTTCGTCTCGAACTGGATTTTCGCGGTAACGCCCTGGAAGCCCGACTCGATCAGCTTGGCCGTGTACACCTTGGGGTCGGTGGAATCGGCGCGCTTCATCGCGTCGACGAGCACGAAGGTTGCATCGTAGGTGTACGGGCTGTAGATCTGGAACTGGCCCGGATACTTGGCATCGTATTTCGTCTTCCAGGCTGTACCGCCAGGCATCTTGGCCAATGACGCACCGCCTTCGGCGCAGATCACGTTGCCCAGTGTCTTGGCGCCGCTGGAGAGCTTGGCGATCTCAGCGGTGCAGATGCCGTCGCCGCCGAAGAACTTGGCGTTCGACAGGCCGAGCTGCTCCATCTGGCGCAGCATCGGGCCGCCCTGCGCGTCCATGCCGCCGTAAAACACTGCGTCCGGCTTCTTGGCCTTGATGGCCGTGAGGATGGCCATGAAGTCGGTCGCCTTGTCGGTGGTGTACTGGCGGTCCACGATCTGCACGCCCTTGGACTTCGCCGTGTCTGCAAAGATGTCGGCCACGCCCTGGCCATAGGCCGTGCGGTCGTCGATGACCGCAATCTTTTTGAGCTTCAGCTTGTCGGACGCGTACAGGGCCAGCGCGGCGCCCAACGCGTTGTCGTTGGCGATGATGCGGTAGGTCGTCTTGTAGCCAGGCTTGGTGAGGCCCGGGTTGGTGGCCGCGCCGGTGATGTGCGGAATACCGCAGTCGTTGTAGACCTTGGAAGCCGGGATGGTGGTACCCGAGTTCAGGTGTCCGACCACTCCGTTGACTTTGGCATCGCACAGTTTCTGCGCCACCGCGGTGCCTTGCTTCGGATCGGCCGCGTCATCCTCGGCCTGGATCTCGAACTTGATCTTCTTGCCGCCGATCGTGACGCCTTGCGCGTTCAGGTCCTCGATGGCCATGCGGACGCCGTTTTCGTTGTCCTTGCCGTAGTGCGCCTGCGCGCCCGACATCGGGGCCACGTGGCCGATCTTCACCACCGTCGGACCGCCAGCCGGAGCCGCGGCGGCCGCCGGGGCAGGCGCGGCGGGCGACGCAGCAGGAGCCGGGGCTTCCTCTTTCTTGCCGCAGCCGGCGATTGTCAACAGCACCGCAGCGGCCACTGCGCCACCCACAAAGCTTCTCCGCATAACACCTCCAGGAATGAAACGCGATTTATAGCTCAACCCACCGAGGCCAACCATAGGGGTAAGTCCAATGGAGGCCGTGCAGGCGGCTTATGACATCGATTGTTGCAATTCAGCGGGTCCCGCGCGTATCAGCGGCGCGCTCGTCGGCAAATGCTTGCGCGACAGTCTTGCGAATGACGGTCTCGATATGCTCGCGCAGTGTCGGCGCCATGGCGCGCGTCTGTTCGATGACGGCGGCGGCGATCGCTTCGCGCAGCTTCCCGTCGAGCGCGAGGTCAACACGTTGCATCACGCGTTTGACCAGTTGTTCCTCAGTCAGCGCTCCAGGCTGTTGCGGCCCTGAAGGCGAGGAAACGCCTTTCACCACCTCGGTGAGCGTGGGCACGTAGCGCGGCGGCGATTTGCCGGCCATCAGGCGGATTCCTTCAATTCGAGGTCCTTGCGCTGGAGCCCATAGCCACGGCTCGCATAGTGCTTCCAGCGCTGGCGAGCCCCGGCGCGATCCGCTTCGTCCTGCGCGACCACCTCGATCAGCCTTTCGAACCGCTCGAAGCCCTCGGGCACCGAGTCACCCAGGTTTACCAGCACGTCGTGGTGGGGAACTTCGCCAAGCGACCGTGCCAGCAAGATGGGAGAGGCCTGCAGCATTGCAGCGGGCGCCCCGGCGCGGCAATGCGCGACGAAGTCCAGCGGGGAGAAAGTCCACAGGAGCGCGTCGAGTTCCACCAGGGCGTCGTCGTTGCCCGTGACGACCACCTTCGCGCCCTTCCCGGCGGCCTTGCGCAGCAGGCGGCAAGCGTAGCCGAGCTTGCCCGGCGCGTTGAAGTGGAACTCGATGCCAGTCATCGGGCAGTCAGCGGCCCTTTCCGGCCCTGGCCTTCTTTGCCGGGACTGTTGACGGGCCCTGCCGTGCGATCACGAACTGGAACAGCAGGCCGACAGGCCGGCCGGTCGCGCCCTTGTTCGCGCCGCTCTTCCACGCCGTGCCGGCGATGTCCAGGTGGGCCCACGGAAACTTGGCCGTAAAGCGCTGCAGGAACTTGGCCGCAGTGATCGCGCCACCTGCGCGGCCCGCCACGTTGGCCACGTCGGCGAAGTTGGTCTTGAGGCCTTCGGCGTACTCGTCGTCCAGCGGCATGCGCCAGCACAGGTCGAGCGCGACGTCGCCAGCGTCCTTGAGCTCGGCGGCCAGGCCGTCGTCGCTGGCGAACAAGCCGCTGCGCACGCCGCCCAATGCCACGACACAGGCGCCCGTCAGCGTGGCGATGTCGACAACCGCCGCGGGCTTGAAGCGTTCGGCATAGGTCAGGGCGTCGCACAGGATCAGGCGGCCTTCCGCGTCGGTGTTCAGGATCTCGATGGTCTGGCCCGACATGCTGCGCACGACGTCACCCGGCTTGACCGCACGGCCGTCGGGCATGTTCTCGCAGCTCGCGATGATGCCGATCACATTGACGGCCGGTTTCGCTTCGCCGATCGCCCGGAAGGTGCCCAGCACGCTAGCCGCGCCACCCATGTCGAACTTCATCTCGTCCATGTCCTGCGAGGGCTTGATCGAGATGCCGCCGCTGTCGAAGGTGATGCCCTTGCCCACCAGCACCACCGGTGCCTCGCCCTTGGGGCCACCTTCGTGCTTGAGCACGATGAAGCGCGGCGGCTCTTCGGAGCCCTGTGCCACGGCCAGGAACGATCCCATGCCGAGCTTGGCGATCTCCTTGGGGCCGAGCACGTCGCAGCCGAACCCATGGGCCTTGGCGAGCCTCTTCGCCTCTTCGCCCAGGCGCGTGGGTGTGGCGTGGTTGGGCGGCAGGTTGGCCATCTCGCGGGCGAACTCGATGCCTGCCGCAGCTGCCTTGGCGGTGGTGAAGGCGCCTTGCAGCTTCTTCGCGTCGCCGACGGCGATGACCACGCGGTCGAGTTCGCGGCCCTCGGGCTTGGACTTGGTGGTCACGTACACGTAGCTGGCTTCAGCGACAGCGGTCACCGCAGCGCGCAACACGTCGTCGCCGGCGCCGTCCGGGAGCACCACGACGAGTCGCTTCGCACCGGAAGTGCGCAGGGTCGCCACCGCGCCATGCACTGCAGCGTGGACGCGCCTGGCTGAACCGTCGCCTGCACCTGCCAGCATCACTCGCCGGGCTGCGAGGCCCTCGGCGCGATAGGCCTGCAACAGTTTTCCGGGCTTGGTTTCGACGTCGCCCGCCTTGAGCGCATCGGCTGCCAGCCTGGAGAGAGGATCCTTGCCGGGCTTGTAGCCCTCGGGGAGCACCAGGACGAGCGCATCGCACTTTTCGCGCGAAGCGCCGGCCCCATCCAAGGTCTTGAGTTCGAAGTCCATAATTGTCGTTTGTCTCTTTCGTCTGTTGGGTAAACCGCGCCGATGTTATTCCATTCGTCCCTGCGCCGCGAACTGGCGCGCAGCTTCGGCGCGACCCTGGTGGTGCTGGTCACCATCGTTATGACGATGACGCTGATCCGGACTCTGGGCCAGGCCACGCGCGGCAGCGTCAATCCGCAGGAAATCCTGATGGTGATGGGCTACACCGTGCTGGGCTACCTGCCGCCCATCCTCACCCTGTCGCTTTTCATTGCGATCGTCGGCACGCTTTCGCGCATGTACCGCGATAGCGAGACGGTGATCTGGTTCGCTTCGGGCCGGGGCCTCTCGGCTTTCCTCGGGCCGCTCTTTCGATTCGCCTGGCCGATCCTGCTGGTGGTGGCAGTGCTCGCCCTGCTGATCTGGCCCTGGGCCAACCAGCAGACCCAGGAGCTGAAGGACCGCTACGGCAAGCGCGGCGATCTCGAGCGCGTGGCACCGGGGCAGTTCCAGGAGTCGGCCAGCGGCACGCGGGTGTTCTTTCTCGACAAGGACACACCCGATAACAAGTCTGGCAAGAACATCTTCATCTCGACAACCGAGCGTGGCAAGGAAACGGTAACGTCCGCGCGCAGCGGCCACATCATCGAGATGCCGGCGGGGCAGTTCCTCTCGCTGGAGAACGGCCAGCGCCTGGAGAGCACGGTGAACGGCCCTCGCCAATTGAAGATCAGCGAATTCGAGGAATACCTGACGCAAGTCAGTGCCGGTGAGCTCACGGCGCGCGACACGCTGCCGACGAAGTCCCGCTCGACCTTCGCCCTGGTGACCGACCCCACGCCTGCGAACCTGGGCGAGCTGGGATGGCGCCTGGGGCTGGCGCTGGCGGCGTTCAACTTCGTGGTCATCGCCGTTACCGTTTCCAACGTCAACCCGCGCGCCGGGCGCAGCGGCAACCTGGTGTTCGCGCTGTTCGCTTTCGTCATCTACTACAACCTGCTGAACATGGGCCAGAGCTGGGTGTCCTCCGGCCGCACCGGATTCGCCTCGTTCATGATCCTGTTGCATGGTGGTGTGCTGCTGGTGTCGAGCCTGTGGCTCGCCAAGCAGCACAACAGCTGGACGCTCGCCAGCCTGGCCCGGCGGCGCGACAAATCATGAAAACCATTCGTCGCCTGATCTACCGTGAAGTGCTAGGCGCAGTCGTGTTCGTGGCCGTGGGTTTCCTCGCCCTGTTCTTTTTCTTCGACTTCGTGGACGAGTTGCCCAACGTGGGCAAGGCAGCGTCGGGCTACCGGCTCACCCAGGCCTTGACCTACGTGATGCTGCTGATCCCGAACCACTTGTACGAGCTGCTGCCGATCGCAGTCCTGATCGGCACGATTTTCGTGATGGCGCGGCTTGCGCAGAGTTCGGAATACACGATCCTGCGCACCAGCGGGCTGGGGCCGTGGCGGGCGCTGCGCACGCTGCTGGCGCTGGGTTTGATGTTCACCGTGATCACGTTCGCGGCGGGTGACTACCTTTCGCCAGCGGCCGACCGAACAGCGCAGTTGCTCAAGGCACGCCTGGAAGGGCGTATCAGCGTGGGGCAAACCGGTGCGTGGCTCAAGGAGCGCCAGCTCTTCTTCACCTACAACGTCAACGTGAAGGCGCTCACGCCTGACGGCCACATGCAAGGCGTGCGCATCTTCGAGTCCAACGCCAAGGGCTTCCTGGTCTCGGTGACGCAGGCACCGACAGCCCGCTTCGCCGACGACGGGTCCTGGACGTTGCAAAACGCCGAGCGCAGTGAGTTCAGCGTGCAGCCGCAGGAAGTCGCGAAAGTGGCGCGGGTCACGGTGCCGACGCTGCGCTGGCCGACGGAGATCACCCCCGAGATGGTCTCGGTCGCGCTCCTGAAACCCGACCGCATGGGCACGATCGACCTGTTCCAGTACATCGAACACCTCAAGGCCAATGGCCAGACTTCGCAGCGCTACGAGATCGAGTTCTGGCGCAAGGTTTTCTATCCCCTCTCGTGCATGGTGATGGTGGTGCTGGCCCTGCCCTTCGCGTATTTGCATTTCCGCTCGGGCGGCATCACCGGCTTCGTCTTCCTGGGCGTGCTGATCGGCATCAGTTTTTTCCTGTTGAATAACGTTTTCGGCTACGTCGGCAACCTGCAGAACTGGCGACCATGGCTCACTGCGGCGGCGCCGGGGCTGATCTACACGATGTTCTCGCTGGGCGCCTTCGGCTGGCTGGTGTTGCGAAGATGAAGGCTCGTGCAGTGATCCTGTTCGGGCACGGTTCACGCGACCCGCTCTGGCGCCAGCCGATGGACGCCGTTGCCGAGCGCATCGCGCGGGCTGCGCCGCGGGTAGAGGTGCGATGCGCTTTTCTTGAGCTGCAGCAGCCCGACCTCGGCACCGCAGGGCGCGAGTTGGCCGAAGCGGGTATCCAGGACATTTCCATCGTTCCCATGTTCCTGGGTACGGGCAAGCACGCGCGCGAAGACCTGCCAGTGCTGGTGGATGCCTTGCGAGCGGCGTTGCCGGAGGTTAGCTTCTCGCTGCGCCGGCCCGTGGGCGAGGACGGTCGTTTGCTTGACCTCATCGCGCAGGTCGCCATCGAGTGACGCCTGGCACGGGGGCCGGCTCAGACTTGCTGAGGCATAATGAAATTCCGCTTTAGAAGAAATTCGGCATGAACCTTCACCAGTTCCGATTCGTGCAGGAAGCCGTGCGCCGCAACCTCAACCTGACCGAGGCGGCCAAGGCGCTGCATACCTCGCAGCCGGGTGTTTCCAAGGCGATCATCGAGCTGGAAGAAGAACTCGGCGTCGAGATCTTCGCGCGGCACGGCAAGCGGCTAAAGCGCGTCACCGAACCCGGCCAGCATGTGATCAAGAGCATTGAACTGATCATGCGTGAGGTGGGCAACCTGAAGCGCATCGGCGAGCAGTTCAGCGCTGAAGACAGCGGAACCCTCTCGATCGCCACGACGCACACGCAGGCCCGCTACGTCCTCCCGGTCCCGGTCGCGAAATTGCGCGAGGCCTATCCCAAGGTCAACGTCACGCTGCACCAGGGCTCGCCCGACCAGGTGGCGCGCATGTTGATCGACGAGGTCGCGGAGATCGGCATCGCGACCGAGTCGCTGGCCGACTACGCTGAACTCGTCACCCTGCCCTGCTACGAGTGGCAGCACGTGCTGGTGCTGCCGCAAGAGCATCCGCTCGCCAGGAAGGAGCGGATCACGCTGGAAGACATCGCGACCGAGCCGATCATCACCTACCACCCATCGTTTACCGGCCGCACGCGCATCGACACCGCTTTCGCGCAGCGCAAACTGCAGCCGCGCATCGCGCTGGAAGCGATCGATTCGGACGTGATCAAGACCTACGTGCGCCTGGGCCTGGGCATCGGCATCGTTGCCGAGATGTCGGTACGGGACGACGGCAGCAACAACGACCTGGCCGTGCGTCCGCTGGGCACCTTGTTCGGCCAGAACGTGGCGCGCGTGGCTTTCAAGCGCAGCGCCTACCTGCGCAACTTCGTCTTCAAGTTCGCCGAGCTGCTCTCGGACCGGCTCGACCGCAACCTCATCGCCAAGGCCATGAGCGGCCACCCCACTGACTATGGATTGTGAGAACTTGCGGGACAGATCTTTAGCTCTGTCCTCAACTGATCAAATGCCGCGAACTCCACACATCGAAACCAAGCTGCCCGCCGTTGGCACCACGATCTTCACGGTGATGTCGACCCTGGCGGCCGAAAAAGGCTCCGTGAACCTCGGGCAGGGGTTCCCCGATTTCGATTGCGACCCGCGTTTGGTGCAGGCCGTCACGGACGCGATGGCCAACGGACTGAACCAGTACCCGCCGATGACTGGCATTCCAGGGTTACGGGCGGCAGTCGCAGCCAAGGTCAAGGCGATTTACGGCCACAACTACGACCCGGTGTCCGAGATCACCATCACCGCCGGCGCCACCCAGGCCATCATCACCGCCGTGCTGGCGATCGTGAAGCCGGGCGACGAGGTGATCGTGCTGGAGCCGTGCTACGACAGCTACGTTCCCAACATCGAGCTGGCCGGGGGCAAGGTCGTGCGCGTG
>JBKJOM010000076.1:0-16056 GCA_046595775.1 Ramlibacter sp. | reverse complement strand
CATGAAGTACAGCAAGACAGCCGACCTGTTGTGCGAACTGGGGCGCTTCGGGCAGAAGACCGGCGCCGGCTGGTATGACTACAAGGAAGGCAAGCGCGACGCGATTCCTTCAGAGCTGGTCAACCAGATGATCGAGGACCACCGCAAGGAGCTGGGCATCACCCCGCGCAAGATCTCCGACGAAGAGATCGTTCAACGCCTGGTGTTCTCGCTTGTCAACGAAGGCGCGCACATCCTGGAAGACGGTATCGCGTCCAGGGCGAGCGACATCGACATGGTCTACATCACCGGCTACGGTTTTCCGATCTACCGGGGCGGCCCCATGAACTACGCCGACCAGGTCGGCCTCTTCAACGTGGCGCAGGCGATGAAGCGCTTCCAGAAGAACCCGCGCGACGACGCGAAGTTCTGGGAGCCGGCGCCACTGATCGCGAAACTGGTCGCGGAAGGCAAGTCGTTCAGCTGATCCCGCCGTGATCAAGCGCTTTCTCTACCTGCTCATTCGCAACGCATCCCTCGAAAGGCCCATGCCATGACCAACGCCCTGATCGTCTCCACCGCCCGTACGCCGCTCGCCAAGAGCTGGAAAGGCGCTTTCAACATGACCCATGGCGCGACGCTGGGCGGCCACGCCGTCAAGCATGCAGTGCAGCGCGCCGGCGTCGACCCCAACGCAATTGAAGACGTGCTCATGGGCTGCGCCAACCCTGAAGGCGCCACTGGCGCCAACATCGCGCGCCAGATCGCGCTGATGGCCGACTTGCCGATCACGGTGTCGGGTGCCACCGTCAACCGCTTCTGCTCGTCGGGCCTGCAGACCATTGCGATGGTTTCGCAACGCATCATCGCGGGCGAGGGCGACGTCTATGTGGCCGGTGGCGTCGAAAGCATCTCCTGCGTGCAGCAGGAAATGAACCAGCACATGTTGTGTGACCTCGACCTCGATAAGAAGAAGCCCGAGATCTACTGGTCGATGCTGCAGACTGCCGAACAGGTTGCCAAGCGCTACAACATTGCCCGCGACGTGATGGACGAGTACGGCGCAGCCAGCCAGCAGAAGGCCTGCGCAGCGCAAGCCGAAGGAAAATTCAACGACGAGATCGCCCCGATCACGGTCAAGGCGGGCGTGGCCGACGCGGTGATGGGCCTCATCACCAAGAACGTGACGATCAGCAAGGACGAAGGGCTGCGCGAAGGCACGACCAAGGAAGGCATCAGCGGCATCAAGCCCGCACTGCCCGGTGGCGTGATCTCGGCGGGCAATGCCAGCCAGTTCTCCGACGGCGCGGGTGCCTGCGTCATCGTGAGCGAGGAATATGCCGGCCGCAACAACTTGAAGCCGATCGGCCGCTTCCTGGGCTTCGCGGTGGCGGGCTGCGAGCCCGACGAGATGGGCATCGGCCCGGTCTACGCGGTGCCCAAGGTGCTGAAGAAGCTGGGCCTGAAGGTCAGCGACATCGACCTGTGGGAACTGAACGAAGCGTTCGCCGTGCAGGTGCTGTACTGCCGCGACAAGCTGGGCATTCCGGCCGACCGCCTGAACGTGAACGGCGGCGCCATCGCCGTCGGCCATCCCTACGGAGTGTCGGGCCAGCGCCTGACCGGCCACGCGCTCATCGAAGGCAAGCGCCGCGGTGCCAAGAAGGTTGTGGTGACGATGTGCATCGGAGGCGGCATGGGCGCCGCGGGGGTGTTCGAGGTCCTGTAAGGGAACATGGGCATGTCCCTTCGTTCCACGCTCGACTTCCTGCTGTACGACTGGCTGAACGCAGAGCGCCTGGCCGAGAGACCGCGCTTCGTGGACCATTCGCGCGAAACCTTCGACGCGGTCTTCGACACCTGCGAACGGATCGCGCGCGAGAAGTACGCGCCGTTTAACCGCCTGGTCGATACCGAGGAGCCGCGTTTCGACGGCGAGAAGGTGATCCTTCCGGCGGCTACCAAGGCCGCATGGGAGGCCTACGCATCGTCTGGCATGTTGAGCGCCGCGCAGGACTACGACATTGGCGGGATGCAGCTGCCGTACACCGTCGAAGCTGCCGCGGGATCGTTCTTCGCGGTGGCGTCGGTGTCGATCGGCGGCGGGCTGCTCACCATCGGCAATGCCAACCTGTTGCTGGTCCACGGCACCCAGGCGCAGAAGCAGGTCTTCGCGCTCAATGAATTCAACGGCCGCTTCTCCGGCACCATGTGCCTGTCGGAGCCGCAGGCTGGCTCGTCGCTGTCGGATGTCGCCACGCGCGCCTTGCCGGACGGCGAGGGTTCCGAGTCCGATCCGTTGGGACCACGCTACCGCCTCTCCGGCAACAAGATGTGGATCTCGGCTGGCGAACACGACCTGACCGAGAACATCATCCACCTGGTTCTCGCGAAGATTCCCGGCGCCGATGGCAAGCTGGTGGCAGGCACGCGCGGCATCTCGCTGTTCATTGTGCCGAAGAAGATGGTCGGCACCGACGGGCAACTCACCGGCGAGCGCAACGACGTCGCACTGGTCGGCCTGAACCACAAGCTGGGTTGGCGCGGCACCACGAACACATTGCTCAATTTCGGCGAAGGGAAGTATCCCGTGCGCGGCAAGGCCGGCGCCATCGGTTACCTCGTGGGCAGGCCCGGCGAGGGACTGCGCTGCATGTTCCACATGATGAACGAGGCGCGGATCGGCATCGGCATGGCCGCCACGGCGCTGGGTCTGGCGGGTTACTACGCGTCGCTCGACTATGCAAAGAACCGGCCGCAGGGCCGTCCCCTGGGACCGGCAGGCAAGGACCCGGCGCAGCCGCAGGTGCGCATCATCGAGCACGCTGACGTCAAGCGGATGCTGCTGGCGCAGAAGTCGTACTGCGAAGGCGCGCTGGCGCTGATGCTGCGCTGCGCCCGGCTGGTGGACGAACACCCTACCGGCACGCCCGAGTCCTCGGACGAAGCGCGGTTGCTTCTGGAAGTGCTCACGCCCATCGCCAAGAGCTGGCCCTCGGAGCTGTGCCTCGAAGCCAATTCGCTTGCGATCCAGATTCACGGCGGCTATGGCTACACCCGCGACTTTCCGGTTGAGCAGTACTGGCGCGACCAGCGCCTGAACATGATCCACGAAGGCACGCACGGCATCCAGGCGGCTGACCTGCTGGGCCGCAAGGTCGTGATGGAAGGCGGCCGGGGTCTGCAACTGCTCGCCTCGCGCGTCAACGACACCATCGAGAAAGCCATACAGCGGCCCGACCTCGCCGAGTACGCCACCGCGCTCGGCAAGGCGCTGCATCAGGTCGGCGCCGCGACCAAAGCGGCGTGGGCGACACAGGACCCGCAAGAGGCGCTTGCCAACGCGGTGCCGTACATGCAGGCTTTCGGGCACATGGTGATCGCCTGGACCTGGCTTGATGTGTTGTTGTCGGTTCCGCCGGAGAGCCGCGATCCGGCACACATTGGCCGCCGCGCCGCCACGCGCTACTTCTTCCACTACGAGTTGCCGAAGATCGGCGCCTGGCTGGCGGTTGTCGCCACCCGCGACCCGACCTGCGCGGAAATGCCCGAGGAAGCTTTCTGATGACCTCGCCGCACACGATCGCTCGTGTCGAGCGCATGGCCTGGGTGCTGATCTACGGCGGCCTGTTCATCGTGATCATCGGCATCATCACCCGCAATATCCACCTCATCACCGGCTGGTCGCTAGGCGTGTTGGGCGGCATCGCCGTCGCCGCCGGCATGCTGCTGATCTGGATGCGCTCCCGCATGACGGCAAGCCCGGCGCCGGGCGCACAATCGACACCCGATTCACAAGGAAAACCATGAGCCAGCGCACCATCCAGCAGCTTTTCAACCTCGAGGGAAAGACCGCACTGGTGACCGGCGGTTCGCGCGGCCTCGGCCTGCAGATGGCGCACGCGCTGGGCGAGGCGGGCGCCCGAATCATGTTGTCGTCGCGCAAGGCCGCGGATCTCGAAGTGGCCGTTGCCGATCTGCAGGCCGCGGGCATCGATGCGCGATGGATCGCCGCCGATGCCGCCAAGGAAGAAGACATCCACCGCCTGGCCGAGGAAACCCTCGAACGCATGGGCGATGTGCACATCCTCGTCAACAACGCCGGCGCGGCCTGGGGCGCCCCGGCGGAAGACCACCCGATCGAGGCGTGGGACAAGCTGATGAACCTGAACGTTCGCGGATACTTCATCCTGTCGCAGCACATCGCCAAGAAGTCGATGATCCCGAAGCAGTACGGGCGCATCATCAACATCGCTTCCATCGCCGGGCTGGGCGGCAACCCGCCGGAGATGCAGACCCTGGCCTACAACACATCGAAAGGCGCGGTCATCAACTTCACCCGCGCGCTCGGCTGCGAATGGGGCAAGTACAACATCACGGTCAACGCCATCTGCCCGGGCTTCTTCCCCAGCAAGATGACGGAAGGCATCCTCGCGAAACTCGGCGAGGACAAGCTGGCCGCGCACGCACCGCTCAGGCGCCTGGGCGACGACGAGGACCTCAAGGGCACCACGGTGCTGTTCGCGTCCGACGCCGGCAAGCACATCACCGGCCAGTGGCTGGCGGTGGACGGCGGCGTGAGCGTCATCACCGGGGGCTGAAATGTTGACCCCCATGCTTTTCACTTCGTGTCATTCGATGCCCCCCGAGGGGGCTTCAGGCGCCTCGGGGCGACCCAGCGGCGGCTGAGCATGGAATTCGGCGTCAACATCCCGTTCGTGCAGCACCTGGGCTTTGAACTGGTGGCCTTCGAGGGCGGCAATTCGCAGATCGACTTCACGCCCAAGCCCGAGCACACCAATTCCTTCGGCGTGACGCATGGCGGCGCCAGCATGACGCTGATGGATGTGACGATGGCTGCGGCCGCGCGTAGCGTCCAGCCCGAGATGGGCGTGGTCACCATCGAGATGAAGACCACATTCATGCAGGCGGCGCGCGGCAAGCTCACCGGCAAGGGCCACCTGATGCACCGCACTGCCACCATGGCCTTCACCGAGGCCACGATCTACGACAGCGACGGCAAGCCCTGCGCCCATGCCACCGGCACCTTCAAGTACGTCAAGCGGCTGCCCACCGGGCCGAAGAGCGCCAACCCGCTCGACGTGATCTCCACCGACTGACTTTCGAAAGAGCACCATGCCCCAGAACAAGCAGATCCATCTGGACAACCGCCCTCAAGGCGAAGCCGCCGCTTCCAACTTCAAGCTGGTCACTGCGGACACGCCGGCGTTGCAGGACGGGCAAGTGCTGGTTCGCCACCACTTCCTCAGCCTCGACCCCTACATGCGCGGCCGCATGAACGACGCCAAGAGCTACGCGCAGCCGCAGCCTCTGGGTCAAGTGATGCAAGGCGGGACAGTGGGCGAAGTGGTCGAGAGCAAGTCGCCCAAGTACCAGCCGGGCGACAAGGTGGTGGGCTTTGGCGGCTGGCAGGAGTACAGCGTCGCGAGCGCAGACATGGTCGGTGCGCTGCGCAAGGTCGACACCACGCATGTGCCGCTCTCGCACTACCTGGGCGCCGTCGGGATGCCGGGGGTGACGGCCTGGTACGGACTCGTGAAGATCATCGACGCCAAGGAAGGCCAGACGGTCGTCGTCAGTGCAGCGGCCGGCGCTGTGGGAAGTGCTTTCGGGGCACTCGCCAGGGCGCGTGGCCTGCGGGCTGTCGGCGTCGCGGGCGGCGCCGACAAATGTAAGTACGTCAAGGACGAACTCGGCTTCGATGCCTGCGTCGATTACAAGGAACACAAGGATGCCGCATCGCTGGCTGCCGCGCTCAAGCAAGCCTGTCCGCAAGGCATCGATGGCTACTTCGAGAACGTGGGTGGCATGGTCATGGACGCCGTGATGACGCGCATGAATGCCTTCGGCCGCATCGCGCTGTGCGGGATGATCGCCGGGTACGACGGCAAGCCGGTTCCGATGACCTATCCGCAACTGCTGCTGACCAACCGGCTGAAGCTCGAGGGCTTCATCGTCAGCGAGCACATGGAAATCTGGCCGCAGGCGTTGACGGAACTCGGCACGCTGGTGGGCACCGGCAAGTTGCGACCGCGCGAGTCGGTGGCGCAAGGCATCGAGTCGGCACCGGAGGCATTCCTCGGCCTGCTCAAGGGCCGCAATTTCGGCAAGCAACTGGTCAAGTTGATCTAGCGGATCAACGCCCGCGACCGGCCGCTGGCAGACAAGCACATGCAGTCCACGCACCAAGTCATCAACCAGCCCGTACCGCTGGCGGATTACGACCTGTTCGGAGGAAACAGCGCGCTTCTCGCGGCCTTGAGGTTCAATGCGCCGGCACTGGATGTCTCGTCGCTGGCCGCCCTGGGCAAGCGCCTTGGCAGTTCGGAAATGCAGAAGCATGCGCGGCTTGCCAACGTGCACGCGCCGCAACTCAGGACGCACGACCGCTTCGGTCATCGCATCGACGAGGTGGAGTTCCATTCGAGCTACCACGCGTTGATGGCGGCTGCGGTGAAAGCCGGATTGCACGGTTCGGCCTGGACGGACGGCAGCGCATCACCGCACGTGTTGCGTGCCGCGGGCTTCATGATGTTCACCGAGCTGGAGCCGTCGATCCTTTGCCCGATTTCCATGACTTATGCAGTCACGCCCGCATTGCGGGCGAATCGCGCGGTCTACGCCGATTGGGGTCCGAAACTCGCATCCCGTGAATACAACCCCCAGCTCAAGCTCTGGCGCGACAAGCCCGGGTTGACGATGGGCATGGGCATGACCGAGAAGCAGGGGGGCTCGGACGTACGGGCGAACACCACCCGCGCTGTGCCCGATGGCAGCGACAGTTGGGGGCCCCGCTATCGCCTTACCGGGCACAAGTGGTTCCTTTCCGCGCCGATGTGCGATGCGTTCCTGGTGCTGGCGCAGGCACCGCAGGGCCTCACCTGCTTCTTCCTGCCGCGCGTGTTGCCGGACGGATCGCTCAATGCCATCCGCATCCAGAGACTGAAGGACAAGCTGGGCAACAAGGCCAATGCGAGTTCCGAAGTCGAGTTCGACGACGCGACTGCGTGGCTGGTCGGCGAGGAGGGGCGCGGCGTTCCGCAAATCCTGGAAATGGGCACGATGACGCGCCTGGATTGCGCGTTGGGCACCAGCGGGCTGATGCGCCAGGCATTGTCGATCGCACTGAACCACACGGCACAACGCGAAGCCTTCGGCAAGCGCTTGATCGACCAGCCCCTGATGCGAAATGTGCTGGCCGACCTCGCGCTCGAGTCGGAAGCCGCCACAGCGCTGGCCGTACGGCTGGCGCGGGCCTTCGACCGCGCGGGCGATGCGCACGAAGCAGCGATGGCACGCCTCCTCACGCCGATCGCCAAGTTCTGGATTTGCAAGCGCGGATCGCACTTCGCCCAGGAAGCGATGGAGTGCATGGGCGGCAACGGCTACGTGGAGGAGGGCGGCGAAGGCATCATGGCCCGCATCTACCGCGAGATGCCGCTCAATTCCATCTGGGAAGGCGCGGGCAACATCATGGCACTGGACCTGCTACGCGCCGTGCGAAAGGCAGACGCCGGCGCCGCGTTTGCGCAGGAGCTCGCAGCCGCGAAAGGTGCGCATTCTGCACTCGACCGACTCGCCAAGGCGCTGCCCCTGCGCGTCCAGGAGATGGCCAGCGAAGTGGAAGCACGCCGCCTCGCTCAGGATGTCGCGCTGGCGGTGCAGGCTGCATTGCTGCAACAGACCGCGCCAGCGGCCGTTTTCGAAGCATTCTGCGATTCGCGCCTGGCCGGCAACTGGGGACAGGCTTTCGGCACGCTGGCCGCCACGACTGACTTCGACACCATCATCGAGCGGGCCATGCCCCGCCAGGAAATTCCATGACCGACCTGATCCTGCACCACTACCCCAGTTCGCCCTTCTCGGAAAAGATCCGGCTGGTCCTGGGCTACAAGAATCTCGCCTGGAGGTCAGTGCTGATCCCGGCGATCATGCCAAAGCCAGACGTGGTCGCGTTGACAGGCGGCTACCGCAAGACACCGTTCCTGCAGGTCGGCGCCGACGTCTATTGCGACAGCGCGCTCATCTGCGACGTGCTGGAACACGTGCAGCCCGAGCCAACGCTGTTCCCGCCACACCTCAAGGGTGTCGCCCGGGTCTTCGCGCAATGGGCCGACACCACCTTGTTCTGGGCGGCGATGGGCTACAACCTGCAACCCAAGGGGGCCGCGCATGTTTTTGCCAAGGCGCCCCCTGAAGCGGCGAAAGCGTTCTCCGAAGACCGCAAGGCCATGAGCAGCAACATGATCCGGCTGCGTCCCGGCGATGCGACTTCGGCCTATCGCTCCTACCTGCGCCGCATCGCGAACATGGCCGAGGAGCACGACTTCCTGTTCGGGCTGGAACCCTGCGTTGCCGACTTCGCCACCTATCACTCGCTCTGGTACACGCGGGTGCAGGTGACGCCGCTTGCCGACATCCTGGCCACGACGCCCGCGGTGGGCGAATGGATGGACCGGATGGCCGCGCTTGGCCACGGCATCCCGGACAAGCTGAGCTCGGCCGATGCGGTGACGGTCGCGCACAACGCGCAGCCGATGCCCGCGGGCCAGAACCTGCTGATCGACAGCGCCTTCCAGGATGACCATGGCATCGCGCTCGGCACGCGCGTCACGATCACGCCCGAAACCTTCGGCTCCGAATCGACGGAAGGTGTGCTGCTGGCTGCTACGCGCACCCACTACACCTTGCAGCGCGAAGACGCGCGTACGGGTGTTGTGCACGTGCACTTCCCGCGCCTGGGCTACGTGCTGCGCAAGGCCGAAGCGGCTTGACCAGAGTGACGCAAGAGGCTGGCGTCTGCGTGTTTCCGACGGCGATTGGCGGCTGCGGAATCGCATGGTCGTCGCAGGAGATTGTGGCCGTGCAGCTGCCCGAGCAAGACGATGTCCGCACGGTCACTCGCTTGCAGCGGCATGTGCCGGGTGCCCTGCCCGGTGAGCCCCCGCGATGGGTCGGCGCCGTCATCGGGCGGATCCAGCGACTGCTGGAAGGTGAGCATGACGACCTGCTCGATGTCCCGCTCGACATGACCGGCGTGCCCGAATTCAACCAGCAGGTTTATGCCGTGACCCGCGCGATACCGCCGGGCCGCACGCTCACCTATGGCGAGGTCGCGCGCAAGACCGGCGATCCGGGCGCGGCGCGCGCGGTGGGACAGGCGCTGGGGCACAACCCTTTCGCGCCGGTGGTGCCTTGCCACCGGGTGCTTGCCGCCCACAATGCGGGCGGCGGATTTTCCGCGGACGGTGGTGTCGCCACCAAACTGATGATGCTCGAGATCGAGAAAGCGCAATTGGGCGACGGGCCCGGCCTGTTCGACTGATTCAGGGGTTGTCGCCCAGCCCGTGGCGGCGCTTGAAGCCGGTCCATTGCTCGCGGACTCGTTCGCGAGTACGGCGGGCCGTGCGCCAGAGAGGCGACTGCCGCAGTTGTTCCATCAAGCGGTCCTTCCACGCTTTCCAGCGCGGATACCAATGGGCGAACCAGCGCAGACGCATCAACGTGGGTTGCGTGAGCATGAAAAGCCAGGCGAGCACGGCAGTGCCCGTCAGCTTCGCGAGCAGCAGCACGATCACGCCCATCATCGCGTGGCCCTTGCCGATGAAGTACAGGGCAAGCAACTTGATGGGCAGCAGCGCAAGCGCCGGAATCGCGAAAGTTGCCAACGCGGCCCAGGGCGGCAAAGCGCGGATGCCACGTTCCAGCCGGGCGAAGATGGGCAGGCGCCCCAGCCGCGCGAGCAGGGCCGCGAGCGGCTCCCATCCCCACTCCTCGAAGAGCAAGACCAGGGCCAGGAGCCCGGTCACAAAGTGCCGCAGTGCGCGGCGCAGCGTCGCCATTGGAGGCAGTGTAGCCCCGTGACGTCGTGTAAGTTAAGCGGGACAGCTCAAGCTCAGCGCTTGCAGCGTTCGGCCCGTGCGTGGATCGAAGACAACCAGGTTCACTTGCCTCGGATGGGCCGGTTGCCCGGCAACCGCGCGCAGGTTGACCATCGATGCGCCGCGGTAGTCACCGAGCGGCACGTACTGGCGCACAACGAAATCGTGCTGCAACAACTCGCCCGCGTTCTCGCCAGCTTTCACTTTGCTGCTGTGCGAATGTTCGGTCACGGTCCAGTAGGCACTCCATGCACCGACGCTTTCACCGGGGGTGACGCTGGCGTTGAAGGAGTCGGGCGCTGTCTGCTGCAACACGATGGAGGCCTTGGCAGGCTCACTCGAACCGAGCGCACCCGCATAGTCGCGCCAGTCTTGGCCGTTGCGAGTCACTTGAGGCGTGTAGACCGTGGACAAACCGTTCCAGCTCGCGATCTGTCGCTGGCGCGTCGTGTAGGCCGGTGTGGCAAAACGGTCGACCCAACCGATGTAATCCCAATACCCCACGTGGAAGGCCTGCACGACGGCGCGACCGCTGGCCACCACGGGCTTGAGCGTCGAAACCCAGCGATCTGCGGGAGGGCACGAGCTGCAACCTTCGGAGGTGTAGAGCTCGATCACAGGCGTGAGCGACTTGGCCGATTCCGCCTTGCAGGCGGGTGGCGCGGCCTGTACAGCGCTCGCCAACAGGGCAGTGACGATGCCTAGGCCGGAGATCAGGGTTCGCATGGTGCTCCTTGGGCGTTAGCCCGTAGGTCGCACCACGCGGGCTGTCCTTACAGGCGGACCCGGTCGCGCACCGGAACATCGCTCGGAGCCAGCGCAGGCTCCACGTGCAAGGTCCGCGGACCAAGGCGGCCTTCGAGTTCACCCAGGCGCGTCGCCATCATGTGGTTGAGCTGCTCGATCTGCCCGCGCAGCTCGCGCTGGCTCTGCAGGACGGTCCTTTCGAATTCACTTGCCACGATGGCGTCGCGCTGGCGGCTCTCCTTCAGGTGGCTGTCCAGGTGCGTGCGCAGGTCGGTGAAGCGCGATGCTTCGGCGTTCTCCGCCAGCTCACGCTGGGCGTGCAGCGCGCGCGCATGCTTGCGATGCTCAAGCAGGTGGCGCGATTCGAGCGTCGCGCTGCTGACCAGCAACACGGCCAGCGCGATGCCCAGCAAGGTGAGCATCAGCAGGCCCAGCGACATGTCCATGGAGAACGGGCCGATGCTCATTGGCGCGGAGCGGGCGAATTCGGGCCAGTTCTGGACAGCGATGGCACCGGTGAAGAATACGGCTATGACGATGAATAGGAGGCGGGCACGCATTGTTATGTCTCCTTGCAGGCGGATGACCTATCTTGGAATTCCGACCGGTAACGCCGTGTCAGTCGAAGCCCCGATCGGGTGTGGGCCCGCTGTGGCAAACTCGCCCGTCCTCGAAGGCAGATCCGCTTTACCAATGCAAAAAATCCTCAGGCAGATCGCCGCCGAACTCCGTGTCCAGGAGCAGCAGGTTCGGGCGGCGATGGACCTGCTCGATGGCGGTGCCACGGTGCCTTTCAACGCCCCCTACCGCAAGGAGGCCACCGGTGGCCTCGACGATATCCACCTGCGCGAACTTGAAGCGCGCCTTTCCTACCTGCGTGAGCTGGAAGACCGGCGTGAAGCCGTGCTCAAGAGCATCGACGAGCAGGGCAAGCTCAAGAACGAACTGCGTGCTGCGATCGAGGCCGCGCCCACCAAGCAGGAACTGGAAGACCTGTACCTGCCGTACAAGCCAAGACGCCGCACCAAAGGACAGATCGCACGTGAGGCGGGCATCGAACCGCTGGCCAACCGGCTCTTCGCCGAGCCGACGCTCGATCCCGCCGTGCAGGCCCAAGCCTTCGTAAAGCCGGAGAAAGGCGAGGGCGGCGAAGACTTCACGACCGTGCCAGCCGTGCTCGATGGCGTGCGCGACATCCTCTCGGAACGCTGGGCCGAGGCGCCTGCGCTCGTACAAGAGCTGCGCGAGTGGCTGTGGACCGAGGGCCTGTTCAAATCGAAGCTGGCGACCGGCAAGGACGAAAACCACGCCGATGTCGCCAAGTTCCGCGACTATTTTGACTACGACGAGCCGATCGGCCGCGTCCCTTCGCATCGCGCGCTGGCTGTGTTCCGCGCGCGACAACTCGAAGTGCTGGATGCCAGGCTGGTGTTGCCGGTCGAGCCCGAGCCGGGCAAACCGTCTCTCGCTGAAGGAAAAATTGCACTCTATCTGGGCTGGAGCCATCGGGGCCGCGCCGCCGACGATCTGCTGCGCAAGTGCGTCGCCTGGACCTGGCGAGTCAAGTTGTCGCTCTCGACCGAACGCGACCTGTTCACGCGATTGCGCGAAGAAGCCGAGAAGGTGGCGATCAAGATTTTCGCCGACAACCTGCGCGACCTGTTGCTTGCCGCGCCTGCGGGGCCGCGCGTCGTGATGGGGCTGGACCCCGGCATTCGCACCGGCGTGAAAGTGGCGGTTGTCGATGCAACCGGCAAG
This sequence comes from Ramlibacter sp., assembly GCA_046595775.1. GTDB lineage: Bacteria > Pseudomonadota > Gammaproteobacteria > Burkholderiales > Burkholderiaceae_C > Ramlibacter. The sequence continues at coordinate 3,670 of JBKJOM010000076.1, read as the reverse complement.
CTCGTGGACACGTCCACCGTCTTTCCGCACGAGCCGCGCCGCGACTGGGAAGGCGCACTGCACCAGTTGACGCTGTTGTGCCGCGAGCACCAGGTGTCGCTGATCGCCATCGGCAACGGCACCGCCAGCCGCGAGACCGAGAAGCTCGCCGCCGACCTGATGAAGCGCCTGGCCGATGAATTACCCGGCATGCAACGCATTGTCGTGAGCGAAGCCGGCGCTTCGGTCTATTCGGCCAGCGAGTTCGCCTCGCAGGAGATGCCCGATGTGGACGTGAGCCTGCGCGGCGCCGCCAGCATCGCGCGGCGCCTGCAGGACCCTCTCGCGGAACTCGTGAAGATCGATCCCAAGTCGATCGGCGTCGGCCAATACCAGCATGATGTGAACCAGAGTGAACTTGCCCGAACGCCCGATGCCGTGGTGGAAGACTGCGTGAACTCGGTGGGCGTGGATCTCAACACCGCGAGCGTTCCGTTGTTGTCGCGCGTCTCCGGTCTTTCATCGGGCGTCGCAAAGGCCGTCGTGCGCTGGCGCGAGGCGAACGGCGCCTTCCGCAGCCGCCAGCAACTGATGGAAGTCAGCGGGCTGGGCGCCAAGACGTTCGAGCAGAGCGCGGGGTTCCTGCGCATTCGCGGCGGAGACAACCCTCTCGACATGACGGGCGTGCACCCGGAGACCTATCCAGTGATCGAGAAGATGCTCGCCACCACCGGCAAGCCGGTGCAGGAGCTGATGGGACGCGCCGAAATGCTCAAGACGCTCAAGCCCGAGCTGTTCGCCAATGAACGGTTTGGCGTGATCACCGTGAAGGACATCCTGGGCGAGTTGGAAAAGCCTGGCCGCGACCCGCGTCCCGACTTCAAGGTGGCACGATTCAACGACGGCGTGGACGACATCTCTGACTTGCGCGAAGGCATGTTGCTGGAGGGCACGGTGAGCAACGTGGCGGCTTTCGGCGCTTTTGTCGACCTCGGGGTGCACCAGGACGGCCTGGTCCATGTGAGCCAGCTGGCGCACAAGTTCGTCAACGATGCGCGTGAGATCGTAAAGACCGGCGACGTTGTGAAGGTGAAGGTGCTGGAGGTGGACGTGGCCCGCAAGCGCATTTCGCTGACCATGAAGCTGGGCGAGTCGCCCCGGCGCGACGGTCCGCGCGACAACCGCTTCGAGGGCGCCGGCCGCGGGCAACGCGCGCCGAAACAGGACGCTCCGTCGAGCACCACCATGGCAGGCGCTTTCGCGAAGCTGCAGGGCCCGCGCAAATAGGCGCAAGCGCACAATGAACGCATGAACGCCCTTCGCATTTACGCCGGGCCCCGGGCGCGGCAACACATCGGCGAAAACGGCTTGCAGCCCGGCGACGTGGGCGTGGTGCCGGGCGCGGCCGGTGGACCCAAGGGCCTCGTCCTCGGGCCGCTGGATCGATTCATCTTCGGCGACTGGCTCACCCGCTCATCGCAGCCGGTCGACCTGGTCGGGGCGTCGATTGGTGCGTGGCGCATGGCGACGGCCTGCCTCGATCGATCGGACGAAGCATTCCTGCGCCTCGAGCGCGACTACATCGCGCAAGAGTACGAGCTCGAGCCGGGCCGCAAGTCGCCGACCGCCGCGCATGTGAGCGAGCGATTCGGCCGCAACCTGCAAGACTTCTACGGCGGGCGCGTGCGCGAAGTGCTGGGCCACCGGCGCTACAGGCTGCACATCGTCACCTCGCGTGGCCGCCATGTGCTGGGGCGCGAACACAAGTTGCGCACGCCACTCGGCTACCTTGGCGCCTTCGTCACGAACAGCGTGCACCGCAAGGCGATGGGCGCGTGGCTGGAGCGCGTGGTGTTCTCCAGCGGCGAGGTGCTGCCGTTCGCGACAGCCGACTACCGAACGCGCCACGTGTCGCTGTCGGAGGAAAACTTCAATCGCGCCCTGCAAGCCAGTTGCTCGATCCCCTTCGTGCTGAAGGCGATCCACAACATACCGGGCGCTCCGCAAGGTGCTTACTGGGACGGCGGCATCACCGACTACCACCTGCACCTCGACTACAACGTCGGCGGCGAAGGCCCGCTGGTGCTCTACCCGCACTTCCAGAGGTCGGTGGTGCCGGGCTGGCTCGATAAGGGCTTCAAGTGGCGCCACGGCCCAACGCACTTCCTCGACAACACCGTGGTGCTCGCGCCCGATCCGCAGTGGGTCAAGCACTTGCCCAACGGCAAGTTGCCCGACCGCACCGACTTCGCTCGCTACGGCGCCGACCTGAAGTCGCGCATGGCGGCCTGGAATGCCGCAGTGTCCGCGAGCGCGCAACTGGCCGATGAATTCCAGGAGTGGCTGGAGAAGCCGGACCCGGGCAAGGTCGACGCGCTGTGAGCGCACGGCACTGAAACCGTCGTCCAGGTTTCCGCAGCGCCGCAGGAGCCTGCATCTCACCGCGTCACGTTCGCTTCCAGCAATAGGAAGCATGGGCAATCGCAGGTGCCAAACTCCAAGGCTGTCGGAAGCTGAAACGGTGACCCGAAATCGCTGGTCCCAATCGACAAGGGTGTTCCAGGAGACGGCCCGCTGAACGCCAGAGCAATGGAGCAACGCAGGGATGCGAAAGACTTTCGACAATGCGCTCTGCGATCAAGTGTCGGGAGTGCTCATTTGCGGAGCAATTTCAATGACTTGGCGTGGCCGTAGATTGCGCATCCCCGGAACTTGTCGATTGCGCGCTTTCGACGAAAACCTTGACCTGATAGAAGAGCGGTGTCACGAAAAGGAAAACAGGATTCAGGCTCCTACGCCCAAGAAAAAAACACCAATGGCCACTGCTGTTTACGTAACGCAAATTGCATATAGCCATCGCGGCAATCCTTCAATTCAATGCGCCTTTGCGGTCTGAAAATCTGCGCCGTAGACAGCACGCATCAATTCGTCGGCGACGTCGACGTCGTCCATCGAAAGCCACGGAAAATAGACTTCTGTTGCCGTACCGGCGCCGCTACGCACCGTCACCGACAAGAACGGCTCTTTCTTCTTTGGCGGTCGTTTCGCACCTTTTGCAACTCGCTTGATGCGCCCGTTGCCGAACACGCGATGGAACTCGCGCACCTTGGGGTCGCCGTTGATCTCTCTTTGCCATTCTCGAAATTTGGCTTCGGCAGCCGCGTCGATAGGCCAATCCAGACGAACGAGCGTACCCCGCTTGTCGCCTGGCTCCAGGCAATTGCGCATTTCTGTCAGCTCGGAATAGCTCGCACGGGGTGCGTTGCGCGCCTTGCAGGCACATAGGACAAGGAATAGAAATCGCAAGGGGGCGGACCGCTTCGTGTCGCGACTGACGGGCTCCAAGCGCTGGCCGGGCTTGAGAAAGACGATGGGGCTGCCGTCGTTCAATGCCACACGCACCAGCGGCGGCTGGGGCTCAAACGGCATGCCTTCGCCAATCACGCCGACCGCGTGCTGCGTCAGCCGATCATGCAGTTGCTCCGGGAGCGACTGGATCCATTCGCGAAACGACGGATGCACGAAGAAGTAATCTCCGCTTAGCACCATCGCGTCGTCATTGTCATGCGACTCCCCAAAAGCGAAGCGCTGCCGATAGCAATGCCGATGTCGTTTCGGAAGGGGTTCGGCCACGCCTAGCAGCCCATGCCGCACGAAGAACGCAATCGCGCTGGCGCTTTCCATGTCTCGG
>JBKJOM010000268.1:0-8854 GCA_046595775.1 Ramlibacter sp. | reverse complement strand
CGCCTCGAGCACCTGCGTGTCTTCGTCGAACACTCGGGCCTGGCCGTCCTTGATCTGCGCCGTGAGCGCCTTGTCCTTGACGTTGAAGTTGCGCGCCATGCCCCAGAAGTACCACATGGTCGTGTCGGTCTCGGGGGTGAGGAAGTCCACCACGATGCTGTACACCTTGTCCTTCGCCTCGGCGTTGTAGCCGCCCTTGTCGGCGAGCGCCACACCCACTTCGATCAGGATGTGGCTGGGCGGATGGAAGTGGCAGACCTGCCAGCGGTCCACCGGCACGTCGTCGGGCAGGCCATTGCCGCGCAGGTTGGCTTTCCAGAACGGCGGTGGCATCACTTTGTCCATGAAGCGGCTGGTGATCACGTGGTCGCCTTCGGTCTTGGTCGCCACCGGCGTCTCGTCGATCTCCTTCTGGCCGATGCTGGTGGTGTGCACGTAGGTCTCGTGCGTCAGGTCCATCAGGTTGTCGACCATCAGCCGGTAGTCGCAGTCGATGTGGTACAGGCCGCCGCCGTAGGCCCACTCGGGGCTCTCGGCCCATTCGAGGTGCTGGAGTTTCGCCGGGTCGGCCTGAGCGGCGTCGCCGGGCCACACCCAGATGAAGCCGTACCGCTCGATCACCGGGTACGCGCGGATCTTCGGGAAACCGCCGACGCGCTGGCCGGGCATGGAGATGGTCTTGCCTTCGCAACCCATTGCCAGCCCGTGATACCCGCAGACGAGCAGGCCCTCGCAGACCTGGCCCAGCGACAGCGCGGCGCCTCGATGCGGGCAGAAGTCCTCGAGCGCCGCCACCTGGCCGGCGGCCGGCCGCCAGAACACGATCTTCTCGTTGCAGACCGTGCGGCCCAGCGGCTTCTCGTCGATTTCGTCAGGCGTGGCGGCGACGTACCAGGCGTTTTTAGGAAACATCGGGGAGCTCCAGGGATGCTGCGAGGATACTGGATGTATACAATGCGGACAAGCGAGGCGGGGTAGCTACAGAGGCATAGCTGCCATCCAACTTCGGCATTTCTGGCCGTTCTGTATACATTGCGCCGCGAAGGAATCGGTTTGAACGCACGAGTCCCGGTCGTCGCCGCGGAGCAAGGGTCGCAGGCCCTGAAGGCCCAGCTGCGGCTGCGCGAGATGATCCTGGCAGGAGACCTGCCCGCGGGCGCGCGCATTGCCGAGCTCGCTATCGTCGAACGGCTGGGCGTGTCGCGCACCCCGATCCGTGCGGCGCTGATGCGGCTGGAGCAGGAGGGGCTGTTGCAGGCATTGCCCGGTGGCGGATATGCCGTGCGGATTTTTTCCGAGCGCGACGTGGCGGATGCGATCGAACTGCGCGGAACCACGGAAGGGCTGGCTGCGCGGCTGGCCGCCGAACGCGGTGCGCCGACCGAGGCGCTTGCGCAGGCGCACGACTGCCTGGCACAAATTGACAAGGTGCTGGCCAAGCCGCGCCTGAACGACGAGGCCTTCGCGCGCTATGTCGAGCTGAACGAGCTCTTTCACAACCTGCTGGCCGACATGGCCGACAGCGAAGTCATCCGGCGCGAGCTGGCGCGGGTGGTGAGCCTGCCTTTCGCATCGCCCTCGGCCTTCGTGATCGTGCAGGCGAATTCGGCACGTTCGCGCGACATGTTGATCGTTGCGCAGGACCAGCATCGGCAGGTGCTCGATGCCATCGGCCGCCGCGAAGGCGCCCGGGCGGAGTCGCTGATGCGCGAACACTCGCGCATCGCACAGCGCAACCTGCGTGACGCTGTGCTCCACCGCAATGAGCAACACATGCCCGGGGTGAGCCTGATCCGCCAAAGGCCTGACCTTTCGCCATAGCCGCAAGTTCGCTATTTCAAATGCGCATAACTGCTAGACACGGCCGGGCTCTGCCTTCAGGACGCGCTCGGGCCGAGAATGCGCACTGCCGTTGCAGCGTCCGCCCCCTGCCGCCCGGTTCCACCAGACTTCTAGGAGACACCATGCAAAAGAGAATCTTCCTGCGCACCGCGCTCGCAACCGCAGCGCTTTGCGCAAGCGGAATCGCCTTGGCCCAGGGCACGCCTTTCAAGATCGGCCTGATCCTGCCCATGACTGGCCAGCAGGCCACCACCGGCCGCCAGATCGACGCGGCGGTGAAGCTGTGGGTCGCGCAGAACGGAAGCACCGTCGCGGGCCGCAAGGTGGAAATCATCCTGAAGGACGACACCAGCCTGCCGGATGTGACGCGCCGCGTCGCGCAGGAGCTGGTGGTGAACGACAAGGTGGATGTGCTCGCCGGTTTTGGCATCACGCCTTCGGCGCTGGCAGTCGCGCCGATCGCCACGCAATCAAAGACGCCATTGGTTGTGATGGCCGCCGCAACTTCGAGCATTACCGAAGCTTCGCCCTATGTGGTGCGCACCAGCTTCACGCTGCCGCAGGTGTCGGTGGCGATGGCTGACTGGGCGCCCAAGAACGGCATCAAATCCGTTGTAAGCCTGGTCAGCGACTACGGCCCGGGCATCGACGCTGAAAAGTACTTCAGCGACCGCTTCACCTTTAACGGCGGCAAGGTCACCGAGAAGCTGCGCGTGCCGCTGCGCAACCCCGACTTCGCGCCGTTCCTGCAGAAGGTGCGCGACTTGAAGCCCGACGCGCTGTTCGTCTTCGTGCCTTCGGGTGCCGGCTCGGCGGTGATGAAGCAGTTCCTCGAGCGCGGGATGGACAAGGCCGGCATCCGGCTGATCGCCACCGGCGACGTGACGGACGACGACCAGCTCAACGACATGGGCGATGGCGCGCTGGGCGTGGTCACCTCGCACCACTACTCCGCCGCGCATCCTTCCGCAGCCAACAAGAAGTTCGTTGCCGAATTCGGCAAAGCCAACAAGGGCATGCGTCCCAACTTCATGGCCGTCGGCGGCTACGACGGCATGCGCGTGATCTACGAGGCGTTGAAGAAGACTGGCGGCAAGGGCGGTGGCGATGCGCTGCTGGCCGCGATGAAGGGCCAGATCTTCGAGAGCCCGCGCGGCCCGGTGTTCGTCGACGCGCAGACACGCGACATCGTCCACAACGTGTACCTGCGCAAGGTGGAGAAGAAGGACGGGCAGCTGTACAACGTGGAGTTCGACGTGATCAAGGACGTCAAGGACCCGGGCAAGAGCAAGTAACCTGAATCGCTCCTTCCCCCTCCGGGGGAAGGCTGGGATGGGGGCGGCGCGCGATGCGTGCCCCCACCCCAGCTCTCCCCCGAAGGGGAGGGAGAAAGAAGCCCATGCTCACCATCCTCTTCGACGGCATCGCCTACGGCATGCTGCTGTTCATCCTCGCTGTCGGCCTGGCGGTGACGATGGGTTTGATGAACTTCATCAACCTCGCCCATGGCGCATTTGCCATGGTGGGCGGATACATCACCGTGTTGCTGATGCAGCGGCTGGGCGTTCCCTTCCTCGTTTGCCTGCCGCTGGCGTTCGCGGGTGCGGCGCTGATCGGTGCGGTGCTTGAGCGCACCTTGTACCGGCCGCTGTACAACAAGCCACACCTTGACCAGGTGCTGTTCTCCATCGGGCTGGTGTTCATGGCGGTGGCGGCGGTCGACTACTTTGTGGGCTCCACGCAGCAGATCGTGCAACTGCCCGCGTGGCTCAAGGGCCGCACTGAAATCGGCAGCGGCGACTGGATTCTGGGCATGGGGCACTACCGCCTCTTCATAATCGCGGTGTGCGCGGCGCTCACCGTGCTGCTGCAATACATCCTGGCGAAGACGCGCTTCGGCAGCCGCCTGCGCGCCTCAGTGGACGACCAGCGCGTGGCCGCGGGCATGGGGATCAACGTGAACATCGTGTTCCTGTCCACGTTCGCGTTCGGCTCGGGCCTGGCCGGACTCGGCGGCGCATTGGGCGCAGAGGTGCTGGGCATGGACCCGAGCTTCCCGCTCAAGTTCATGATCTATTTCCTGATCGTCGTGGCAGTCGGCGGCACCTCGTCGATCACGGGGCCGCTGCTGGCCGCGCTGCTGCTGGGCATCGCCGACGTGGCGGGCAAGTACTACATCCCCAAGATGGGCGCGTTCATCGTCTACAGCCTGATGATCGTGATCCTGTTGTGGCGGCCGCAGGGCCTGTTCGTGCGGCAGGGCGGCAAGACGTGACTGCGGCCCAGCAATCCCTGTCGCGCGCCAGCCGCATCAAGCCGTGGGAGCCGGTGCTGTGGCTGCTCGCCTTCGCGGTGCCGGTGCTGTTGCCCAGCTACGCGCTCATGGTCAACGAGATCGCGATCGTCGCGCTGTTCGCGGTCTCGCTCGACCTGGTGCTCGGCTTCACCGGCATCGTCTCGCTTGGCCACGCTGCCTTTTTCGGCCTGGGCGCCTATACCGCGGCCTTGTTCTGCAAGCATGTCAATCCCGATCCGCACCTCGGATTGGTGGTCTCGATGGCCGCAGCCGCAGTGCTGGGCATGGCCGCCAGTTTCACCGTGCTGCGCGGCAGTGACCTCACGCGCCTGATGGTGACTCTCGGCGTTGCATTGATCCTGCTGGAGCTGGCCAACAAGCTCGACTGGCTGACCGGCGGCACCGACGGCATTCAGGGCCTGATGTTCTCGCCGTTGCTCGGCAAGTTCGAGTTCGATCTCGCGGGGCGCACCGCCTCGTACTACTCGCTGCTCGTGCTTCTGGTTCTGTTCGCGATTGCGAGGCGCATCGTGAACTCGCCCTTCGGCGCGACGCTGGAGGCGATTCGCGACAACCGGCTGCGCGCAATGGCGATCGGCATTCCGGTCCATGCACGCATCGTGGCCATCTACACCATCGCCGCAGCGATGGCGGGCGCGGCCGGCGCGCTGTTTACCCAGACCTCGGGCTTTTCCTCGCTCGATGTCTTCGAGTTCCACCGCTCCGCCGACCTGATGCTGATGCTGGTGGTGGGTGGCACGGGCTGGCTGTATGGCGGCGTGCTGGGGGCAGTCGTGTTCAAGCTGATGCAGGACGCGCTCTCGTCGATCACGCCGCAGTACTGGACGTTCTGGCTGGGCCTCTTCCTCGTGGTGCTGGTGCTGGTCGGGCGTGAACGCCTGCTCAAGCCGTGGACCTGGTGGAAGCGGGGGAGCGCGCGATGAGCGACATCGTTCTCTCCGCGCAGGGGCTGCAAAAGAAGTTCGGCGGCATCACGGCCACCAACAACGTGACACTGGATGTGCGGCGTGGCGCGCGCCACGCGCTGATCGGCCCGAACGGCGCCGGCAAGACCACCTTGATCAACCTGCTGACCGGCGTCCTCGCGCCGACTGCGGGCCGCATCGTGCTCGAGGGCGAGGACATCAGCGCGCTCGCTCCGCACCTGCGCGTGCGGCGCGGCATGGTGCGCACCTTCCAGATCAACCAGTTGTTCGCGTCCATGACGCCGCTGCAGACGCTTGCGCTCGTTGTCTCGCAGCAGCGCGGACTGGGCGCCGGCTTCTGGCGGCCCTTGGGTGCGCGTGCCGATGTCGCGCAGCGTTGCGAAGAATTGCTTGCGCAGTTCCATCTCACCGAAGTGATGGACCAGCGCACGGAGTTCCTCGCCTATGGCAAGCGCCGGTTGCTGGAGATCGCCATCGCGCTGGCTTGCGAGCCGCGTGTGCTGCTGCTGGACGAGCCGGTGGCGGGCGTTCCTGCCGGCGAACGCGAGGAGTTGTTCCAGACCGTCGCCGCGCTGCCCGCTGACGTCTCGGTGCTGCTCATCGAGCACGACATGGACCTTGTCTTCAGCTTTGCCGATCGCATGACGGTGCTGGTCAACGGCGGTGTGCTGACCGAAGGCACGCCGGATGAAATCGCAGCGAACGACGAAGTGAAGGCCGTCTACCTCGGAAGCGAGGTGGCCCATGGCTGACTTGTTGCAGGTCGAAGGCCTGAGCGCGGGCTACGGCGAGGCGGTTGTGCTCAATACTGTGTCGTTCTCGCTCGCGGAAGGCAAGACGATGGCCTTGCTCGGCCGAAATGGAACGGGCAAGACCACCTTGATCAACACGCTGGCGGGCGCGACGCGCATGCACGCCGGCAGCATCAAGCTGGGCGATGCGGTCTTGCACAAGCTGCCTTCGCACCTTCGCGCCGCGGCCGGCATCGGCTGGGTGCCGCAGGAGCGCAACATCTTCAAGTCGCTGACAGTGCACGAGAATCTGACGGCCGTCGAGCGGCCAGGGCGCTGGACGCCCGCGCGCGTCTACGAGATGTTTCCGCGCCTGGCCGAGCGCAGGGCGAATCTCGGCACGCAACTGTCGGGCGGCGAGCAGCAGATGCTGGCGGTGGGCCGCGCGCTGGTGGTCAACCCCAAATTGCTGTTGCTGGACGAGCCGCTGGAAGGCCTGGCGCCGATCATCGTTGCCGAATTGCTCAAGGCGATAGAGCGCATCACGCGTGAGGAGGGCCTGGCCGCGATCATCGTCGAGCAGCATCCGCAGGCGATCCTTCGCATCTCGCACAGCGCGATCGTGCTCGACCACGGCACGGTGGTTCACGCGAGTAGCGCTGATGAGCTGCTGTCGTCGCCCGAGCTGCTGGACCGGCTGCTTGGTGTGGCACGATAAGGCTCATGCAAGTGACGCGCATCGGACTCATCGGCTACGGCGAGGTCGGCCGCACTTTTTCGGCGGGGCTCAAACCCCATGCGGAGTCCATTGGTGCGTGGGACTTGAAGTTCACCGACCCGGCGACGCGCGAGACGCAGCTCGCGCATGCGCAGCAGGCGGGCGTTGAGGCCTTCGGCTCGATGCGCGACATGTGTGAGGCAAGCGACTTCATCATCTCGGCGGTGACGGCATCGAACACGCTGGCCGTCGCGCAGGAGGCCGCGCGCTTCATCCGGCCGGGCACGATCTTCCTCGATTTCAACTCCGCTTCCCCGTCGACGAAGCAGGATGCCGGTTCGGCAGTCGACAGCGCAGGTGCTTCCTATGTGGAGGCTGGCGTGATGACCTCCGTGCCCCCGTACGGCATCAAGGTACCGATGTTGCTGGGCGGGGCACGTGCCGCGGAGCTGTCGCAGCTGCTGCAATCGTGGGGGATGGACACGAAGGCCGTCAGCGAGAAGCTGGGCGTGTCCAGTGCGATCAAGATGTGCCGCAGCGTGATGATCAAGGGCCTGGAAGCGCTCGTGATCGAGAGCTACTCGACTGCGCGCGCTTATGGTGTGGAAGACCATGTGCTGCCCACCTTGCAGGAAACCTTTCCCAGCATCGACTGGAACGAGCAGGGCGCGTACTTCTTCAGCCGCGTAGTGCAACACGGCCAGCGCCGCGCCGAGGAGATGCGCGAAGCGGCCAACACGGTGAAGGAAGCAGGCTTTGAGCCGTTCATGGCCCGCGCCATTGCCGACAAGCAGCAATGGGTTGCGGATCAGGCGAAGGCCGGGGTTTTTGCCGACTTGCCAAAGGGTGCGAGGTGGCAGGAGTATGCGGATGGTCTCCTGGGTCACCCGCGTGATCGCAAGGAACACTCGTAGGTCCATTTTGCGATGGGTGGATGCCCGGCACGGGCCTACTGCGCCGCCTGACGCTCGTCGCGTCAGGGTCCTCGTGCTTTAGGGAAAGTCTGAACAAGTCCACCGATCATGCCGTGGCGCGTTGATCTTGCAAAGGAGCGCAGCGATGAGCCAGATCAGCTTTGCGGATGCGGAGTACGCCGGCAAGAGGAAGAAGACGCGGCGCGAGGTCTTCCTCGAAGAGATGGAGCAGGTGGTGCCGTGGAAGGCGCTGCTGAAGGTGATCGAGCCGCACTACCCAGTGGCCGGCCGTGGCCGCAGGCCCTACCCGATCGAAGCCATGCTGCGGGTGCACCTGATGCAGAACTGGTTCGCGCTCTCCGACCCGGCGATGGAAGAGGCACTGTATGAGATCGCCTCGCTGCGCAACTTCGCCGGGCTGGCGCTGAGCGAGCCGATCCCCGACGAGACGACGATCCTGAACTTCCGGCACATGCTGGAGGAGTCCGACCTGGCCGAGGACATCTTCAAGCAGGTCAACGCCTTGTTGGCACGCAAGGGCCTCTTGCTCAAGCGAGGCAGCATCGTGGACGCGACGATCATCGCGGCGCCCAGCTCGACCAAGAACGAGAAGGGCGAGCGCGACCCGGAGATGCACCAGACCAAGAAAGGCAACCAGTGGCACTTCGGGATGAAGGCGCGCATTGGTGTGGATGCCGAAAGTGGCCTGGTGCACACCGTCACAACGACGGCGGCCAACGAGGCGGACGTGGAGCAGGTAGCCGACCTGCTGCACGGCAAAGAGCAGCAGGTGTGGGCCGACTCGGGCTATCGAGGAGCGCAAAGCCGGGTACAGCGTGAAGTGAAGTGGCACATCGCCGCGCGGCCCAGCGACATCGCCAAGCTGCCCGAGGGAAGGACCAAAGCACGAGTGCAAAAGCGCGAGCACACCAAGGCCAGCGTGCGCGCGAAAGTCGAGCATCCGTTCCGCGTGATCAAGCGGCAGTTCGGCCTGGCGAAAGTGCGCTTCAGGGGGTTGCAGAAGAACACGGCGCACCTGCTCACACTGTTCGCGCTGTCGAATCTGTGGATGGCGCGAAGGCACCTGATGGGACAGGTGCGCCCGAATGCAGCGTGAGGTGCGCGAAACGCGCGAAAACATCAATTGCAGGAGTCCTGAGCGATGAAATCGACTGAGCTTCGAGGTTCAACGACCTTCAAATCTCTCGCGTTTGCGAGTTGATCAGACGTTCCTTAGCGTTCTGCTTCGGCATCGGCGCAAAAACTAGCCCGCTTCGCGGTCGTCGAACGAGCCTGTCCTGATTTCTGTGTTTGAGGCATAACCATGACCCACAGGATCATTTATGCCAAGCAGAACGAAGTTGAAGAACGCGGCCATCGCAGCCCGCAGTGCTGCGCTGCCGAAG
>JBKJOM010000222.1:0-3630 GCA_046595775.1 Ramlibacter sp. | reverse complement strand
CCCAGGCGCAGGCTCGACGCGCGCGGGTCGAGCTTCTGCCGCTCGAACTCGTCCGCGATGGCGAGCATGTAGCTGGGCGTCACCATGATGATGTCGGGCCGGAAGTCGTTGATCAGTTGCACCTGCCGTTCGGTCTGGCCGCCCCCGAAGGGCACCACCGTCAGGCCGAGCTTCTCCGCGCCGTAGTGCGCGCCGAGCCCGCCGGTGAACAAGCCGTAACCGTAGCTCACATGCACCAGGTCGCCCTGGAGCGCGCCGGATGCGCGCAGGCTGCGCGCCATCACATGCGACCAGGTGTCGATATCGTTGCGGGTGTAGCCCACCACCGTCGGCTTGCCGGTCGTCCCGCTCGATGCGTGGATGCGCACGCATTGCTCGCGCGGCACGGCGAACATGCCAAAGGGATAGCTGTCGCGCAGGTCCTTCTTCGTCGTGAACGGGAACTTCGCGAGGTCGGCCAGAGATTGGCAGTCGTCCGGACGCACGCCCGCTTCGTCGAACTTGCGCCGGTACACCGGCGAATTGGCATAGGCATGCGACAGCGTCGACTTCAGCCGCTTGAGCTGCAGCCCACGCAGCTCGTCGATGGATGCCTTCTCGATCGGCTCAAGCGCAAACGGCCTCTTTCCGCTCATGCCTGGCCCCCCTCCACAGGGATCACATGGCCCTGGATCTGCGCGCTCTTGCCTCGGAACATCGCCACAACTTCGCCGCGCTGGTTGCTCACCTTCATGTCATAGACGCCGTACCGGCCTTGCAGCACACGCTCCACTCCTTCGCAAGTCAGCACGTCGCCGAGCTGGCCGGGCTTGAGAAATTCGATGCTGCAGCCCGCCGCCACCGCCACCTTGTTGTGGCTGTTGCAGGCGAACGCGAAGGTCGAATCGGCCAGCGTGAAGATGAAGCCGCCATGGCAGATCAGGTGGCCATTGAGCATCTCGTCGCGCACCGTCATGCGCATCGAGGCGCGGCCCGGCTCGCAGGCGATGAGCTCCATTCGCATGAACTCGCGGCTGGCGCGGTCCAAGGCGAACATCGATTCGCCAACCTTCGCGGCGAGCTGGGAGGCCTGCATCATTCGCCCTTGAAGCGCGCGGGCCGTTTCTCCCGGAACGCCGTCACGCCTTCAATGAAATCGTGGGTCCTGCCGAGCGCGGACTGCGTGTCGCGCTCCAGGTCGAGCTGCGCGTCCAAGTCGTTGCTGGCCGCGGCGCGGAGCAGCTTGCGGGTCGCGACGAGGCCCATGGTCGGCAGCAGCGCAAGGCGCTCGGCGATCTCGAAGGCTGCCTGGACACTGTCCTTGCCGTCCGCGGCCACGTCCCAGATCATCCCCCATTCCCTGGCGTCTTTCGCGCTGATCTTTTCGCCCAGCACGGCGCAACCCATGGCGCGCGCGAGCCCGAGTTTCTTGACGAGGAACCAGCTGCCGCCCGCGTCCGGGATCAGCCCCAACCGGACGAACGCCTGGACGAACGTGGCATCGGGCGAGGCAATCGCAAGGTCGCAGGCCATGGCGACCGATGCGCCGGCGCCGGCCGCCACTCCGTTGACGGCGGCGATGGTCGGCACCCGAAGCGCCTGCAACTTGCGGATCGTCGGGTTGAACAGCTTCTCGATCACCGGGCCCGGGTCGGCGCGGCGCACCAGGTCGGGGCCGGGCTCCATGTCGAACTGGGAGAGGTCCGCCCCGGCGCAAAAGCCGCGTCCCGCGCCGGTGATCACCATGGCGCGGATCGCCTTGTCGGCTTCGATGCGGTCGAGCGCGGCCCATAGCTGTTCGTGCATCAGCCGCGTGAAGCTGTTGAGGGCCTGCGGGCGATTGAGCGTGACCAGCGCCACCGCGCCTCGCGCTTCGTAAAGGACGGTGGTTTCGGCAGGGGTCTCGGCCATCGGATGTCTCCTTGAGCGGGCCACTTTACCATTGGCCAACCGCCTGGTCGGGCAATGGAAACGCATTGGTTATAGTCGAACGAAAGCCACTGGAGAGCCCCATGACCCATGAATGCGTGCAGGTGCGCACCGAAGCCGGCAAGGTCGGCATCGTCACCCTCACCCGACCCAAGCAGCTCAATGCCCTCAACGACCAGTTGATGGATGAACTCGGCGCTGCACTCAAGGCGTTCGACGCCGACGACGCCATCGGCTGCATCATCGTCACGGGCAGCGAGAAGGCCTTTGCGGCCGGCGCCGACATCAGCGCGATGGCGAAATACGAATACGCCGACGTCTACGGCCGCGACTTCATCACGCGCAACTGGGAAACCATCCGCTCGATCCGAAAACCGGTGATCGCGGCCGTGAGCGGTTTCGCGCTCGGCGGCGGCTGCGAACTGGCGATGATGTGCGACTTCATCATCGCCGCCGAGAACGCGAAGTTCGGCCAGCCCGAGATCAAGATCGGCATCATCCCCGGCGCCGGGGGCACCCAGCGCCTGCCCCGCGCCCTGGGCAAGAGCAAGGCGATGGACATGGTGCTCACCGCCCGCATGATGGACGCCCACGAAGCCGAGCGCTGCGGCCTCGTGAGCCGCGTGGTGCCGCTGGACAAGATGATGGATGAGGCGCTGGCCGCCGCGATCACGATCGCCGACATGCCGCGCCTGGCGGTCTTCGCCGCCAAGGAATCCGTCAACCGCGCCTTCGAGAGCGGCCTGTCCGATGGCGTGATGTTCGAGCGCCGCCTCTTCCACTCGCTCTACGCGACGGCCGACCAGAAGGAAGGCATGGACGCCTTCCTGAACAAGCGCCCGCCGAAGTTCGTGAACCGCTAACGGGCCAGCCGCGCGAGTTCGTCCCGCAGCGACTGCAACAGCGCAGCGTCGGGGCGCGCCGTACGGCCGGGCTCGGCGGAGAGCACGGGCGACCACCGCACTTGCAACCCCGCAAGTTCCAGCACGCCCAGGGACAGGCCGTCGCGCAGCAGTTCTATACGCGTGTCCACCGGCGCTTCTAGCGGTTCGCTGCCCGGGCTCGTCGCAGTCACACGGCCGATCAACACAGTGATCCGTGAAGACGGTGCAAGCGGTGCATCGACCACGCGATTGCCGAATGTGATGCGCAGTGCAGTCGGACCGGCAACAGCGGATTGGAATTGCGACGCCATCCTCGGCGCCGGGGCGGCCCGTGCTGCCTCGTCTTGCAGCGCACCAGCGGCCGCGTCTGCTGCGCGGCGGTTGGTGGTAACAGTGGCAGCGACAGGAGCTTGCGCCGCACCCTCGGCCGCAGTCCCGCGGGCTTCTCCCTGCAGGGCCGGCTTCGACT
Organism: Ramlibacter sp.; assembly: GCA_046595775.1. Taxonomy (GTDB): domain Bacteria; phylum Pseudomonadota; class Gammaproteobacteria; order Burkholderiales; family Burkholderiaceae_C; genus Ramlibacter. Next base: position 369 of record JBKJOM010000222.1, on the reverse strand, counting down.
CCGCGGCGGCCGTGGGCGGGCTCGGTTGCTCCTTCGCCGCGGGCCGCTTGGGACGCTGAGGTGAATCGGTCGCTACCTGCTTGCCCGCAGGAGGCGCTTTCGTCGCAGCAGCTGTCTCGGGCGCTGGTGCTGCTGCGGGTAGGGGCGGCGCAGTCGCGACAGCCGGCTTCGTCCCAAAACTGGCCGCCGTCGGCGAAGCGCTATCGAGCCTTGCATCAGGCACTTCCCGGCCACGCCAGATTACCGTGACGAGCGTGGCGAGGGCCAGTGTCGCGAAAGCCGCGTTCCATGGCATGTGCTTCGTACTATCACTGCCGCCCCAGCGCTGCCACCAGGAAACGGTGCGCCGCCGACGCACCGCACCGTGCG
>JBKJOM010000218.1:0-3493 GCA_046595775.1 Ramlibacter sp. | reverse complement strand
AGCGTGATGCATGCCGTCGAAGGTGTGAGCCTCACCGTTGACGAGGGCGAGGTGCTGGGCATCGTCGGCGAATCGGGTTCGGGCAAGAGCGTCACCATGATGGCGCTGATGGGGCTCATCGCCTACCCGGGCCGCGTGCGCGCGAAAAAGCTTCGCTTCGCCGGGCACGACCTGCTGGGCATCTCGGACCGGGAGCGCCGCCGCCTCGTGGGCAAGGACATGGCGATGATCTTCCAGGAGCCCACCACCAGCCTGAACCCCTGCTTCACTATCGGCTGGCAATTGATCGAAGCCCTGCGCGAACACTCGCCGCTGGACAAGGCCAGTGCGAAGGCCCGCGCCATCGAGTTGCTGGAGCAGGTGGGTATCCCGGGCGCGCACACCCGCCTGAACGACTACCCGCACCAGATGTCGGGCGGCATGAACCAGCGCGTGATGATCGCGATGGCGATCTCCTGCAACCCGCGCCTGCTGATCGCCGACGAGCCGACCACGGCACTCGACGTGACGATCCAGGCGCAGATCCTCGACCTGCTGCGCAACCTGCAACAAGAGCGCGGCATGGCGCTGGTGCTGATCACGCACAACATGGGCGTGGTGAGCGAGATGGCACGGCGCGTTGCGGTGATGTACGCAGGCCAGGTGATGGAGCAGCGGCCCACCACCGAACTGTTTTCCGATCCGCAGCACCCCTACACCGAAGCGCTGCTGGCGGCATTGCCCGAGCGCGGACCGGCGGGGCAGCGCCTTGCAACCATTCCCGGCGTGGTGCCCGGCGTGTTCGACCGCCCGCAGGGCTGCCTGTTCGCGCCGCGCTGCGCCTATGCCACGCAGCACTCGATGAACATCCGGCCCGAGCTGCGCGAGTGGCAGGGCGGGCAGGTGCGCTGCCACTATCCGCTGGGCGACAAGGAGCGCGTCGCCGAGATCGAGCGCGACGGCCCGGTGCGCGTGGAGGCCGCGGCATGAGCATCGTCGTCCAAGCCAGGGACCTGCGGCAGGTCTACAAGATCCGGCGCGGCATGTTCCGCGCGCCGACTCAGCTGCAGGCAGTGGGCGGCATTTCGTTCGCCATCGAGGCCGGCAAGACGCTGGCGGTGGTCGGCGAATCGGGCTGCGGCAAGTCGACGCTGGCCCGCATGGTGGCGCTGATCGAAAAGCCCACGGACGGCACGTTGGTGCTCGATGGGAGCAATGCGGTTGACACGCCCCCGCAAGACAGGCGACGCCTGCGGCAAGCGGTGCAACTGGTGTTCCAGAACCCCTATGCCTCGCTGAACCCGCGCAAGAAAATCAGCGCGGTGCTGGAAGACCCGCTGGCGATCAACACCACGATGGGCAAGGCCGAGCGCGCCGAGAAAGCGCGCGCAATGCTGGCGCAGGTGGGGCTGCGCCCCGAGTATGCCAACCGCTACCCGCACATGTTTTCCGGCGGCCAGCGCCAGCGCATCGCCATCGCCCGCGCGCTGATGCTCAACCCCAAGCTTCTGGTGGCGGACGAGCCGGTGTCCGCACTCGACGTATCGATCCAGGCGCAGGTGCTGAATCTGCTGTCGGATCTGCAGCAGGAGTTCAAGCTTGCGTACCTTTTCATCTCTCACGATCTCGCGGTGGTGCGGCACATCGCGCATGAGGTGCTGGTGATGTACCTCGGCCATGTGATGGAGCAGGGACCGAAAGAAGCGATCTTCGCGCGGCCCGCGCACCCGTACACGCAGGCACTGCTGGCTTCGACGCCCGGAGTGGGAACGAGCAATGTGCAGCGCATCGTGCTCAAGGGCGAACTGCCCTCGCCGCTGAATCCGCCCACCGGCTGCGTGTTCTCCAGCCGCTGCCCCTACGCGGTGGAACGTTGCCGGCAAGAGCGGCCGCTGCCGCAACAACTCGGCGACCGGATCGCCGCGTGCCACTTCGCGGACGACTTCCTCTCCTCGGGTTTCCCCCGAGCTTCGACTTCCGATAATGCGTTGCCCGCCGGCTAAAAGCCGGGACACTTTCATCCCACAAGGAGAACCTGCCATGACATTCATTCCCCATCGCAAACACTTCGCGATCGCGGCCCTCGCCATTGCGGCGGCCACCGGCGCCGGTGCCAAGACATTGGTCTTCTGCTCCGAAGGCAGCCCCGAGAATTTCTACCCGGGCATCAACACCACGGGCACCTCCTTCGACGCGTCCGAGCCGGTCTACAACCGCCTGGTCGACTTCGAACGCGGCGGCACCAAGGTCGTTGCGAGCCTGGCCGAGAAGTGGGAGATCTCCGCCGACGGCAAGGTCTACACCTTCCACCTGCGCAAGGGCGTGAAGTGGCACGACACGCGCGGCTTCAAGCCCACCCGCGACTTCAACGCCGACGACGTGTTGTTCATGATGGAGCGCCAGGGCAAGGAGGACCACCCGTTCTACAAGGTCACCAGCCCCAACCACAACTACTACAACGACATGGGCTTTCCCAAGCTCATCAAGTCGGTCGAAAAGGTCAACGACCTGACGGTGCGCTTCACGCTCAACGAAGCGCAGGCCCCGTTCCTGTCGAACCTGGCGATGCCTTTCGCCGCAGTGCAGTCCAAGGAGTACGCCGACGCGATGCTCAAGGCCGGCACGCCCGAGAAGATCGACCAGGACCCGATTGGCACCGGCCCGTTCTCGCTGGTGCAGTACCAGAAGGACGCCGTCATCCGCTACAAGGCGTTCCCGCAGTACTGGGGCGGCAAGGCCAAGATCGATGACCTGGTGTACGCGATCACCACCGACGCCTCGGTGCGCTGGGCCAAGCTGCAAAAGGGCGAATGCCACGTGATGCCCTACCCGAACCCGGCCGACCTTGAAGCGATGAAGAAGGACCCGAACATCGCGATCCTCGAGCAGCCTGGGCTCAACGTCGGCTACCTCGCCTACAACGTCACCAAGAAGCCGTTCGACGACGTGCGCGTGCGCAAGGCGGTGAACATGGCGATCAACAAGAAGGCGATCCTCGACGGTGTGTACCTGGGCACCGGCGTGGTGGCCAAGAACCCGCTGCCGCCGTCCATGTCCGCGTACAACAACGACATCAAGGACGACCCGTACGATCCCGAAGGCGCAAAGAAGCTGCTGGCGCAGGCCGGCCTGAAGGACGGCTTCACCACCGACCTGTGGGCGATGCCGGTGCAGCGCCCGTACAACCCGAACGCCAAGCGCATCGCCGAGCTGATGCAGGCCGACCTTGCCAAGATCGGCGTCAAGGCCGAGATCAAGAGCTTCGAGTGGGGCGAGTACCGAAAGCGCATGCAGGCCGGCGAGCACCAGATGGGCATGCTGGGCTGGACCGGCGACAACGGCGACCCGGACAACTTCCTGGCCGTGCTGTTGGGCTGCGAGGCCACCAAGAACAACGGCTCGAACGTCTCGAAGTGGTGCTACCAGCCGTTCGAGGACCTGATCCAGAAGGCCAAGTCCGAAACCAAGCCGCTCGAGCGCGACAAGCTGTACAAGCAGGCGCAGGTGATCTTCA
>JBKJOM010000138.1:0-2506 GCA_046595775.1 Ramlibacter sp. | reverse complement strand
CCTGGAAAGCAACCAGAACAAGCTGATCCTCAAGGGCGGCAAGAGCAAGTTCACGCTGCAGACGCTGCCGGCCGAAGGCTTCCCCCTCGTGCAGGAAGCCGCGAGCTTTGGCCCGGTGTTCAGCGTGCCGCAAAAGACCCTGAAGGACCTGCTCAACCAGGTCTCCTTTGCGATGGCGGTGCACGACATCCGCTACTACCTCAATGGCATCCTGTTCGTCGCCGAAGGCAAGCAGCTCTCGCTGGTGGCCACCGACGGCCACCGCCTGGCTTTCGCCAATGCCACGCTCGACGTCGAAGTGCCCCGCCAGGAAGTGATCCTGCCGCGCAAGACGGTTCTGGAAATGCAGCGCCTGCTCTCGGATGCCGAAGGCGCCATCGAGATGCAATTCGCCTCGAACCAGGCCAAGTTCTCGTTCGGCGGCATGGAGTTCGTCACCAAGCTGGTCGAAGGCAAGTTCCCGGACTACAACCGGGTGATCCCCAAGAACCACAAGAACTCGGTGACCCTCGGCCGGGCGCCGCTGCTGGCCAGCTTGCAGCGGACTGCCATCCTCACCAGCGAAAAGTTCAAGGGCGTGCGCCTGAACATCGAACCGGGCACCTTGCGCGTGGCCAGCAACAACGCCGAGCAGGAAGAAGCGGTGGACGAGCTCGACATCGATTACGGCGGCGACGCCATCGAAATCGGCTTCAACGTCACCTACCTGATCGACGCACTGGCCAACATGGACCAGGAGATGATCAAGCTGGAACTGGCTGACGCCAACAGCTCGGCGCTGTTCACTATTCCCGAGAACAGCACGTTCAAGTACGTGGTGATGCCGATGAGAATTTAAGGACAAACGTGGCGCGTGACTGCGCCCCGTCCTTCATGCGGACCCGCCCTTTTCGGCGGGTTCGGCACTTCAAGAGATTACGAAAGCCTGATTGATGTCCGAAGAAAACAAGGTGAACACCGGCCCCGTAGGGGAGGAAAGCTCCAACTTCCAGCCCAAGATCGACGCCCACCAGGCCGGCGCGAGCGAAGGTTATGGCGAGGGTGCCATCCAGATCCTGGAAGGGCTGGAAGCCGTGCGCAAGCGCCCTGGCATGTACATCGGCGATACGTCGGACGGCACCGGGCTGCACCACCTGGTGTTCGAGGTGGTCGACAACTCCATCGACGAGGCCCTGGCCGGGCATTGCGACGACATCGTGGTCACCATCCACACCGACAACTCGGTCAGCGTGGTCGACAACGGCCGTGGCATCCCGACCGGCATCAAGTGGGACGACAAGCACGAGCCCAAGCGCTCGGCATCGGAGATTGCGCTGACCGAGCTGCATGCCGGCGGCAAGTTCAATCAGAACAGCTACAAGGTCTCAGGCGGCCTGCACGGCGTGGGCGTGAGCTGCGTCAATGCCTTGTCGAAGATGCTGCGGCTGACGGTGCGCCGCGAAGGCAAGCAGCACGTGCTGGAGTTCTGCCGCGGCTTCGTGCAGAACCGCATCGTGGAAACCATCGACGGCATCGAAATCTCGCCCATGCAGATCCTGGGCGACACCGACAAGCGTGGCACCGAGGTGCACTTCCTGCCGGACAACGAGATCTTCAAGGAGAACGCCGATTTCCACTACGAGATCCTCTCCAAGCGCCTGCGTGAACTGAGCTTTTTGAACAACGGCGTGCGCATCCGCCTGCTGGACGAGCGCAGCGGCAAGAGCGACGACTTCTCGGGCACCGGCGGCGTGAGGGGCTTCGTCGAGTTCATCAACAAGGGCAAGAGCGTCCTGCACCCGAACATCTTTCACGCAGTGGGCGACCGCCAATCGGACCAGAACACCAACATCGGTGTCGAGGTAGCGATGCAGTGGAACAGCGGCTACAACGAGCAGGTGCTGTGCTTCACCAACAACATCCCGCAGCGCGATGGCGGCACCCACCTCACAGGCCTGCGCGCCGCGATGACGCGCGTGATCAACAAGTACATCGACGACACCGAGCTGGCCAAGAAGGCCAAGGTCGAAGTGACCGGCGACGACATGCGCGAAGGGCTCTGTTGCGTCCTGAGCGTGAAGGTGCCCGAGCCCAAGTTCTCGAGCCAGACCAAGGACAAGCTGGTCTCCAGCGAGGTGCGCGGCCCGGTCGAAGACGTGATCGCGCGCATGTTGGGCGACTACCTGCAGGAGCGCCCCAACGACGCGAAGATCATCGTCGGCAAGATCATCGAGGCCGCGCGCGCCCGTGAAGCCGCGCGCAAGGCCCGCGAGATGACGCGGCGCAAGGGCGTGCTTGATGGCATGGGCCTGCCGGGCAAGCTGGCCGACTGCCAGGAGAAAGACCCTGCGATGTGCGAGATCTACATCGTCGAGGGCGACAGTGCCGGCGGCAGCGCCAAGCAAGGGCGGGACCGCAAGTTCCAGGCGATCTTGCCGCGCAACGGCAGGATGGCCTGGAACTTCCGGTCGCGGCCCTGTTTGGCGGAGCCGCCGCCCGAATCGCCCTCGACGATGTAGATCTCGCA
>JBKJOM010000053.1:0-8493 GCA_046595775.1 Ramlibacter sp. | reverse complement strand
CGCGAGATGAGCCGCAACGCCAGCGCTTCCGCGGGAACGTTCTCGGCCTTCAACACGTGCTCGAGGTGGGATTGAATCGTCTCCGGCGCCATTGGCCGGAGACTGAACTGCAGGCAGGGCGACAGGATGGTGTCCGGCACCTTCTGCGGGTCGGTCGTGGCCAGCACGAACTTCAGGTAGTCGGGCGGCTCTTCCAGTGTCTTCAGCAGCGCCGCGAAAGCCTCTTTCGTGAGCTGGTGCACTTCGTCGATCATGTAGATCTTGAAGCGCCCCTTCACCGGCTTGTAGTTGGATCGCTCCAGCAGGTCGCGCACGTCGTCGATGCCGCGGTTGGAAGCCGCGTCCATCTCGGTGTAGTCGATGTAGCGGTCCGCATCGATCTCGGTGCAGGCCTCGCACGCGCCGCAGGGCGTGGCGGTAATGCCGCCCTGCCCGTCCGGCCCCGTGCAATTGAGCGCCTTGGCAAGGATGCGCGAGACCGTGGTCTTGCCGACACCGCGCGTGCCAGTGAACAGGTAGGCATGGTGCAGGCGATTGCGTGTGAGCGCATTGGTCAGTGCCTGGACGACGTGGTCCTGCCCCACCATCTCGGAAAAATTCCGCGACCGGTACTTGCGGGCGAGCACGACATACGACATCGCGCGCATTCTACGGTTTCTCCCAGTGACAACCGCGTGCCCCACTCCATCTACAATACGCGGCGACGGGCCTCCCCGCATGGGGAAGCGGCCAACCGGGTCAGGTGGGGAACCAAGCAGCCCTAACTGTGGACTCAGTGCCGGGGGTAAGGCTCGTCAACTTCTTTGCTCTCGCCGGCGCGTTGCCTCCCGCACGCCGTCTGCGCCCCCGCTGACCGCCCCTCCCGGCGGCGTCCGACACACTTGACGCCTACTGCCCACCTAGACTGGTTTCACCATCGGAGGTGAGCCATGTTCGCGGTCTTCGCGCCCCCTTCAAGCCAGCCGACAAGTGCGTCGAAAAGCGGCGCAGCCACTGTTGCAAGCCTGTTGGCGGCCGTGGCCTGTTCTGCCGGCGCCCTGGCGGCGGACTTGAAGACGCCGATGCTGACCGCCGGCAAGGACGTCCGGCAGGCACAGTTTGAAGTCTCCGGTTCCTCCCTCCCTCACTTCGACCTCTCCGACAACGCAACGCAGAGCAATCGCATCGACCTGGCGCTGATGCCTCCAGGCCGCGCGGGCCTGGGCCTGGCGATGAGCGTGACCAGCCTGACGGGTTCGCGCTGGAACAGCCTGGCACCGGCACGCATGCCGGGCACACCGGCCATCGATTTCGGCCTGCAATGGCGCTACACCCTCGACAGCAACTACCGCATCGACGTCACCGCCTGGCGCCGCATGGTCACGCCCGACGCCATCACGGTGACCGAAGCCATTCGCGAGCCCAGCTACGGAGCCCGCGTGGAAATGCGGATCAGCACCACGACCAGCAGAGGATTCACCGCTGACAAGGGCTTCCTGGGTTTCCAGCTCGATAGCGGCGCCCGCATCTCGGTCAAGCGCAAAAACGGCGGGCCGATGTTTTATTACCGCAACGCGTTCTAGTCCGGCACGATAATCATCTTGCCCTGACCCGTGAGGAAAGCGGCATTCACGGCTGAGCCAGGGTAGGCGACGCGCACCGCTGCGCGATAGCGCCGCATCTGTGCCAGCAGTTCTTCCTGTCCCTCGGGACGGAAGCTGGACTTGAAGTCAAACACCCACCATTCGCCGCTGCTGGCACGCCGCACAAGGCGATCAATGCGAAGCGACTCGCCTTCGTGGTGCAGCGGCACTTCGTTGCCCTGCCATTGGACCTGCTGCCGGTCCCAGGCCCAGGCGCCTTCGCCAGTGAGGATGCGTTGGGCAGTCTTGGCCGCCTCCTGGCCCAGCGCACCATCAAGCCGGAACTCGCGCGCCACGCTGCGTAAATGCGCGGCACCGAACTCGCCGCCAGGCACCCATCCTTCGAGCAGACGGTGAACGGCCTGGCCGAAGCGCGACTGCTCCGAGTCGGGCTCGGGCGCTTCGTTTGCAGTGCCGATTGCCGTGAGCTGCGGCAACTCCGGCAGGGCAAAGGTCACCACGGCCTTCGGTGGAACGACCTGCGCAGGGGTGGGCACGTTGATGTGCATGCACAGCGGCAGCAGGCGCTGCCACCAGCTGCCGGGGTTGCCGCCATGCGGTTCCACCGATGAGATCACGATGCCTTCTTGGGCGCGTGTGAGAGCGACATAGAGCACATTGAGCTCCTCGCGATGGCGCGCGGCCCTTTCAATCTCCAGCGCTTCGACGCAACACGGCGGAGGCCGGGTTTCGCTGGCGACGAATGCAAAGCGCCAGGGACTCGGTGCTTCGCCGGGCCAGTCGACGAGCACGCCCATGCTTTCAGCGCGCGCTGCCACCGCATCAGTGTCGAGCAACAGAACGATGGGTGCCTGCAGGCCCTTGGCGCCGTGCACCGTGAGCAGCCGCACGGCCTGGGGCTGCACCGCCGCAGGCGCCTTGATTCCGCCCGCCTTGAGCGCGCGGACAAAGGCATAGGGCGTCGCATAGCGGCCGCCATCAACCTGCAGCGCGGCCGAGAGGAGCGCCCGCAAGCGCGCGAGCACCATGTCGCGCAACGGTGCGGGCGCTGCGGCGCCAAAACGCGCCAGCACATCGCCCTTCGCAAAGATCACATCCAGCACGTCGTGCGGAGGGAAGCGGTCGATCAGTCTCTTCCACTCGCCAAGCAGCCGCGCAGCCTCCCCGACGGGGCCCTCCTCGCCGGTTCGTCGTTGCAACAGCTCGAACCAGGTCACCGCGAGCTTCGCGTCCCGCGCTGCACGCGACGCCACCGCCAGTTCCACCAGCAGATCGTCGCCCAGTCCGAACAAGGGAGACTTCAGGGCACGCGCCAGCGACAGGTCGTGCGTCGGCGACACCAGGGCATCGAGCAGCGCGGTGATGTCCTGCACCTCGGGCGCGTCGCACAGGTCGGTTTTCTCGGGCTGGTCAGCAGGGATGTGCAGCAGGCGCAGTTCGGCATCCAGCGCCGACAGACGGTCGCGCCTGCGCGCCAGCACCATGATGTCGGCAGGAGGCACGCCTTCCGCGACCTGGCTCGCAATCCAGGCCGCTGCCTGCCGGCATTCGAGGGTCACGAGCTTTTCTTCGGGCAGTTCACGCGGCGTGGCCAGGCTGTCGCGCCACTCCAGCGCTTGATCCGCAGGTGCCGCCTTCGCCGCGCGAGGCACTGGGGGCAAAGCCGCAGCCCAACCGGAAAGCCTGGCCTCTGTGGTGTGCAGACGGAAACCCTCGAATTCGTCGGCCGCCTGCGCTGCGGCCATCACCTCGTTCACCACAGCGATGACTTCCGGCGCGTTGCGATGCGTGTGATCGCAACTGAGCACGTCGCCGGAAAACGCTTCGCCGAGAAATTCCTTCGCGGCGCGGAACACCTGCGGCTCGGCCCGGCGGAAGCGGTAGATACTCTGCTTCGGGTCGCCGACGATGAAGACGCCAGGCCTCTCGCCCGCACCCGCATAGCCTTCAAGCCAGGCGTGCAGCGCCTGCCATTGCAAGGGGTTGGTGTCCTGGAATTCGTCGATCAGCAAGTGGCGGGTCCGCGCGTCCAGCCTCTCCTGAACCCAGCCCGAGAGCACCGGGTCCGACAGCAGGCTGAAGGCCGCCTGCTCGACGTCGTTCATGTCCACCCAGCCGCGCTCCCGCTTGAGGGCTCCGTACTCTTGGATCAGCACACGGGTCAGCCGTGTCATGCGACCATGATGCAACCAGCCCTCGTGCTGCGTGCAGGCGGCGGCAAGGCGCAGCACCAGTTCCTGAGCCGATCGAACCTGCTCGATCCCGGCGATCTTGTCGCTGAACTTGCGCGGCTCACCGGCCTTGGTGAGCATCGCACCGAAGGTCGCGTCGAGGTCACCCTCAGTGACCGCGCGCTCCAGCTCCACGCCCTTGGCGCTGAACGTCGGTGCAGACGCGCGACCCAGCGCCCGTGCGGCGGCCAGCAGTTCATCGCGGACTCCTGGAACGCGGGTCAGTGCATCGCACGGTTCCTGCATCCCGGCGAACTCGGGAAACTGCTCCGCAAAGGGACGTACGGAAGCGGCCACGATGCCGTTCACGTCGGCCAGTGCGAACTCGACGCGGCGCGCCAGCGCGGCGCCCAGTGCTTTCTGCGTGTTGAATCGCCCATGCGCGGCCACGCTGGCTTCGAAGTCCGATCGCGCCGATGCATCCGCCGCGACCGCCGCATGGAAGCGCCGCCACACCAGTTCGATCGCATCCTTGTCGTCTTCCAGCAGTTCGTAGTGCGAAGGCAGTCGCAACTGTTCGAGCACCGCCAGCGGCGCATTGCGCAGCAACGCCGCGAACCAGCTGTGGAAGGTGCGGATCTGCACCGGCCGTCCGCTCGCCAGCATCTTCGAGTACAGGCCGCGCAAGGCTTCGAGTTCTTCCGGGCGAGGGCTGGCGATTCCTCGCTGCACCAGCGCTTTCGCCAGGTCCTGGTCGGGACAATGCGCAAACTCCTCCAGCCACTGCGCAAGCCGCTCGCGCATCTCGCCAGCGGCTTTCTTCGTGAAGGTGATCGCAAGGATGTCCTGCGGCTGGCTGCCGGACAGCAGCGCGCGCACCATGCGCGAGACGAGCATCCAGGTCTTGCCCGCGCCGGCGCAGGCCTCCACTGCGACGCTGCGACGCGGATCGCAGGCAATCTCGTAGAAGCGCTCGCGGCTGATGCGGGCGCCATTGTGTTCGTAGGCCAAGTCTTGGCTCATGACCAGAAGTCCCTGCGGCACAGGCCCCGCGCAGCGCAAAAGTCGCACACCGCCCCTTCGCCCAGGGCCTGCATCGCTTCACCGCGAGCGATGCGTGCTAGATCGTGCTGGATGCCTTCCACCAGCAAGTCGCGAGCCACGACGACCGCAGTCTGCTCGATGGTCTTGGTCTCGCCGCGCTCGCCGATGTTGACGTAGGCGGCCCGCAGCTCGTCGTCGGAAAGCAGCGCCGCATAAAACGCAAGCTGTGTATCCTCGAAGGGCGTGGCCACGCGATCTCGCGTCTTCTTCTCGCTTTCGGTCTTGTAGTCCATCACCATCGCGTGGCCACCCGCCAGGCGATCCACGCGGTCGATGCGGCCGATCAGCTTCAGGGAGCCGAGCGGCATCGTGTGTTCGCTTTCAGCCGTCTCAAAGACCGCGCGCTCCTTGGCCTCGTGGCCTTCCAGCCAGCGCAGGTAACCATCGCGCACCTGCGGCCAGGCGGCGCGAAAGGGCATGAACTCGCCCTCCTTCAGCCGCTGCTCCCGGGTCACTTCGTCCGCCGTGATGTCTATCAGCCGCGCACGGCCAGGTCCCGGCGGCTCGTAGGTCGCGGCCATGATTTCGTGGAAGGCGCGCAGCACCTGGTGCAACCAGTTGCCGAAGTCGCGCTTGTCCAGTTCCTGGTCGATTTCGTCGGGCTCGTGCAGCCCGAGCTGGCGCAGTGCGAAGAATCGGTAGGGGCAGCGCCTCAGGTCCTCGTACGCACTGGCCGACAGCTGTTCCACCGCCAACATCGCGCCGACGGCAGCGGGCCGCGGCACGGCTCGCAGTTCCACTTCGCGCTTCGCCCGCGGATCTTCGGCAGGGTTCTTGCCGATTTCGTCGCGCAAGGCCTGGACCAGGGTGCTGGGCAGCACCGGCTCGCCACTGTCGTCGGTGGTGCGCCAAAGCACATCGCAATGCGGTGTGCGCAACGCGTGGAGCCACAGCGCGCGAGTTTCCTGTGCCAGTTCCTCGCGTGTGGGCAGGCCCAGCGTCTTTCGCTGCGCCGCGGTCCACTGGCCCCGCGGTTCCGGTGCCGCGGGCAGCCGTACTTCGTCGCAACCCGCAAGCACCAGCGCGGCGAACGGACGCCCAAGCAACTGGTGAAATGGAAGGATCACTACCTGTTCTGCCGTCGCAGAGCACGCAGCGAAACTCGTTGCCTCCAGTGAGTCGTCCACCCACGACGTGAACTCGGCCAAGTTCATGCGGCGTCCCGCCTGGGCCCATTGGGCGACTTCAGCCGTTTCGCCTTCGTGCAGTCGCAGCGCCGCGATGACATCGCGACCCGCTGCATCGCGTTCCAGCCAGTCCCACTGCCCGGTCTCGCCGAGCAGGTCGCGCAAAGCATCCAGCCACGCGGGCAAGGTCCGCATTGCCTGCATCTGTTCTCGCCACGCTTGCACGCGGGTCCACAAGACTTCGAGCTTGTCGCCCGCATCGGCAGCGCCGACATCGCGCCACTCACGGATGCCGGCGCGGCGCACCCGGCGCTCCAGCGCCAACACGGACCACGATGCTGCCCGCGGCGCGTTCTTCAACCAGTCGACCACCTGGTCGCTCGATGTATGCCAGGAGCAGGCGCGCAGCAACAGCATGACATGCGCGCCGGCGCGTGTCGTCGAGAGTTTCCAGCCGGTTTCGTCGCGGATACCCACCCCGCTCCGCTCCAGCATCGCGCGGATGCGACGTGCCAGGACGCGATCAATGGCGGGCAGTGCCACGGGCACACGACCCGCTTCCACGTGTTGCAACACGCAAGCAGCAGCCCGTTCGGCCTCGTCGGCGGGATCGGCAGCCGGGTGCAAGGTGATGGCGCCCCGCGCGCCCTCGTCGGGCAATTGCAGGCGCACCACCTTGCCTTCGCCCTGCACTTGCGCAACGGCTTGGGCGAGCGGGTCCCGGCGCAAGGACTCGACCACCACAAGCAGATCGATGTCGTTGGCCGGGCCGGGCTGCAACAAGGCGTCACCGGCGTAGGTCGATGCGGCAACCCATTCGATGGCGACCAAAGCCACGAGGCTTTCCAGCCCCAATTGCGGCGCATCCATGCCGGCGTGGAGCACCTTTCGCATCCGGGTGGCCCACGCGCCGCGCTCGGCGGGCAGCACGCCACTGGCAAGCGGCGCCAGTTGCGAAGCTGCTTCGGTGAGATGCGAGACCAGCAGGTCGGCCCGCGCCGCCGCGCCCGCCTGCTCCAGCAGGTTGCGCGCCGTGAGCAGGTCGCGGCCGATGTCGCCCGTGAAGTCCTGCGGCTGCGGCGCCGACGCAAATGGCGCGGACCAGGTAAGCGTCGTCTCGAACCTTGGCGCGAAGCCGCTCGGCGCGTGCCGGCCCCAGGCCTCGCGCGCAAGCGGCAGCAAATGGAAGAAAGGCAGCAGCACGACGGCGCGTGCAGGGTGCACCTTGCGAGCCGCGACCAGCTCGCCCACCTGCCTCATCAACGCAGCGAGCGCAAGCCAGGCATGATGGTTTTGCGCTATGTCATTCATAGCGCAAAACGGGCGATGGGGGCCGTCCATACCCGACGCGGGGACTTGGTTTCTGTCACAATGACCGCACTGTACCGGCTAGCCGCCGCACTTCGCGCGGCAACACCCAGAGCAAAGGATTCCCCCATGGCGAGCGACCTGATCAAGCACGTTTCCGACGACACTTTCGAAGCTGAAGTCCTCAAGTCAGTCAAGCCGGTGCTGGTCGACTACTGGGCCGAATGGTGCGGCCCTTGCAAGATGATCGCCCCCATCCTCGACGAAGTGGCCGGCACCTACGGCGACAAGCTGCAGATCGCGAAGATGAACGTCGACGAGAACCGCGAGATTCCCGCCAAGTTCGGCATCCGTGGCATTCCCACACTGATGTTGTTCAAGGACGGCGAACTCGCCGCGACCAAGGTTGGCGCCATGAGCAAGGCCCAATTGACGGCCTTCCTGGAGCAGCAGCTGAGCTGACCCGCGACAGGCGCGAAAGAGAAGGGCCCCACCGGGCCCTTTTTGTTGTCTATAATTTGCCCAGATCGCCGCGAGCCACCAGAGCGCGGTTCGAGTTTCCCGGTTCGAGAGGCCTCCTCGCCTCGCACTGAACCTCCCCCTGAGATTCCAACAAGAAAGCTCCGCGAGGAGTCCCCCAATGCACCTGAACGAACTCAAGGCCCTGCACGTCTCCGAAGTGCTGAAGCAAGCCGAAGAACTCGAGATCGAGAACACCGGCCGCATGCGCAAGCAAGAGCTGATGTTCGCCATCATCAAGAAGCGCGCGCGCGCTGGCGAACAGGTCTTTGCCGACGGTGTGCTGGAAATCCTGCCCGACGGATTCGGGTTCCTGCGCAGCCCCGACACCAGCTTCACGGCCAGCACCGACGACATCTACATCTCGCCGAGCCAGGTGCGCCGCTTCAACCTGCACACCGGCGACATGATCGAAGGCGAAGTGCGCACACCGAAGGACGGCGAGCGCTACTTCGCGCTGACCAAGCTGGACAAGGTCAATGACGGCCCGCCGGAGCAGAACAAGCACAAGGTGATGTTCGAGAACCTGACGCCGCTGTTCCCCAAGGAGCAGATGAAGCTCGAGCGCGACAACTTCAAGGGCGAAGAGAACATCACCAGCCGCGTGATCGACATCATCGCGCCGATCGGCAAGGGCCAGCGCGCCCTGCTGGTGGCGCCGCCCAAGAGCGGCAAGACGGT
>JBKJOM010000175.1:0-2939 GCA_046595775.1 Ramlibacter sp. | reverse complement strand
CGGGTGGGCCGCGCAAGATGAGCCGCCGCGCCACCCTGATCGGGAGCGCCATCGCGCTGCTGGTGGTTGGGGGCGTCGGCTGGTTGGCGTGGGATCTCACGCACCCCGACACTTCGCAACAGGCCGGCGCCGGTGGCCCCGGTGGTGCGGGCGCGCGACAGGGCGGCGCCAGTGGTGCGCGTGCCGGTAGCGGCGGCGGAGGTGGTGGTGGCGGATTCGGCGGAGGCCGCGGACCCGCTACGACCGTGGGCGTGGCTGTGGCCGAGCGGGCCGACGTCCCGGTCATCGTCGATGCGCTGGGTACCGTCGTGCCAGAGGCCACGGCAAAGGTCAGGCCGCAGGTCTCCGGTGTCCTCCAGCAAATCCTCTACAAGGAGGGCCAGCTGGTGCGAAAGGGCGAGCCGCTCGCCATCATCGACCCGCGCCAGTTCGAGATGTCGCTGCAGCAGGCCTCGGGCCAGCGCATGAAGGACGAAGCCCAGCTCGAAGCCGCCAAGGTCACGCTGCAGCGCTATCGCACACTGCTGCAGCAGGATTCGATCGCGCGCCAGGAAGTGGACACGCAGGCGGCGCTGGTAAAGCAGCTCGAAGGCAGCCTGGTCGTTGACCGCGCCAACGAAGGCACGGCGCGCCTGAACCTGAGCTACACACGCGTCGTCTCGCCACTGGCCGGGCGCGTCGGCCTGCGCACTGTGGACGTCGGCAACGTGGTCGGCCCGGGTGACGCGAACGGCGTAGCGGTGGTCACGCAACTGTCCCCCATCGACGTCGAGTTCGCGGTTCCGCAGGACCAGGCAGCGGGCCTCCAGCAGAACGCGGGCGCGTTCATGGAAGCCAAGGCACTGGACCGCACGCGCACCACGGTGATGGATGTCGGCGTGTTCGCGTCGCTGGACAACCAGGTCGATCCCCAGACCGGCACGGTGCGCGCGAAGGCCCGCTTCAACAACACCAAGGGCCAGCTCTTTCCGAGCCAGTTCGTGAACATCCAGCTCAACGTGCGCATGATCAAGGGCGCAGTGATGGTGCCGGTCTCGGCCGTGCGGCGCGGCAACGTGGGCGACTTCGTCTTTGTGCTCAATCAGGACCGCACAGTGACGCTGCGCAACGTGACGCGTGGCCAGGCCACCGTGGACAAGGTGCAGATTGCCACCGGCCTGCAAGCCGGCGAGCGCGTGATCACGGAAGGCGCGGATCGCCTGAAGGACGGCTCACGCGTGGTGCTGCCGGGCGACTCGCCGGGCGGCGGCCGCCGCCGTGCGGCGGACGGCGCTTCGGCACCGGCCGGTGGGGTTTCAGGCGCACCCGCTGAAGCATCGATCGGTGCGCCGCGACTGGCAGGCTCGGCACCGGAAGGCGGCGGCGAGCGCCGCCGCAGGAGCAACCCGGATGGCACACCCGCTGCCGCAACCGCTGCACCCGGTGCGGCACCGCCGGCGCCGATGGCACAGGGAGCCGCGCCTCCCGCAGCCGCAGGCCCGGTCACCGACAAGCCGAACGCGGAACAACGCAAGCGCATGCTCGAATCCGCCCAGGGCGACCCGGAACAGCTCGAGCGCCGCAAGCGCTTCCTCGAAGCGCTCGACAAGGGCGAGCCGCAAGCGGTGGAGCGCTGGAAGATGATGCAGCAGCGGCGCCGCGAAGGCGGTGGCGGGGGACAGGCGCAGTGACGGCCCGCGCCGGGGCGCGCCCATGAGCCCATCCCGTCCCTTCATCCTGCGCCCGGTAGCGACTTCGCTGCTGATGGTGGCCATCGTCCTGGCCGGCCTGGTGGGATTGCGCTTCCTGCCGCTCGCCGCGTTGCCGCAGGTCGACTACCCGACGATCCAGGTGCAGACGCTGTACCCGGGCGCCAGCCCCGAAGTGATGGCGCAGACCGTCACTGCGCCGCTGGAGCGGCAGTTTGGCCAGATGCCGGGCCTGTCGCGCATGAGCTCCACCAGCGCGGCCGGCGTGTCCATCGTCACGCTTCAATTCGGCCTGGGCCTCGCAATCGACGTCGCCGAACAACAAGTGCAGGCCGCGATCAACGCGGGTGGCTCGCTGTTGCCGGCCGACCTGCCGGCGCCGCCGGTCTACGCCAAGGTGAACCCCGCCGACACGCCGGTGCTCACGCTTGCGCTCACGTCCGAGACGCTGCCGCTGACCGAAGTGCAGAACATCGCGAATACGCGGCTGGCCCTGAAGATCAGCCAGGTGAGCGGTGTGGGTCTGGTCACGCTGTCCGGCGGCCAGCGGCCCGCGGTGCGCATCCAGGTCGATACGCGTGCGTTGGCCTCGTACGGCCTCACGCTGGATAACGTGCGCACCGCGATCACCGCAGCCAATGCCAACGGCGCCAAAGGCAACATCGACGGCCCGACGCGCGCCTATGCGATCAACGCCAACGACCAGCTGGTGGCCGCGGAGGATTACCAGAAACTGATCGTCGCCTTCCGCAACGGCGCGCCGGTGCGGCTGACCGACATCGCCAAGGCGGTCGACGGCGCTGAGAACGTCAAGCTCGGCGCGTGGGCGGCGGTGGACGGGCAACTCAAGCCGGCCGTCATCCTGAATGTGCAGCGCCAGCCGGGCGCCAACGTGATCGCCACGGTGGACGCGATCAAGCAGCGCCTGCCCGAGCTCACCAGCGGCCTGCCGAACTCGATGCGCGTGGACGTGCTCAGCGACCGCACCACCGGCATCCGCGCCTCGGTGAATCACGTGCAGATCGAACTGCTGCTGGCCGTCGTGCTGGTGGTGCTGGTGATCTTCGCTTTCCTGCACAGCCTGCGCGCTACCGTCATCGCGAGTCTCGCCGTGCCGATCTCGCTGGTCGGCACTTGCGGCGCGATGTACCTGCTGGGCTACAGCCTGAACAACCTGTCGTTGATGGCGCTGACCATCGCCACCGGCTTTGTGGTCGATGACGCGATCGTCATGATCGAAAACATCTCGCG
>JBKJOM010000196.1:0-2754 GCA_046595775.1 Ramlibacter sp. | reverse complement strand
TTGACCTGGGTCACACGGTTGTTCGACACGTCCACCACCGTGACAGGAACAGCGTCCCCATCATCGGTGAACAGGCGCATCATGCCCACCTTGCGGCCCAGCAACCCCATTGAGGTGCTCAGACTCATATTTTTGCTCCGTTACCTTCGCCGCAGCCGCTGCAATTGGCTTCTGCGTTTGACATGACCTTTTGGGATGAACCCTGAGGGACACGGCGAAAGAAGGTTGATAAATTCGCCCTTGTCGAAATTTCGTCGGATTTCTTTCGATTTCTCGCGGGCGCTCAATCCTTCACCCAATTCGGGCGAAGTCCGAGATTATAGCCCGACCTGGGGGAGAGTGCACAACACTCTTTTCCCGGCACCCCGTAACCCATCGGAGTAACTGCCCCTTGCGCCCCATAAGCCTCTTGCTTGCCCTCGCCGCCGCCGGCTTCGCGACTATCTCCACCGCGGCCGAATCCGTGGGCACTTCTGCCCAACTCGTCGTCGCGCCTGCCGACCTCCTGGCCTCGTGCCGGGCCGGCATCGTCGCTTCACGCACCCAGATGGCCCAGCTCAAGGCCGCCCCACCCCAAGGCGAAGCCGCGCTTGAGGCCTTCGATACCGCCCAGAAGACCCTGGGGACGATGAGCTCGGTCGCCTACCTGGCCAAGGAGGTCCATCCGGACAACGCTCTGCGGCAGGCGGCCGAGACCTGCGTTCAGGAAGTCTCCGCTGTCTCGACCGGCTATTCGCTGGACCGCGGCACCTATGACGTCCTGTCGAAAATCGACCCGGCGGGGCTGGACGCGCCTTCGCGCTACTACTTGGAACGCACGCTTTTGCGTTTCCGCCTGGCCGGTGTCGATCGGGATGACGCGACGCGAGCGAAGGTGCGGCAGTTGAACGAGGAACTCACCAAGCTGAGCCAGGAATTTGGTCGCAACATCCGCGACAGCGTGCTCACGCTCGAGGTAGACCCGGCCGATCTCGACGGCCTGCCTGCCGACTACGTGAAGGCACATGCACCCGGCGCCAACGGCAAGGTCAGGCTGAGCACAGACGGTCCGGATTACGGGCCGTTCATGTCCTATGCCCGCAACAGCAAGGCGCGCGAGGCGTACTGGAAGCTGTACCGCCTGCGCGCGCACCCGATGAACCTCGCCACCTTGGACCGGATGCTCGCAGCACGGCACGAACTCGCCACGCTGATGGGTTTCGCCCATTGGGCCGACTACGTGACCGCCGACAAGATGATCGGCAACGCCCGCATCGCGGGCGAATTCATCGACAAGGTGGCGGCGGCCGCCACGCGACGTTCCGACCGCGACTACGCCGATCTGCTGGCGCGGCTGCGTAAGGACGAGCCCGCCGCTTCTCAGGTGCAGCCCTGGGACTCGGGCTATCTGTCGGACCGCATCAGGGCGGAACAGTACGGCGTCGAATCGCAACAGGTGCGGCCGTACTTCCAGTACGACAACGTGAAGAAGGCCGTGCTGGACATAACGGGTCGGCTGTTTGGTCTGCGCTACGAGCGCCTGGGACCCGAGGTGAAGGTCTGGCATCCCGAGGTCGAGGCCTACGACGTCTACGAAGGCAGCAGGCGGCTCGGCCGCATTTACCTGGACATGCACCCCCGTGCCAACAAGTACAAGGGCGCGGCGCACTTCACGCTGGCCAGGGGCAAAGCCGGCGTTTCCTTGCCCGAGAGCGTGCTGGTATGCAACTTCCGACAGCCGACGGCCAACGATCCCGGACTGCTCGAGTACGGAGACGTCCGCACTTTCTTCCACGAGTTCGGCCACCTGGTGCACGCGATCGTCGGCGGACAGGCCCGTTGGGCCGGCATCTCCGGCGTGGCCACCGAGCGCGACTTCGTGGAGGCGCCCTCGCAGATGCTCGAAGAGTGGATGCGCGATGCGAAGACTCTGCAGTCCTTCGCGATCCACTACCAGACCCGGGAACCCATCCCGATGGACCTGGTCCAGCGCCTGCGCAAGGCGGACGAATTCGGCAAAGGGCTGGCGCTGCGAGGCCAGCTCTCCCTGGCGGCCATCAGCCTGGGCCTGCACAACCGCGACCCGAAGGGCCTGGACACCACCGCCTTCGTTGCGCAGATGCAGGAGAAGTACACGCCTTACCGGCACGTGCCCGGCACCTACTTCCACGAGGCTTTCGGGCACCTCGACGGGTACTCGGCGATCTACTACACGTACCAGTGGTCACTGGTCATCGCCAAGGACATGTACAGCCAGTTCAGCGCTCAGGGCGACATCATGAATCAGGCCGTCGCGCGCAGGTACCGAGATGCCGTTCTGGCGCCCGGTGGCTCCAAGCCCGCGGCGGAACTGGTGAAGGACTTCCTGGGGCGGCCGTACAGCTTCGCGTCGTACGAACGCTGGCTGAACCAGAACTGACCTGCCGCCAGCAAAAAAAGAAAGCCGCCCGAGGGCGGCTTTCACTTTGGCGCTGCGCTGGTTTATTGCAGCTTGATCTCGACGTCCACGCCGGCCGGCAGGTCCAGCTTCATCAGCGCGTCGACGGTCTTGTCGGTCGGGTCGACGATGTCCATCAGGCGCTGGTGCGTGCGAATCTCGAACTGGTCGCGAGAAGTCTTGTTAACGTGCGGCGAGCGCAGGATGTCGAATCGTTGCATGCGCGTCGGCAGCGGCACCGGGCCCTTGACGATGGCGCCCGTGCGCTTGGCGGTGTCAACGATCTCCAGCGCGGACTGGTCGATCAGCTTGTAATCAAACGCCTTCAGGCGAATGCG
>JBKJOM010000177.1:0-53398 GCA_046595775.1 Ramlibacter sp. | reverse complement strand
GACGCTGGCGGTTAACGGCGTGACGAAGCAGAACGGTTCGACCGCGACGATGATCTTCGGTGTCGCACATCTGGTGTGCTACTTGTCGCGCTTCATGACGCTCAATCCGGGCGACGTGATCACCACCGGCACGCCGCCGGGCGTGGGCCTGGGCATGAAGCCGCCGACTTTCCTCAAGAAGGGCGACACCATAACCCTCGGCATTGAGGGGCTGGGCGAGCAGAAGCAGACCGTCGTCGGATTCAAGGCGTAGGCAGGAGCGCGGGTTTTCCCGGCTCCCGCCTAGGAACACCCCTCTAGAAGTGGAGGAAACCTCCTGCGGGCAGCACTTTCATGCAAAATAGAACGACCGTTCGTTTTATTCCAAGTGAAGCCCATGTCCGTCGCCGACTTTTCGCTCAAGGGCCCCCGCGCTCCGCGGGAGGGCCGCGCATTGCAAAAGGGTCAGCAGACCAAGGCAGCCATCGTCGACGCCGCGCTCGGCCTTGCCACCCAGATCGGGCTTGAGGGCCTGTCCATCGGCGCACTGGCCGAAGTCACGCAGATGAGCAAGTCGGGCGTCTTCGCCCACTTCGGCTCGCGCGAAGAGTTGCAGATCTCGGTGATCCGCGAATACCACACGCGCTTCGAGGACGAGGTGTTCTATCCGGCGATGCAACAGCCGCGCGGGCTGCCTCGCTTGCGCGCGATGTTCGCCAACTGGATGAAGCGCACTTCGTTCGAGATCGATTCGGGCTGCATCTACATCAGCGGCGCCGTCGAGTTCGACGACCGCACCGGGCCCGTGCGCGATGCGCTGGTCGGCTCGGTCAAGACATGGTTGGCCGCGATGCGCCGCGCCGTGATGTCGGCGATCGAAGTGGGACATCTGCGCGACGACATCGATCCCGACCAGTTGCTGTTCGAAATCCACGGCCTCATCCTTGCGCTGCATTACGAAGCGCGATTCCTGCGCAACCCCGGCTCGATCGGGCGAGCGAACGCCGGATTCGACAACATCCTGCGGCTTTACGGCGCAAAGGATGCACAACCTGACCAGTCGTCCGCGCGCCATCCTGGCAAGCCCGCGACCAGATCCACCAAAACTTCGAAGGAGTAAGCACCATGCCCACCTATACCCCGCCCCTGCGCGACATGCGGTTCGTGATGCACGAAGTGCTCAAGGTTGCCGACGAATTCCAGGCGATCCCGAAATATGCCGAAGCCGATGTGGACACCATCAACGCGGTGCTCGAAGAGGCGGGCAAGTTCGCGACCGAAGTGACCTTCCCGCTCAACATGAGCGGCGACGAAGAAGGTTGCAGGCTCGACAAGGACACCCACGAAGTCACGACCCCCAAGGGCTTCAAGGAGGCGTACCACAAGTACGTCGAAGGCGGCTGGCCCGCCCTCAGCTGCGATCCGGCTTACGGCGGCCAGGGCTTGCCCCTCGTGCTGAACCAGTGCTTCTACGAGATGCTCAACAGCGCCAACCAGGCCTGGACGATGTACCCCGGCCTCACGCACGGTGCCTATGCGGCACTGAGCACGCATGGCACTGACGAGCAGAAGCAGACCTTCCTGCCCAAGATGACGAGCGGCGAATGGACCGGCACCATGTGCTTGACCGAAGCGCACTGCGGGACCGACCTGGGCCTGATGCGCACCAAGGCCGAAGCGCAAGCCGACGGCAGCTACAAGATCACCGGCAACAAGATATTCATCAGCGCCGGCGAGCACGACATGACCAGCAACATCATCCACCTGGTGCTGGCGCGGCTGACCGATGCGCCCCCCGGCATCAAGGGCGTGAGCCTGTTCATCGTTCCCAAGTTCATGGTGAACAAGGACGGCACCGTGGGTGCGCGCAATGCGATCCATTGCGGCGGCCTGGAACACAAGATGGGCATCCACGGCAACGCCACGGCGCAGATCGTGATCGACGGCGCGACCGGCTACATGGTGGGCCAACCGAACAAGGGCATGCAGGCCATGTTCGTGATGATGAACGCTGCGCGCCTGGGCGTGGGCAACCAGTCGCTGGGCCTGACGGAAGTCGCTTATCAGAACGCGCTGGCCTACGCCAAGGACCGCATCCAGATGCGTTCCCTCTCCGGCCCGAAGGCCAAGGACAAGCCAGCCGACCCGATCATCGTGCACCCCGACGTTCGCAAGATGCTGCTCACCGCCAAGGCCTATGCAGAGGGCGGCCGAGCGCTGTCGTTGTTCTGCTCGGTGCTGTTGGACAAAGCGCACTACCACCCCGACGAGCAGGTGCGCAAAGACAGCGACGAGATGTTGTCGCTGCTGACGCCCATCGCAAAAGCCTTCTCCACCGACAACGGCCACATCGCAACCAATGCGTGCCTGCAGGTCTTCGGCGGCCACGGCTACATCAAGGAATGGGGCATGGAGCAGTTCGCACGCGACAACCGCATCAACATGATCTACGAAGGCACCAACACCATCCAGTCGCTGGACCTGCTGGGCCGCAAGGTGCTGGGCAACAATGGCGCCACGCTCAAGAAGTTCGGCAAGCTCGTCGCGCAACTGGTCGAGGAAGAAGGCGTGAACGAGAAGATGGCCGAATTCATCAACCCCATCGCCTACCTGGGCGACCAGATGACCAAGTTCACAACCGAACTGGGCCTGAAGGGTTTCCAGAACCCCGACGAAGTCGGAGCCGCGGCAGTCGATTACCTGCGGGTGGCGGGGCACCTGGTGCACGGCTACTTCTGGGCCCGCATGGCGCAGACCGCGCTGCGCGAAATCGCAGCAGGGAACACCGATCCGTTCTACCAGGCCAAGCTGCAGACGGCGCGCTTCTACTTCGCCAAGCTGTTCCCCGAGACCGCGACGCTGATGCGGACAGCGCGTGCAGGCAGCAAGGTACTGATGGACACGGACCTGGCGCTGGCATGAAGATGTGCCGCTCCTGGGTCGGGGCCATGTCGTCGCTGCTGTTGGGCAGTGCCGCCTTCGCGCAGATGTCTCCCGTGGGCCTGTGGCGCAATGTCGACGACAAGACTGGCGAGGTGAAAGCCGAGATCCGCATCGCCGACTCGCCCAATGGCCTGAACGGCAAGATCGAGAAAATCCTGAGCAAGGACGCCAAGCCGGACGAGAAGTGCGACAAGTGCAGTGATGAGCGCAAGGCCAAGCCGATGCTCGGCCTGGAAATCATCCGCGGTGCGAAGAAGTCGGCCGAGAAGGAAGTCTGGGAAGACGGCAAGATTCTCGACCCCGAGAACGGCCGTGAATACCGGTTGCGCCTCACGCCCATCGAGGCCGGAAAGAAGCTCGAAGTGCGCGGCTCATTCGGGCCCTTCGGCCGGACGCAGACCTGGCTGCGCGCGCAGTAAGTTTCCAAGAGACATGTACAAAGAACAAGCAGAACGTGGCCAGGCCGAGCCTGGCGCCAATGAAAGGCACAAGACCATGAGCCGATTCAACGTGAAGAAGGTCGCCGTGCTCGGCGCCGGCGTGATGGGTGCGCAGATTGCCGCGCACCTGGTCAACGTCAAGGTGCCCGTCATCCTGTTCGACCTGCCCGCCAGGGAAGGCCCAAAGAACGGCATCGTCACCAAAGCCGTGGAAGGATTGAAGAAGCTCAAGCCTTCACCGCTGGGCGTGGCCGATGATGCGGCGCTGATCCAGCAAGCCAACTACGAAGAGCACATGGCGTTGCTGGGCGAATGCGACCTCGTGATCGAGGCGATTGCCGAGCGCATGGACTGGAAGCTGGACCTCTACAGGAAGATTGCGCCCTTCGTTGCGCCGCACGCGATCCTGGCGTCGAACACCTCGGGCCTGTCGATCACGAAGCTCTCCGAAGCGCTGCCCGAAGAAATCAAGCCGCGCTTTTGCGGCATCCACTTCTTCAACCCCCCGCGCTACATGGCCCTGGTGGAGTTGATCAACACGCCCACCACCGACACGCACATCCTCGACGACCTCGAGACCTTCGTCACCAGCACGCTCGGCAAGGGCGTGGTGCACGCCAAGGACACGCCCAACTTCATCGCCAACCGCGTCGGCATCGCCGGCATGCTGGCGACGATGAAGGAAGTGGAGAAGTTCGGCCTGACTTACGACGTGGTCGATGACCTCACCGGCAAGAAACTGGGCCGCGCGAGTTCCGGCACTTTCCGTACTGCCGACGTGGTGGGCCTGGACACCATGGCGCACGTCGTCAAGACGCTGCAGGACAACCTGAACGCGGACACCGATCCGTTTTACGAAAGCTTCGGCACGCCCGAAGTGCTCAAGACGCTGCTCGAGATGGGCAACCTGGGCCAGAAGAGCAAGGCCGGCTTCTACAAGAAGGTTGGCCGCGACGTGCTGCGCTTCGACCTCGAGAGCAAGGAATACATTCCGGGCGGCGAGAAGGCCGACGAGGTCTACGGCCGTATGCTCAAGAAGCCTCCGGCCGAACGCCTTGCGCTCCTTCGCAATTCGGAAGGCGCACAAGGGCAGTTCCTCTGGGCCATCCTGCGCAACAGCTTCCACTACGCGGCGGTGCACCTCGCGTCGATCGCGGAGACGGCGCGCGACGTCGACTTCGCGATGCGCTGGGGCTTCGGCATGAACCAGGGGCCTTTCGAGCTTTGGCAGGAAGCCGGTTGGCTGCAGGTCGCGAAGTGGATTCAGGAAGACATCGATGCCGGCAAGGCCCTGTCGAAGGCGCCATTGCCCGCATGGGTGTTCAAGGGCCCTGTGGCGGAAGCCAGTGGTGTGCATACGCCACAAGGTTCGTTCAACCCGACCACGAACAAGTTCGAACCGCGACGCATGCTGCCTGTGTACTCGCGCCAGCACTTCCCGGAAACAGTCATCGGTAGCGGCGCAATGCCCTGGCAGTCCGCCGGCACGACCGTGCACGAGGACGACTCGCTTCGTCTGTGGACGCTCGATGGCGATGTGCTGCTCGCATCGATCAAGACCAAGATGCGCGCGATCAGCATGGAAGTGGCCGAAATGCTGCAGCAGGCCGTCGAGATGGCCGAGAAGGACTATCAGGGCCTGGTGATCTGGTCCGGCGACGAGCCCTTCAGCGTCGGTGCTGACCTCCAGTCCATGTTGACCGGCATGGTCGGCGCGGGCATGTCCGCGGTGCAGGATGCCGAGCAGTACCTGCAGCAGACCATGTTGCGCCTGCGCTATGCCAATGTGCCGGTGATCTCTGCGATCCGCGGCATGGCATTGGGCGGCGGCTGCGAAATCGCGGTGCACTCTGCACGACGCGTGGTCGCAATGGAAAGCTATATCGGCCTGGTCGAAGTCGGCGTGGGCCTGGTGCCCGGGGCCGGCGGCCTGACCTACATCGCGCGCCGCGCGGCGGAGAACCAGGCGAAGTCCACGCACAAGGACATGCTGCCCTTTCTCACCGAGGGCTTCACCGCCGCGGCGATGGCCAAGGTGGGCACCAGCGCGCTTGAGTCGCGTCAGCTCGGCTACCTGCTGGACGACGACATCGTGGTGCCGAACAAGGACGAACTGCTGTTCGTCGCGATCCGCGAAGCCCGCGCGATGTTCGAGGCGGGCTACCGTCCGCCGCACCGGCGCAAGTTCCCCGTGGCGGGTCGCAGCGGCAAGGCCACGATCCAGGGCCAGTTGGTGAACATGCGCGACGGCGGCTTCATCAGCCAGCACGACTTCCACATCGCATCGCTGATCGCGAATGTGGTGACCGGCGGCGATGTCGACACGGGCACGCTGGTGACCGAGGAATACCTGATGACGCTGGAGCGCCAGGCGTTCTGCGCGTTGCTGGTCCATCCGAAGACGCAGGAACGAATCATGGGGATGTTGAGTACGGGGAAACCGGTACGGAATTGACCTGCCGGTATTCCTCCTTCCCCCTCCGGGGGAAGGCAGGGAAGGGGGCACCCATGCATAACCACCCAACTTCAAACGCCCAGGTTAACGCGCGCACTCTCCGTGCAAACATGACCGACTCCGAGCGAAAGCTCTGGGCGCGCTTACGGATGGAGCAGCTGGGCGCGAAATTCTGCCGTCAGCATCCGGTGGGCAACTACATCGTCGACTTCGCCTGTCTCGATCCGAAGCTGATCGTGGAGCTCGATGGGTCCCAGCATCTGGTGAACTCTGCCTACGACATTGAGCGCGACGCCTTCCTGCGCCGCGACGGATTCGTGGTTCTTCGCTTTGCCAGCGACGAGCCTTTCAAGAACATCGATGGGGTCCTGGCGCTGATCAGCGCCGCGCTGGAAGTGGGCCAGCCCCCATCCCAACCTTCCCCCGAAGGGGGAAGGAGCCTACAGACCAGGAGCATCTGATGAAACAAATCCAGGACGCCTACATCGTCGCCGCCACTCGCACGCCCATCGGGCGCTCGCACCGCGGCTTTTTCAGGAACACCCGCCCCGACGACCTGCTGGCGACGGCACTGCGTTCGGCGCTGGCACAAGTGCCGGGGCTCGACCCGGCCGCGATCGAGGACGTGATCTGCGGTTGTGCGATTCCCGAAGCACAGCAGGGATTGAACGTCGCGCGCATCGGCGCGGTGCTTGCAGGCCTGCCCAAGAGCGTGGGCGGTATCACCGTCAACCGCTTCTGTGCCTCGGGCCTCTCGGCTGTGCAGATGGCGGCGGATCGCATCCGCGTGGGCGAAGCCGACGTGATGATCGCGGCCGGCACCGAGAGCATGTCGATGGTGCCGATGATGGGCAACTCGCCTTCGCTGTCGCCGACGATCTTCTCCAATCCCGACGACATCGAGAGCTACGGCATCGCGTACGGCATGGGCCTCACGGCCGAGAAGGTCGCGCAGCAGTGGAAGGTGTCCCGCGACGCGCAAGACGAGTTCGCCTACCAGTCGCACATGAAGGCGATCGTGGCGATGAAAGCCGGCGAGTTCGCGAGCGAAATGACCGAAGTCGAAGTCGAGGAACGATCGGTCGACCTCGAATCGGCCGAGGTGAGCATCGCGCGGCGCAAGGTCAGTCTCGACGAAGGCGCCCGTCCGGACACCACCGTCGAAGGCCTTGCGAAACTGCGCACGGTTTTTGCCGCGCGCGGTTCCGTCACTGCGGGCAACAGCTCGCAGACTTCCGACGGTGCGGGTGCGCTGATCGTGGTGAGCGAAGCCGCGCTCAAGCGCTTCGGACTTACGCCGCTCGCCCGTTTCGTGAGCTACGCGAGCCGCGGCGTTCCGCCCCACATCATGGGCATCGGCCCGATTGAGGCCATCCCGGCCGCGTTGAAGAACGCCGGCCTGAAGCAGGACGACATCGACTGGATCGAGTTGAACGAAGCCTTTGCCGCGCAGTCGCTGGCCGTCATCAACACGCTGGGGCTGAACGCCGCGAAGGTCAACCCGATGGGCGGCGCCATTGCGCTGGGCCATCCGCTCGGTGCGACCGGGGCTATCCGGTCCGCGACAGTGGTTCATGCGCTGCGCCGCAAGAATCTCAAGTACGGCATGGTCACGATGTGCGTCGGCATGGGCCAGGGTGCCGCGGGGATTTTCGAGCGGGTTTGATCGCAAGGAGTGAGCGCATGCGCAGCGAGGTGATCGAAACAGTTGCGCCAGACTGGCGACGGCTTCCTGATGGGGCAGTCGCAGGGCCAGGGGTTCGGGGCGGGGTAGTTCGACCACACCGCCCAGCTGTGGAACGAGGCGGGCGTGCTCCTGGCCACGACACAGCAAGTTGTCCACTACAAGGAATAGGATATGTCGCGCACTGTGGAGTTCTTCTTCGACGTGGGCAGCCCGGCCGCGTACATTGCGTGGTGCCGCATCGCGGGCATCTGCGCCGACGCGAAAGCGAAGGTGGCCTACCGGCCCATGCTGCTGGGCGGCCTGTTCCATGCCACAGGCAACCACTCGCCCACTGAAGTGCCCGCCAAGGGGCGCTACATGATGGACGACCTGAAGCGTTTCGCGCAGCGCCACGCCATCCCGTTCAGCCACAACCCGTTCTTCCCGATCAACACGCTGATGCTGATGCGCGGCGCTGCCGGCCTGCAGATGCAGGACGAAGCGAAGATGCTGCGCTTCGTCGATGCGGTGTACCGCGCCATCTGGGTCGATGCGAAAGACATGAACAACCCCGAAGTGGTCGGCGCCGTGCTGGCAGGCGCGGGCTTCGATCCCGCCGCCGTGCTGGCGCTGGTGGCCGACCCGGCGGTGAAAGAACGCCTCAAAGCCACCACGCAGGACGCGGTGGAACGGGGCGCGTTCGGCGCACCCACTTTCTTCGTCGATGGCCGGATGTACTAGAGCCAGAACCGTCTCGATTTTGTCCAGCAAGCATTGGAAAGCCAACCATGAGCAACGACATCCTCGTCCACGCCGAAGCCGGCGTGATGACCGTCACCTTCAATCGCCTGGATCGCAAGAACTCGATCACCTCCGATATGTACGCCACCATGGCCGACGCGCTCGATCGGGCGGCGGGCGATGCGTCGCTGCGCGTCGCGGTGTTCCAGGGCCACGAAACCGTATTCAGTGCCGGCAACGACATCGGCGACTTCCTGAACAAGCCGCCGGCCGGCACGGGTTCGCCGGTGTTCCGCTTCCTGCGCGCCATCGCCGCCTTCCCGAAGCCGCTGGTGGCCGCCGTGTGCCGCCCGGCCGTGGGCGTGGGCACCACCATGCTCTTCCATTGCGACCTGGTGTATGCCGGAGACAACGCCGCGTTTTCCATGCCTTTCGTGAACCTGGGCCTGTGCCCCGAAGCGGCGTCGAGCCTGCTCGTGCCCCGCATGCTCGGCTACCACCGCGCCGCCGAGGCGCTGTTGTTGGGCGAGCCCTTCATGGCCGAAGCCGCCCTCGAAGTCGGGCTGGTCAACCGTGTGTTGCCTCCCACCGAGGCCAATTCGTACGCCCAGGCTGTCGCCCGCAAACTGGCCGCCAAGCCAATTTCCGCACTGGTGGTCACCAAGGCACTGATGAAGAAGGGCCAGTCGCAACAGGTTTTGCAGCAGATGGACGATGAAGGCGCCGCCTTCGCCCGGATGCTGGGGGAGCCGGCAGCGAAAGAGGCCTTTGGCGCTTTCCTCGAGAAGCGCAAGCCCGATTTCTCCAAAATCGGCTGAGGCCGCACCCAGACTTGTGCAGGCGGCGCGGATGAGCGACCATTGCGTGTCGTAGTTCGTCGCCCCATGTCCAAGTCCAAAATCCCGCAAACCATCGGAAAGTACCAGGTCCTGCGAGAGTTGGGCCGCGGCGCCAGCAGCACCGTCTACCTGGCCGAAGACCCGTTCAACAACCGCAAGGTGGCTGTCAAGCGCATTCATCCGCACCTGTTGACCGAGGAGCGCAGCGGCACCAAGTACCGCCGAGCCCTGCGCAATGAAGGCCTGCTGGCTGGCAAGCTGAAGCACCCGTACATCGTCACGGTGCACGATGCCGACGTCGAAGCCGACCCGCCGTACGTGGTGCTCGAATACATCGAAGGCGCGCCGCTCTCGCGTTTCACCACACCCGACCGCCTGCTGCCGGTGGAGCAGGTGCTGGACATTTGCTACAAGTGCTGCAGTGCGCTGGAGTACGCGCAGACCCACGGCCTGGTCCATCGCGACATCAAGCCGGCCAACCTGATCCTGCAAAGCAATGGCGATGTGAAGCTGATGGATTTCGGCACCGCGTTCACCACGCAAGGCGACACGACGCAGATCACGGGCCTGGTGGGCTCGCCGATGTACATGGCGCCCGAGCAGGTGCGGGAGGAATCGTGCACGCACCTGAGCGACATGTTCTCGCTGGGCGTGGTGATGTACGAGATGCTCACCGGCCGCGCGCCCTTCGATGGCGAGTCGGACTACGCCACGATGTACAAGATCGGCAACGAGGAGCCGCCGCTGGCCAGCATGTTGCGACCGGGCCTGCCCAAGCTGATCGACGAAGTACTCGGGCGCGCCTTGTCCAAGAAGCCCAAGGACCGCTATCCGCAATGGATGGAGTTCGCGGATGCGGTGTTGTCCGTCAACCGTAACATCCCCAAGCGGCAGAGCCAGCACCGTGAGGGCGATGCGTACTCGCGCATGCGTCAGTTGCCCTTCTTTGCCAACTTCCCGGACGCAGTGCTGTGGGAAGCGCTGCGACTTGGCACGCTGTCCACCAAGCCGGCTGGGACCCTGTTGATGGAAGAGGGCGGCGCGGGTGAATCCTTCCTGCTGCTGCTCGAGGGCAAGGTCCAGGTGATGCGTGGTGGCTGGACGCTGGCCACGCTGGAGCCCGGCGTCACCATCGGCGAGATGGCCTACCTGCGCCGCGACAATCCCACGCGCACCGCGACGGCGGTGGCAGATACCGCGGCGCTGACGCTCGAGATCAAGAGCGCGGCTTTGCATAGCGCTTCCGAAGACCTGCAGATGCATTTCGACAAGGCCTTCATCGACTTGCTGGTCACCCGGCTGATCAACACCACCGACGAACTCGGGCGCCAGAACGCGAACGCACTGGTCATCGGCGGCGGCTGATTTCCCTTTTCCCCCGGATGAAGCGCACACCATGAGCCTGCGTGGCAGCGCTGCAGATGATCCCGGGCGTTGACACCAACATGTGCCGCACGCCCGAGATCCTTGCCGACGCCGCATACTTCATCCTGACCAGTCCCGGCAGCACCACGGATAAGTTCTTCATCAACGATGAACTGCTCGCCAG
Source organism: Ramlibacter sp. (assembly GCA_046595775.1). Taxonomy (GTDB): domain Bacteria; phylum Pseudomonadota; class Gammaproteobacteria; order Burkholderiales; family Burkholderiaceae_C; genus Ramlibacter. The sequence goes on along the minus strand of JBKJOM010000177.1, from coordinate 42,786 downwards.
CCATGGCGTGACCGACCTGGAAAGTACTCGATCAAGCCCGGCACCAGCAACTTCATCCTGACTTCTTCGTGGATTGAAATTGCCGCGTGCAGAATGTTGGCATGAAGATCCGTCAAGTTCCCCTCTGGTGGCTCGTGCTGGCCAGCTTGCTGGCGCTACTGTCGGCATGCGCCACAGGCCCGCGCACCATCGAAATGTCGCAAGACCGCCTCGAGGCGGGGCTGGCCCGGCGCTTTCCGCTGGAAACGCGGATGGGCGGGCTGTTCTGGTTCCGCATCGCGCGCCCGCACCTCACGCTGCTGCCCGAGAGCAACCGCCTGCAGCTTGCGTTTTCCATCGATGCCTCGGAGCCCTCGATGCGCAGTCCCTTGCAGGGCGACCTTACCGTGAGTTTCGGGCTGCGCTTCGAGCCGCGCGATTCCACCATTCGCCTGGCCAGTGTGCGGGTCGAGTCCATCGATGTGCCGCAGTTGGCAACACGGTGGCGCGACCTGCTGTCACGCAATGGCCCCTTGTTGGTCGTGCCGCTGCTCGAAGGCATGGTCGTCCACACCTTCCAACCCGAAGACCTGGCCCGGGCGGCCGGCGTGGTGCCGGGCGCCATTCTTGTGACGAGGCGCGGCATCGCCATCGAGTTGCTGCCCGCGCCCTGAACAAAAGTAAATTAACCCCGACATGTTCCTGATCGATGAGCCGGCCGGCCAGCGCGAGTCCGGCGACCCGGACTGACCCTTCGTTGCAGACAGTTCGTTCAGCTGGACGACCTCTGCCTGGATCGGCAGAGCAGGAGGCGCACCCTTGATTGCAGTCTGGGGGCTCCCTCTCCAGAACCGTTGATGCAGATCAAGCACACCGGCCGCAGGCCGCGCAGAGTGACGGTGTGGGCTTACGGCCTTGGAGAGATACATGAAAGACTCATTCACGCAGCTTCTCGTGCACATCGACGCAACGCGGCACTGCGCGGCACGCCTCGCGGCTGCGCGCGCCATCGCCGCTACGCAGGGCGCGCGCGTCGCCGCGCTCTATGCGGTGACCCCGGCCATCCTCGACACGCCTTTCGCCGCCGAAGCCGGGCCCGAGGCGGCGGCGATACTCAACGAGATCGACGCGGGCCGGCGCAATGGCGCACGTGACATGGTGGACCAGTGCGCTGCCAGCGAAGGCCCGCAAGTGTCGTGGGCGCACACCGGCATGGCTCCCAGCGTGGCAACGTTTGCCGGGCAGGCGCTGTATGCGGACCTGATGGTGCTTGGCCAGCACAATTCGTCCGATGCGCAGTTCTCGGGGGTGCCCGCCGACTTCGTGCCCAGCGTGCTGGCGCGCAGCGGCAAGCCCGCCCTCGTGGTGCCGTACAACGCGCCGCCGGCTCCCATCGGGCGCACCGTCGTCATCGCCTGGAAGCCCTCACCCGAATCGGCGCGTGCGGTGACAGCGGCCATGCCGCTGCTGCAAAAGGCCAGCCGCGTGCGCGTGCTCTCCTGGGGGACCGACGACGGTGGCGTGCAAGGCGCGCGCCTGTCGCTGGCTGGCTTTCTGCAGCTGCGTGGCATCGAGGCAACCTGGCACCACGAGGAAGGCGATGAACCCGGGCAGCTGGGCGAGATGCTGCTGTCGCGCTGCTGCGACCTGGGAGCCGACCTGCTGGTGATGGGGTGCTACGGCCACAGCCGCGCCCGTGAGTGGGCGCTGGGCGGCGTCACCCGCACCATCCTGCGTTCAATGACACTGCCGGTGCTGATGGCTCACTGAGCTGCCGATCGCCAGCCTAACGGCGGCGGCCAGTTGGGGTGCCAATCGAATCGCGTTCGTGGCATGGGGCACGCTGTCGGTCGTCACCATGCGTTCGATGCGCGCCCCTTCGAGTTGCCGCTGCGCGTCGGCTGCGAAAAGCGCGTGGACGGCGATGCAAACCGGTTTGCGCAGCCCCGCACGCTCGAGGGCGGCAGCTGCCGCGACCAGTGTGGCGCCGCTGGAGACGATGTCGTCCAGCAAGACCGGCGTCTGGTAGCGGCCCAGTCCCTTGGCGTCCAGATTGACTGCGACATCGCGATCTCCGGTCCGTGTCTTGCCCATCACGGTCCAGCCTGCGTCGGCCAGGTTCGCTACCCGTTCGACCCACTGCGCGCTTTCTTCGTCCGGTCCCACGATCAAGGGGTGATCGACGTGCTCGGCAACCCATGACGCGATCGCGCCGGCGGATTCCACCGCGTAGGTGCGGATTGCGTAGAGCTCGTCCAGGCTGTGCCAGCGGTGCAGGTGGGGGTCCACCGTCACCAGGAAGTCGAGCGCCGACGACAGCAGCCGCGCGTAGCTTCGGGAGGTGACGGCCTCGCCGCGGTGGAAACGCCGGTCTTGCCGCATGTAGGCCAGGTAGGGCGCGACCAGGCCCACCTGCAGCGCGCCGAGTTCGCGGGCCGCGTCGGCCGCGAACAGCAGGGGCAGTGTCTTGGTATCGGGATCGTTCAGGCTACCGGCCAGGATCACGCAGCGGCCTTTCACTGTTGCGTCGAGCCGAACCAGCGTTTCCCTATCGGGAAAGGTGTGCACCACGAGCCCGGTGAGTTCGCAATCCAGCGCAGCGGCCAACTGCGCCGCGAGCTGTTCGCCTCCGGGCAGCGCTACAACGAGTGATGCGTTCATGCCGGCCATGATGACCGCGCCCCGGCCGCCGCCCTTGACCTTCCTCAATGCAACGCGTTCACGCCTTCTTGACCTGCGTCATGGTGCGGCGCGTGCCGCTGCCTACAGTGGATGCCAAACGAAAGAAGTGCATGAGAGAAATCCTGGTGATTGCCTACTCTTTGAGCGGCACGTCGCGGCGGCTTGCCCGGATGCTGGTTGAGCAGCACGGCTGGCCGATCGGCGAGGTCTTCGAAACCGGCGCCCGCCAGCGCGACACCTTGCGCTGCGTGCTCGACTCGCTGCTGGGTCGCAGGCCCGCCATCCGCTATGAGGGACCGGATCCCGCCGACTTCGGCATTGTGGTTCTGGTCTCGCCGATCTGGCTGTACCGCCTGGCGGGGCCGATGCGCAGCTTCGTGGTGCAGCGGGCACCCACCTTGCGCGACATCGCGGTGATCTCATCCATGGGGTCGCGGGGCGCAGCCAACGCGGGGGCCGAAGTGGCGTCCATCTTGAACAAGACGCCGCTGCTGGCCACCGGTTTCACGGAGCGCGCCATCGACGAAGGCAGTTGCATCGGTCGCATACGCGCGATCGCCCAGGCGCTGCGTGCCGACCCCGCAGAGATCGAGCCCATGCGCCCCGCCCTCCTGTCGCCCAACGCGCCCTGACTTGTGCGGGGGATGGATAGACTCCGGCCACAAGTTCCGCGCTTGCGAAGGAGTCTTCCATGCCCACCAAGGTGTTTGCCAGCGGTCGCATCCGCAAGGCCGAGTACGACGCTGCTTCGCGGCAGCTCGACCTGCATTGGGACAACAAATCCGTGTTCGCGTACAAGCATGTGCCCGAAGAGGTGTACCGGCGCCTGTGCAGCGCGCCGAACCCGGCGACTTATTGGGAGGACCGCATCGCCGACGAATACCCCAAGGGCCGGCCGATGACCTCCAGTGCCGATCCCGATGGCGCGAAGAAGCTCAGTGACCTTTTCGGCGGCGGCGGTGAGGACTAGAAAGATCGCAGGATCTTGATCCCGCCATCGCTGTCCTGCCCAGGAGGCCGAGGTTCGAGCGAAGGCCGCGCCGGGCCAGCACCGAGTTCAACCGAGTCACGCCGATCCTCGCTGCGCTGCCGTTGTGATTTCCAGCTGAATTCGGACTGGCGCGGTACGGCCTCGAACTGCGGCGTAGCGACGACGGCAGGCTCAACGACCCCCACCGGCTGCACCCCGGCCTGTGTGTCCCGCGCGCCGCGGAACTGGTTGTTGAACGACTCCTTCATCCGCGCTCTGGTTTCCGCATCGAGCACGCCCTGGTTACGCGGTGCGGCGAACTTCGCCTGCGGATCGATGGCCCTGGCCTTGACCGATTGCGAGAAGAAGTCGCCCACGATCAGCAGCGCATTGCGGGCCCCCTGGCCCCAGGAGTCGCCCATGGTGAGGCGCGAGTCGTTGAAGCCTACCCATGAGCCCGCCACCAGTCGCGGGTGCATCAGGATGAACCAGCCGTCGGTGTTGTCCTGTGTGGTGCCGGTCTTGCCGGCGAGGTCGCCCCTGAGGCCGAAACTGCTGCGGATCGCAGCGCCGGTGCCTTCATCGACAACGCCACGCATCACGTCGAGCAAGGTCTGCGACGCGGCCAGCGGCAGCGCCTCTTGCGGTGCGCGCGGATGGAACTCTTCCAGCACTTCGCCCTTCGCGTTTTCGATGCGCAGCACCAGTACCGGCTCGAGGAAGGTGCCGCTGTTGGCGATCGTGCTGTAGCCCGACACCATCTCTTTCAACGTCACCGGGCTTGTGCCCAACGCCAGTGAAGGAACCACGTCGAGCTTGCTCTGGCGCACGCCCATCGCCTGCGCCAATTGCGCGACGCGCGCCGGGCCGACTCGCTGGATCAGTTGCGCGGTGATGGTGTTCTTGGAGTGGATGAGGCCGTCGCGCAAGGTGGTTGGCTCGCCGGTGCTTTCGTGCACGTCGGTGGGCTTCCACACCGTCTTGTCGTCCAGGCGGATTTCCGTGGGTTGGTCCAGGAACATCTCGGCGGGGCTGATGCCTTGCGCGAAGGCGGCGCCGTACACAAAGGGCTTGAAGGTGGAGCCGGGCTGGCGGCGCGCCTGTTGCACGTGGTCGAACTGGTCCAGCTTGAAGTCGCGGCTGCCCACCCAGGCCTTCACGTGACCATTGACCGGGTCCTGTGCGAGGAAGGCCGCCTGCAAGCGGCTCTTGTCGCGCCAGAAGGCCTTCAGGAACTCGGTGTCGGCCTGCAGTTTCTTCAGCGCGTCGGCATCGTTGTAGCCGCTGTCGATCTCGGCGCGGTACTGCGGTGTCTCGCGCAGTAAGGCGGCAAGCAATTGCTTGTTGGACGTGCCCTTGCCCCATGCGCGGTCCGCAATCACCTGGAGCTTGTCGGCATGGCGCCTGAGCGCGTCAATGGCCATCTCCTGCAACTTCGAATTGATGGTCGTGCGCACCACCAACCCATCGGCGTTGATGTTGTAGCCGTGGCTGTCGGCCCAGGTGATCAACCAGCGGCGCAGCTGTTGCGCGAGGTGCGGCGCCGGGCCCAGGTCGTCATCCTGCTTCTCGAAGGCCAGGCCCAGCGGCTTGTCCTTGAGTCCGTCGAACTGCTCGCCCGGCAACTTGCCGTGCTTGACCAGTTGCGCCAGCACCGTGTTGCGTCGCTGCACTGCGCGCTCCGGGTTGAGCACGGGGTTGTAGTAGCTTGTGCCTTTCAGCATGCCGATCAGCGTGGCCGCCTCCAGCACATCGAGCTCGCCCGCGTTCTTGTCGAAATAGGTGCGCGCGGCCATCTCGATGCCGTAGGCGTTATAGAGGAAAGGCACCGTGTTCAGGTACATCTCCAGGATGTCGTTCTTGCTGTAGAGCGACTCGAGCTTGAACGCGGTGATTGCCTCCTTCACCTTGCGCTCGATCGTCGGCGCGCGGCCGATTTCCTGGGGGAACAGGTTGCGTGCGAGCTGCTGCGACAAGGTGGAGCCGCCTTGCAGGTTGCCGCGCGCTGTGTGAAATGCCGCGCCCACTGTGCGCCAAAGGTCCAGGCCGTGATGCTCGTAGAACCGGTGGTCCTCGGTGGCCACCAGGGCCTCGACGACCTTGGGCGACACATCGGAGAGCTTGACCCATTCGCGGTTGGTGCGCCGGAAAGTTGCCAGCGTCTGGCCGTCAGCCGACATGATGGTGGTCGGTGCTTCGGCGCGCAGGCGCTGGATGTCCTTGATGCTGGGCGTCAAGGGGATCATGGTCATCACATACGCAGCGGCGAGCAGCGGTGCGACGGCCAGCACGCCGGTGGCGATCAGGAGCGGATGGCGCCGCACGACCATCCACGCACGCCGGGAGAAATCGAGGAGGGCCTGCTTCACGCGCACAATCTAACGGCTGGCTTGCTGCTGGGCTGTAGGACGCAGGCCCGAGGTCCTTAGAAGTTCGTCGTGAACGTCAGCCGTCACCAACGAACACCAGTTCGGAGCGGCGGGGAAAACAGATGCGGGTGGGGATGATCGCCGTTCAGCTTGCGTTCATGCGGCGGGCCGCACCATACGTCTCACCCATCCACAGGAGGTTCCCCATGAAGAAACAACTTGCCCTCGCCTCTCTCGCCGTCCTCGGCGCCGTTTCCGCTCACGCGCAGGCCTTCGTCGACATCGCCCGCGTGCTCAGCGCCGAGCCTCAGTACGAGAGCGTCACCGTGCCGCGCCAGGAGTGCGCGAGCCAGTGGGTCAATGAGGTTCGACGCACCGACGGCGGCCGCGACTACGGTGGTGCAGTCATTGGCGGCGTGGCCGGAGCGGTGCTGGGTAACCAGGTGGGCAAGGGCCATGGCCGAGAAGCCGCCACGGCACTCGGCGCGGTCGTCGGTGCTTTCGCTGGCGATAACATCTCGCAACGCGGCCGCGGCGAACGCTATGCCGAGCAGCCGCGTGAGGTGACCACTTGCCGCACGGTCAACGATGTGCAGTCGCGCCTCACCGGCTATCGCGTGCAGTACGACTGGCGCGGCCAGTCCTACACCACCTTCCTGCGCGACAACCCCGGCCCGACACTGCGCGTGCGTGTTTCGGTCGAGCCGGCCTGACGGTAGTACCATCCAAAGGTTCTCATGAAAGCACTGTCGTCACTGCTGTGTGCCCTGCTGCTTGCGGTTGCCGCGCCGGCATGGGCTGACGTCGGCCGCGACGGCGCAGCGGCCGCGGCGCAGCGCGCCACCGGCGGGCGCGTCCTGTCCGTCGACAAGGCAGAGTCGGGCGGCCGCGTGGTGTGGCGCGTGAAAGTTGTCACCGCGCGCGGTGAAGTGCTCGTGATATTCATCGATGCCGCCAGCGGCCGGCCGCTTTAGCGCATGCGATTGCTGCTGGTCGAGGATGACGAGGCGCTGCGACTGTCACTGGCACGTCGCCTCGAAGCCGAAGGCTGGCGCGTGGACCAGGCGGCCGATGGCGAGGATGGCCTCTTCCAGGCGGGCGAGTACCCGATCGACCTGGCCATCGTCGACCTCGGCCTGCCCAAGCTCAACGGCATCGCGTTGGTGCAGAAGCTGCGTGCACAGGGACGCAAGACGCCGGTGCTGATGCTCACTGCGCGCGGTAACTGGCAGGACAAGGTAGTGGGTCTGGAAGCAGGCGCCGACGACTACCTCGCCAAGCCCTTCGAGTATCCGGAGTTGCTGGCACGTATCAAGGCGCTGCTGCGCCGCTCCGCCAATGCCACGTCCGACGTGATGCAGCTTGGCCCGATCGCGCTCGACACCACGGCGGAGAACGCAAAGCTGGACGGACAGCCATTGGAGCTCACCACCTTCGAATACCGCATGCTCGAATACCTGGCGCGGCATCGCCCCAAGGTGGTGAGCAAGCAGGAACTGTCGGACTACCTCTACCCACACGACGAGGATCGCGATAGCAACGTGCTGGAGGTGTTGATCGGGCGCCTGCGCAAAAAACTGGACCCCGAGGGAACGCTCGCGCCGATCGAGACTGTGCGCGGCCGCGGCTACCGCTTCACGCTCGAATGAAACCCGCGCGCTCGATCCGCGCGCGGCTGATCGTGGGCGCCGCCGTGGTGCTGGTGGCCTTCATGGCCATCGCCGGCCTCGCCGTTCAGCGAGCACATGAAGACGGCGTGCGCAGCGCGCACTTCGCCCGGCTGCAGGGAACGGTTTACCTGTTGCTGGCCGCGGCCGAACTCGATACGCAAGGAGCGCTGGCGATGCCGGCGGCCTTGACGGAGCCGCGCCTCACGCTGCCCGCTTCCGGCCTGTACGCAAGTATCACCAACCTGCGCACCCGCGAGGCGTGGCGCTCACCTTCCGCCGTCGGCACCAAGCCGCCGTTCCTCGAGCCGGGTGCGGTGGGCGATTGGCGCTTTGAGCCCGTGCAGGGACCGGGCGCGCGATACCTGGCGGTGGGCTACAGCGTCAAGTGGTCGGCCGGCGCGGTCGAGGCGCCGCTGGCCTTGTCGGTGGTCGAGGAGACCACGCAGTTCGATCGCGAGATCGCCACGTTCGGCAAGACGCTCTGGAGCTGGCTGGGCGCGGCCGCGGTGCTGCTGCTGCTTTCGCAGACCGTCCTGCTGGAGTGGGGGCTCGCGCCGCTGCGCCAGGTAACGCGCGAAATCCGCCGTGTGGAAGACGGCGAGCATCCGGAAGTGCAGGGCCACTATCCCGAAGAGATTGCCGGCCTCACTGGCAACATCAACGCGCTGATCCGGCAGGAGCGCGTGCGCCAGACGCGCTACCGCGAAGCGCTCAGCTTCCTGGCGCACAGCCTGAAGACACCGCTGGCCGTGCTTCGCAACTCCACGCACGAGCCCGCGCTGCTGCCGGTTGTCGTGACACAGCAGGTGGCGCGGATGGACGACATCGTGCAGCACCAGCTCGCGCGCGCTGCTGCGGGCGGAGCGGCCCTCTTCGCGCCGCCGATCGCGCTGCTGCCGGTGGCACAGCGCATCCGCGATTCGCTCGCAAAGGTTTATGCGGACAAGTCGCTTCGCATCGCCGTCGATTGCGATGCTGCCTTGAAGTGGCGGCTGGCCGAAGGCGATGCGTTCGAGATGCTGGGCAACCTGATGGACAACGCCGCGAAGTGGGCACGCTCGCAACTGGCGGTGCGGCTCTGGCGGGATGGCGATTGCCTGCACATCTCCATCGAGGACGATGGCCCCGGTTTCACCGACACGCAAGCCGTCCTGCAGCTGCATGTGCGCGGCGATGAGCACGTGCCCGGCCACGGCGTGGGACTGGCGGTCGTCAATGAACTGGTGAAGACGCAGGAAGGCGAACTGGATCTGGGCGCCTCTGCGCTCGGCGGCGCCCAGGTGAACATCCGGCTGCCACGTCGCTGACTAGAACTCGTACTCGGCCTGCACCCGCAAGGTGTGGCGCGGTGCGGCGTCGGTCATGCCAAACAGCAAGGCCGCGTTGTACTTGACCACCTGCTTCTGCCCCACGCGCAACTTGCCGAACACGGCCGGCCCGGCCCGGTGCGGCTGTTCAGAGTGCGGCTCCCAATGGTTCCAGCCGCCCACATCACCAAATCCCTGCATACCGAATTCGAGTTCCGGCCGCCACCGGTACTTGAGTTGCCATTGGTACCCGAGCTCGGCCTTTCCCGCCGCAGTGGCGCGAACATGCTTTTCAAACAGCAGGTTGAGGTTGGCCTGGATCGTGGGCGTGAGGTCGGCTTCAAAAAGCGGGCCCCAGCGGTACTCGTAGCCCTCGCTTCGATCCTTCAGGCGCTCGACTTCGAACAGCAAGCCGATGTCGACCGGGTACTTGCCGGTCTCGGTGAGCTGGAACTTGTTCTCCCATTCCCACGCATCGAACGAGCTCGGCACGCCGGGCGTCTTGTGCCAGATGGCATAGACCTCGGTGAACCAGCGGCTGTTCACGCCCCAGCCCAGGCCCAGTGAATACTGGCTCTCGCGCGTGCCGTCGCGATTTTTCGCGGTGCCCGACTTGAAGTCGATCTCGCGCTCGCCTTCCTCGACGATAGGGCTGATCACATATTCGGAGGGCCCGGCCGATGCCGTAACCGGCAGGGCGAGAAAGTTGCAGGCGAGGGCAGCCAGGGCCCCCGCGCGAATCGCGGTGCGCATATTGAAATGGAAGGTGGAGGTGAAAAAAGAGGGAGGCGACTAAGTGGCCGGCCGTCGGGGCGGCGCACCCAGGACGCGCGTGCCGGCAAAGATCAACGCCAGCACGGCGATATAGGAGAAAAGCTGCGCGCCCGAAGGCGTCGCGTCGTAGCCCACCAGCGCATGCAGGAAGGTGCCCAGGGCCGAATCCGGCGCGAGTGCGTCCGAGGTGTCCCACAACGGGGAAGTCCAGCGTTCGATGAAACCCGCCTGGGTCAGAGCCTTGACCAGTTGGCTCGCGATCGAACCGGCCAGGATGGCGATGAGCACATTGGTCACGTTGAAAATGTGTCGGGTCGGGACGCGCGTGAGCCCCGCATAGATGATCGCGCCCAGCGAGACACCGAGGCCCACGCCGAGGATCGTGGCCATCACGATTTCGCCGGCCGTGGTGCCGCTGCCGCCAGCGATCGCACCGCCGACAAAGAGCACGGTCTCTGCGCCTTCGCGCAGCACCGCCAGCGCCACCGCGGTGAGCAAGGCCCAGGGCTTGCGCTCACCTTGTTGTACCGAGCTCCCCAGCCGGCGCGCGTCGGTGGCCATTTCCTTCGAGTGGGAAGCCACCCAGATGCAGTGCCACAGCAGCATCGTCAGCGCCACCGACAGCACGGCGATGTTCACCACATCCTGCCCCAGGCCGTCGAACCAGCCGCTGACCGTGGGCGCGAGCAACGCCATCGCAATGGCGCCGAACACGCCGATCGCCACGCCACCCCCGAGCCAGCGCGCGCGGCCGGCCAGTTCGCGCGTGGCGGCGGCAACGATGCCCACAAAGAGCGCGGCTTCGAGCGATTCGCGAAAGACGATCAGGGCGGCGGCGAACATGGTGGCCTACTCCGCGATGACGACGCCCTTGGCCGTCTTCTCGTGGTATTCGCCGAAGAAGTCGTAGCGGCCGGGCTTGAGTGGGCCGATAAGGATCGTGGCCTTGGCGCCGCCGGGGATCACTTTCTCGCGCTTGAGACTGTGGCTCTCGAACTCTTCCGGCGTGCTGTCCTGGTTGTGCACGATGAGCTTCACGCGCTTGCCGGCCGGCACCTTGACCTCGGACGGCTCGAAGCGGTGGTTCTTGATGACGATGGCCAGTTCGGGATCGGCGGACTGCGCTTGGGCGCCGCCGGCTGTCAGCGCAGCGAGAGCCAGGAGGGCCAGGGTGGCTTGGCGGAAAAAGACTGCCATGAAAGGATCCTCTGAAATCGAAGTGACCCGATCTTAATGCAAATCATTTTCATTTGGCCAGCAATGACCCTACCGCCTTGATCTAGGTCAAACTTCGAGGCCAAAAGGGGGAATTCAGTGCAAGGGAGGCCGCTGCTCATCTTCGCTTTCGCGAAGCAGGGCGAGGATTTCAGCTTCGGACAAGGGTCGGTGTTCGAGGGTGTGGACGCCCAGCAACCAATCCGTCACCTGGTCCCAGAACCGGTCTTCCTGAAGGTGAATGGGGTCGTCCATGAACTTCACTATGGTTGCCGCGGGGGCCGCCCCGTGTCAGTGGCGGACCCTGCCTCGGGTCGGCGGCACCGCCGCATTGGCGACAGGCAATTCACACCGGCGGTAACGAATTGATGGGCAACACGCCCAGTCGTTCTATACTCATGGACGTGAGGGTAGGCGCCATTCGAGCAGCCACCCGCATCCCACCGAGCGTGACATGCGCGGGCGGGTGGCTCCCGGCGGGCCAACACGGATCTGCGGATCCAAAGTCACAAGCTTTGTTTCGCCCCGGAGGTTTTACTTCATGCATTCGCTCATCCCAGCGTTGGTGATTGCCGTATTGGCGCTCACCGGCTGCAACCGCTTCGGCACCAACGCGGACGCCAAGGCCACTGCCTCAGCGCCGCCCGCGTTGCTCATCGCTCCCGAAGACGTGGTCACCGTCAAGCCCGCCGCGCTGTCGGGCGGCCCCCTCGTTACTGGCACCGTGCAGCCCGAACGCCGCGCCGACTTGCGCGCCGAGGTATCAGCCGTCGTCATGGGCGTGCTCAAGGAAAATGGGCAGTCCGTCAAGCGCGGCGACTTGCTCGTGCGCCTGGACGACACCTCGATCCGCGACGGCCTGGTTTCCGCGCAAGAGGCAGAGCGCGCCGCGGCGCAGGCCTTCGATCAATCGCAGCGCCAGTTCCAGCGCCTCAAGACGCTGCGCGAATCGGGCATGGCCTCGGCGCAGCAGCTTGAGGACGCCGAAATCCGCCGCAACAGCACGCAGAGCGACCTCTCGGCCGCCAAGACGCGCGTCGCGCAGGCCCGCCAGATGCAGCAGCGCACCGAAGTGCGCGCACCGTTCGACGGCATCGTTGCCGACCGCAAGGTCTCGGCGGGCGATACCGCCCAGGTCGGCAAGGAACTGCTCAAGGTGATCGACCCGACCAGCCTGAAACTCGAAGGCCTCATCTCCTCGGACGCGATCCAGCTGGTCAAGGTCGGGATGCCAGTGAGCTTTCGCGTCAACGGCTACGGCAAGCAGGACTTCGCCGGCAAGGTGAAGTTTGTGAGCCCCACTGCCAACCCGACGACGCGCCAGGTCGAAGTGACCGTCGAGATCACCGGCGAAGCGCCGGCACGGCTTGCAGGCCTGTATGCCGAAGGCCGTGTCGAGGCCGCGACGTCGACCGCGCTGACGCTGCCCGACGCATCGATCGTACGCGATGGAGAGCGCGCATTTGCCTGGCGCGTCAAGGGCGGCTCGCTGCAAAAGGTGCTGCTCACCCTTGGTGAGCGCGATACGCGCCGCGGCGATTACGTGGTGCGCGCCGGTCTCGCAGAGGGCGACAAGCTCCTGCGCCACCCGGTGGCGACGCTCAAGGACGGCCAGGTCGTGAAAGACACGCCTTCGGCCCAGGCCGCATCGCCCGCGCCCCAAGCGGCGAAGACTCAGTAAGGGGCCGCCATGTTCCTGTCGGACTTTTCCATCCGCCGCCCGGTAGCGACGGTGGTGCTGATCATCGCGCTGATGGCCTTCGGCGTGCTCGCCCTCACCAAACTGCGCGTCAACGAAATCCCGGATGTGCAGCAACCCGTGATGGTGGTGGGGATCTTCTATCCCGGCGCCGCGCCCGAGACCGTCGAGCGGGAAATCATCAACCGCATCGAGAAGTCGCTGCAAAGCATCACCGGTGTCTACGAGATCCGATCGACGGCGAGGGACAGCAACGCCACGATCGTCATCGTCTTCAACTTCAACAAGAACATGATCGAGGCGAGCGACGAGGTGCGCAACGCCATCGCGACCGTCCGCTACAAGTTGCCCACCGAGATGCGCGAGCCCGTGCTCACGCGCATCGACCCGAACTCGAACCCGATCATGAACCTGGCGCTGTCGTCGACCCGGCAGACGCACGCTGAAATCTCTCGGCTGGCCGAAGACCAGGTCTCAGACCGGCTGCGCGGCATCGATGGCGTGGCGACGGTCGAAGTGGGTGGCTCTCTCAAGCGCGAACTCTCCATCCTGCTGAGCGCTGACAAGATGCGGGCCTACAACGTCTCGGTCGCCGAGGTGGTGGGCGCCGTGCAGCGCGCGAACACCAACGCACCGGTCGGCCGGATCATCGGGCCGCTGAAAGACCAGAGCATCCGCCTGATCGGCCGCATCGAGACACCGGGCGAATTCGGCCAGGTGATCGTCAAGCGCGAGGGCGACCAGGTCGTCCGGCTGTCGCAGGTCGCGGCCACGATCGACGGCTTCGCGGAGCGCGACAGCTTCAGCCTGCGTAGCGCCCACCCGAACGTCGGCCTCTTCGTCACGCGGGCGCGCGACGCCAGCACCGTGAGCGTGGCCAACCGCATCCGCAAGCTGCTGCCGGAAATCAACAAGGGCCTGCCCGAAGGCACCAAGCTGGAGATCACGCAGGACGGCGGCGAGGGCGCGCAGGACAATCTCAACAACGTGATCCACTCCCTCACGCTGGGCGCGGTGCTCACCGTGTTGGTGGTCTTCGTGTTCCTCAACTCGTGGCGCTCGACGTTGATCACGGCACTGAGCTTGCCGACCTCGGCGATCGCGGCGTTCATCGCGGTGTGGGCCTGCGGCTTCACGCTCAACTTCATGACGTTGCTCGGACTGTCGCTGGCCATCGGCGTGCTGATCGACGACGCGATCGTGGTGCGGGAGAACATCGTGCGCCACATGGAGCGCGGCGAGGACCGGATGACCGCGGCACGCAATGGCACGGCCGAGATCGGCATGGCCGTGGCCGCCACGACGTTCTCCATCATCGCCATCTTCATCCCGGTGGCAGTGATGCCCGGCGTGTCCGGTGAGTGGTTCCGTCCGTTCGCGCTCACGGTCGCATGTTCGGTGATGGTGAGCCTGTTCATCTCGTTCACGCTCGACCCGATGCTCTCGGCCTACTGGGGCGACCCGCTGGGATACCACGATGCCGGGAACCGCAGCCGGCTCTCGAAGCTGCTGCGCCGGTTCAACGACTGGTTCGACCACCAGGCCGACCGCTATGGCAACGTGATCGCGTGGGCCCTGCACCACCGCAAGTGGATGGCGGCCGCGGCGGTGGCCAGCCTGGTGGCGGCCATCGGTATCCATGCCGCGTTCGGCGGCTCCAGCTTCCTGCCGCAACAGGACGTCGGCACGATCGCGATCGATGTGCGGACGCCCTCGTCGGCCAGCCTCGAATACTCGAAGCTGAAAGTCGAGAAGGCCGCCGAGCTGGCGCGCACCCTGCCGGAAACCCGGGCGACCAACAGCCGCGTGAACATCGGTGGCGGCCGGATCTACGTCGACATCGGCAAGTATTCCGAGCGCGGTCGCAAGGCACGCGAGATCGCCGTCGACCTGCGCAAGCTCATGTCGCAACTGGTGGGTGCCGAGTACGTGGTGTTCGATGACCTGAACAACGGCACGCGCAAACCCGTGCAGGTGCAGTTCTATGGGCAGGACGCCCGCACGCTGCTGGCCATCACCAATGCCTACATGGAGCGCCTGCGCACCGTGCACGGCGCGGTCGACGTCGGCCTGTCGGAGCTGAGCCCGAAGGATGAACTGCGCATCGAACTCAATCGCGGCCTGGCCAACCAGCTGGGCATCTCGGTCAACGACGCAGCACAGGCGCTGCGCGTGGCATTTGCCGGCGTCGAGGTCGGCGACTGGATCGATCCCACGGGGCAGGCACGCGACGTCGCAATCCGTCTCGACCCCGCCGACCGCGTCGATGCGCAGAACATCGAGCGCCTGCCGATTGCCGTGACAGGCACCAACAAGGTCGTGCCGCTCAACCAGATCGCCACCGTCACCATGGGCGAGGGACCCGCGCAGATCCAGCACCTGAACGGGCGCCGGATGATCTCCGTCGGCGCGAACACGCAGGGCCGCGCCCAGGGCGACGTGACCAAGGACGCGATCAAGATCGCGCAGGCTATCGATTTCCCCCAAGGCTACGGCGTGGAACTCGGGGGCTCCGGCAAGGACCAGAAGGAAGTCTTCGGCGCGATGTTCACGGCGCTGATCCTGGGCGTGGGCTGCATGTACCTGATCCTGGTGATGCAGTTCGGCTCCTTCACGGCGCCGCTGGCTGTGATGCTTTCGCTGCCGCTGTCACTGATCGGCGTGGTGCTGGCGCTGGTGCTCACGCACGCGACGCTGAACCTCATGAGCTTCATCGGCATCATCATGCTGATGGGTCTGGTCGCGAAGAACGCCATCCTGCTGCTGGACGCCGCGCGCAAGCGCGAGGCCGAAGGCCAGGACCGCGAGGAAGCGCTCATGGCCGCCGGCCGCGCGCGGTTGCGACCGATCCTGATGACAACCTTTGCGCTGATCGCCGGCATGTTGCCCGTCGCGATCGGCATTGGCGAAGGCGCTGACTTCTACCGCCCGCTCGCCATCGCCATCATCGGCGGCACGATCACGTCGACCCTCCTCACGCTGCTGGTGGTGCCGTCGTTCTACGACAGCATCGAGGTGGCGCATGACCGCATGTTCGCCAAGTACCATCGGCGCGAAAGCGAGGGCACCGCGGCGGCGGCTTTCCTGCTGACGTTCGGCGAGGCGATCGTGACGTTGCTGGGGATTCGCGCGCTGTACCGCTTCGTGCAAAAGATGCGCGGGCGGCGCATGCTGAAAGTCGCTGCGCACACTCCGATCGACGCGGCGACGGCGACGCGCTAGCGCAAACGCCATTTTCTGGCGGGAGGCACCGGCGGCATGTCCGCCGGTTTTTCCGTGCGCTGCCGCCTAAGAACATCCATCGCGCTATCGGCGCCTTTGCCGATGGCGGAAAGCCCACGAGGGCCGTCAGACGTTCATGATCGTCACGGCGCGGGCGTTGAGGTAAGCGTCCATTGCCTCCGGGCCGCCTTCGGAGCCGTAGCCCGAATCCTTCACACCACCGAAAGGCATCTCGGCCGAGGGCAGCGCGGGCATGTTGATCCACATCATCCCGACCTCGACGCGGCGCGCGAGCAGGTCGGCGTTTTTCAGCGAACGCGTGAAGCCGTAGCCCGCCAGGCCGTAGGGCAGGCGGTTCGACTCGGCGATCGCGTCGTCGAGCGTCTTGAAGCTGCGGATGGCCGCCATCGGGCCGAAAGGTTCGTCATTGAACACCTTGGCATCGAGCGGCACGTCCGAGAGGATGGTGGGCTGCCAGAAGTTGCCGGCATCGCCGATGCGCTCGCCGCCGGACATCACGGTGGCACCGCGATCGACCGCATCCTTGGTGAACTCGGCCATCGCCGTCACGCGGCGCGGGTTGGCCAGCGGGCCCATCGTTGTGCCCTCGGTCGCGCCGTCGCCGACCTTCAGGCCCTGGCTGTACTTGACAAAGGCTGCCGCGAATTCGTCCTTGATGCTTTCGTGCACCAGGAAGCGCGTCGGCGAGATGCACACCTGGCCCGCGTTGCGGAACTTGGCGGCGCCGGCGGACTTCACGGCCAGCGCGATATCGGCGTCCTCGCAGACGATCACTGGCGCGTGCCCGCCCAGTTCCATCGTCACACGCTTCATGTGCTTGCCGGCCAGCGCAGCCAGCTGCTTGCCCACTGGCGTCGAGCCGGTGAAAGTAATCTTGCGGATGATCGGGTGCGGGATCAGGTAGTTGCTGATGTCGGCCGGGTTGCCGTACACCAGGCCCAGCACGCCGGGCGGCAGACCCGCATCGGCAAAGGCCTTGATGAGCGCTGCCGGAGCGGCCGGGGTTTCTTCCGGCGCCTTGACGATCATCGAGCAGCCGGTGGCCAGCGCGGCGGCCATCTTGCGCACCACCTGGTTGATCGGGAAGTTCCAGGGCGTGAAGGCGGCAACCGGACCCACCGGGTCCTTCAGCACCATCTGGCGCGCGGCCAGGTTCCAGCGCGAGGGCACGATGCGCCCATACACGCGCAGCCCTTCATCGGCGAACCAATCGATGATGTCGGCAGCGGCCATCGCCTCTCCCTTGGCTTCGACCAGGGGCTTGCCCTGTTCCTGCGTAAGCACCGCACCGATTTCGGCGGCGCGCTCGCGCATGAAACCCGCGGCCTTGCGCATGATCTTTGCGCGCTCGGCCGGCACCACGTCGCGCCAGGTTTCAAAGCCCTTCTGCGCAGCGGCCAGGGCCTTGTCCAGGTCGACCGTGCCCGCGTGTGCGACGCGTCCGATTTCCTTGCCGGTGGCCGGGTTGAAAACGGCGATGGTGCGGCCTTCGGCGGCATCAAGCCATTGGCCGTCGATGAAGAGCTGGGTGTTCGGGTAGGTCATGGGGCTGTCCTGTGGAGCTTGCGAAACGGGGAAACCGCCATTTTCGACGAAGTGGGGCCGCCGCGCTTGCGCCCGGGTTTGAGGGGCGTCAAGCCGGGGTGAACTTGCGCAGCGGCGGCTCGAGCGCGCCCAGTTCGACTGGCTCGGTGAGGTGCTCAACTTTATCAATGAGTGAAGGCGATTATTTTCACCAAGCACACGCTTGCCATAAATACCCGGGTCTGCTAAGGTCGCGGCCCATGGACATGCCCCTGGCCCGAGACAGCGAAGCGCCGCCCAAGCGGCCCCGCGGCCGCCCGCGCAAGACGTTGCTGGAGCAGGACGACGGGAACCGAAGGCGCGAACTGCTTCATTGCGCGGCGAGGCTTTTCCGCCGCAAGGGCTTTCACGCCACGAGCACGCGCGACATCGCGGCGGCGGTCGGCATGCAAAGTGGCTCGCCCTTCTATCATTTTGAAAGCAAGGGCGCGCTGCTCTATGCGGTGATGGACGAAGGCATGCGTTCGGCCATCGCTCGCCAGGACAAGGCGCTGCTGGCCGCGCAGCGGGACAAACCGGATGTGGCCGCGCTGCTGCACACGCTGGTGCGAAATCATTTCGATGTGCTGCTCGGACCGGGCAGCGACTTCATCCCGGTAATGCTGTACGAGGCGCGTTCCATCACGCCCTCGCAGCGCCGAGCGCTGGCCGCGCTGCAAGGCGACTACGAAGCGCCCTGGCTGCCGCTGCTCGAAGCGCTGCATCGGCAGCAACGACTGCGCGCCGATGTGAAGCTCGCGCGCCTGCTGATGTTCGGCGCCCTCAACTGGTCGGCGCAGTGGTACGACCGGCGCAAGGGCGCCAGCCTGGACCAGCTCACCGAAGCCGCCATGCAAATGTTCATCGGAGAAAAACCTTGAGCGCACATTACCGCTCCGTCTTCGCGCCCGGCCTGTTCGCGGGCCAGGTCATCGTGGTCACCGGCGGCGGCTCGGGCATCGGACGCTGTATCGCGCACGAAGCCGCCTCGCTCGGCGCACACACAGTGCTGATCGGCCGCAAGTCCGACAAGCTTTTCAACACAGCCGGTGAGATCGTCGCGGATGGCGGCCGCGCGAGCTACCACGCGTGCGACATCCGCGACGAAGAGGCGGTGAAGTCCACCGTGCAGGCGATGCTGGCAGTGCACGGCCGTATCCATGGCCTGGTGAACAACGCCGGAGGCCAGTACATCTCGCCGCTGGAAACGATCAGCGCCAAAGGCTGGGATGCGGTGCTCGACACCAACCTCACTGGCGGCTTCCTGATGGCGCGCGAGTGCTACCTGCAGTCGATGCAGCAGCACGGCGGCGCCATCGTCAACATCGTCGCGGACATGTGGGGCTCGATGCCCAACATGGGCCACAGCGGCGCCGCACGAGCAGGCATGGTGAGCTTTACCGAGACCGCAGCCGCCGAGTGGGCGCACAGCGGCGTGCGTGTGAATGCTGTCGCGCCGGGCTACATCGCGTCAAGCGGGATGGACCACTACCCGCCCGAAGCGGGTCCGATGTTGCGCGAGATGCGCAAGACCGTGCCACTGGGCCGTTTCGGCACCGAAGCGGAAACTTCCGCCGCCGTCACTTTCCTGCTCAGCCCCGCTGCCGCCTTCGTGAGCGGCAGCGTGCTGCGCGTGGACGGCGCGCGGCCGCAAGTGCGTATGGGTTGGCCGATGCAGGTGCCGACGGAAGACGTGCGGGCGCGCGATGCAGTGAAGGCGTTCGACGGCTTTCATCGAGCGGTGGTGCCGAAAGTTTTCCAGGATCGCTAGATGCAAAAAATCGGACTCCCGTACGCAGAAGGCGCAGAAGTTATGCAGAAGGCGCAAAAAATTTCAATAAAAAATTCTGGAAGTCCTTCTGCGTCTTCTGCGAAACTTTTGTGCCCTCTGCGTACGGGAGTTGGTATCCGGATTTCAGGGGCGACAGCATGACCGTGTACGCCTCCTCCTGGAACGCACAGAGCGAAGTCGCCCAAGCGCGGCAAGCGGCCATGCTGGAGCGCATCGAGCAACTGCGCGCCCTTGAGGCGCGCGCGTCAGCGGCGTCAGCGAAGTCAAGGCCGGTGTTCTACAAGCGGGGCCAATTGCTCCCCCGTGAACGCGTTGCATTGTTGCTGGATGCGGGTGCGCCTTACTTGCCGCTGTGTTCGCTAGCGGGCTTCATGCAAGACACGAAGGATGCGGCGCTGTCGGTGCCGGGCGGCGGCATCGTCGCGGGCATCGGCTTCGTGAGCGGCGTGCGCTGCATGGTGGTGGCCAGCGACTCGGGCATCGACGCTGGCGCGTTCCAGGCCATGGGGCTGGACAAGATCCTGCGCGTCCAGGAAATCGCGCTGCAGAACAAGTTGCCCTTCATCCACCTCGTGGAGAGTGCCGGCGCCAACCTGATGCGCTATCGCGTGGAGGGCTTCGTGCATGGCGGCGCGCTGTTTCGCAACCTCGCGCGCCTGTCGGCGGCGGGAATCCCGGTGATCACGGTGCAACATGGATCGGGCACGGCGGGCGGCGCTTATATGCCGGGGCTGTCGGACGTCGTGATCATGGTGCGGGGACGGTCGCGCGCCTTCCTCGCCGGGCCGCCGCTCCTCATGGCCGCGACAGGCGAAGTCGCAACCGAAGAGGAACTGGGTGGCGCGGAGATGCATACGGCAGTGTCTGGGCTCGGCGAGTACCTGGCGGAAGATGACCGGCAAGCGCTCGGGATTGCGCGGGAAGTGGTGAAGCTGCTCGCCCCCGCCCCGGCCCTCCCCCGGAAGGGGAGGGAGACTTCGCCCCTTCCCCCGGAGGGGGAAGGCTGGGATGGGAGCACGCGTTCCGCAGAACTGCTGGGCCTCGTGCCCACCAGCCTGCGCGAACCGCTCGACATGCGCGAAGTCATCGCGCGTCTTGCCGACGAAACATGCATGCTCGAGTTCAAGCCGCTCTATGGTGCCGCCACCGTCTGCGCACAAGCGCGCATCGAGGGCCGTGCCGTGGGCTTCATCACCAACAACGGCCCGATCGATGTGGCAGGCGCCAACAAGGCGACGCACTTCATCCAGTGGATGTGCCAGCTAGGCCACCCGATCATCTACCTGCAGAACACCACCGGCTACATGGTGGGCAAGGAGAGCGAGCAGGGCGGCATGATCAAGCACGGCAGCAAGATGATCCAGGCGGTAACCAATGCCACGGTGCCGCAGATCACGATCCAGTGCGGCGCGTCTTTCGGCGCGGGCAACTATGGCATGTGCGGCCGTGCCTATGCGCCGCGCTTTCTCTTTTCATGGCCGAGCGCAAAGACCGCCGTGATGGGCGGCGAACAGGCCGCGCGGACAATGCAGATCGTGACGGATGCAGGCCTGAAGCGCAAAGGCCTGGAGCCCGATCCCGTGCAATCGAAAGCCCAGTTCGACAAGATCGTTTCGATGTTCGAGGCGCAGGCCGATGCGTTCTACACCTCGGGCCTGTTGCTGGACGACGGCGTGATCGACCCGCGGGACACGCAGGCGGTGTTGGCGTTTTGCCTTGCGACGATTGCCGAGGGCCAATTGAAGGAGGCGCGGCCAATGCAGTTCGGGGTGGCGCGCATGTAAATGCGGGAGCGGGAGCGGGAGCGGGCAGCCGGACGCAGAGGACGCAAAGGATTCGCAGAGGACGCAAAAGGACTTCCAGAGAATTTTTTTGTCTTCTTTTGCGTCCTCTGCGTAATCTTTGCGACCTCTGCGTCCAGAAATCCGATTTGAAAATGTGACAGGAGACCAGCAATATGAACTACACACACGAACACCTGGAAATACAGAAGACCCTCAAGAGATTCATCGACGACGAGATCAATCCGCACGTGGATGAATGGGAAGAGGCGGAGATCTTTCCCGCGCACCAGGTGTTCAAGCGCCTGGGTGAGTTGGGGTTGCTGGGCCTGACCAAGCCGGAGGCATATGGCGGGGCGGGGCTCGACTATTCGTACTCGATGGCGATGACTGAGGCGCTGGGTCACATCGAATGTGGCGGCGTGCCGATGGCCATTGGAGTGCAGACCGACATGGCCACGCCGGCGCTGGCGCGCTATGGCAGCGATGAGTTGCGCGCGCAGTTCCTCGCGCCGGCCATCGCGGGTGAGATGGTCGCCTGCATCGGCGTGAGCGAGCCGGCGGCGGGCAGCGACGTGGCCGGCATCAAGAGCCGCGCGGTGAAAGACGGCGACGATTACGTCATCACCGGCCAGAAGATGTGGATCACCAACAGCCTGCAGGCCGACTGGATGTGCATGTTGGTCAATACCGGCGAGGGAAGCATCCACAAGAACAAGTCGCTGGTGATCGTGCCGATGCGCGATGGGCCTAATGGCAAGCTCACCAAAGGCATCGAAGTAGCGAAGAAGATCCGCAAGATCGGGATGAATTCTTCCGACACCGGCCTCATCTACTTCGACGAAGTGCGGGTGCCGCAGTGTTACCGCATCGGCAACGAGGGCCAGGGCTTCGTCTACCAGATGCAGCAGTTCCAGGAAGAGCGGCTATGGGCGGCCGCCAGCTGCCTGGTGTCGCTTTCCAACTGCATCCAGTGGACGATCGACTGGGCGCAGGAGCGCAAGCTGTTCGGCGCCTCGCTCGCCGACCAGCAGTGGGTGCAGTTCAAGCTGGCGGAGATGAAGACCGAAGTCGAGTCGCTGCGCGCGCTCACCTATCGCGCTGGCGAACTCTACGTGCAGGGCAAGGACGTGCTGGAGCTTGCGTCCATGGCAAAGCTGAAGGCCGGGCGGCTGAACCGCATCGTGCCCGATACCTGCCTGCAGTTCTGGGGCGGCATGGGCTACACGTGGGAGAACAAGGTCTCGCGCATGTTCCGCGACGGACGCCTGGGTTCCATCGGCGGCGGCGCTGACGAAGTGATGCTTGGTATCCTGGCCCGCATCATGGGCATCGCCAAGCGGCCGCAGGCACAGTGAAAATCACCAAGCTGCTCATTGCCAATCGCGGGGAGATCGCGCGCCGGGTGATCCGCACCGCGCGGCGAATGGGCATCGCGACGGTCGCGGTGTACTCCGACGCGGATGCGGGCGCGCTCCATGTGCGCGAAGCAGAAGCGGCAATTGCGCTGGGTGGCGATGCGTCAGCCGACACCTACCTGCGCATCGACAAGATCATCGCAGCAGCGAAAGCCTGCGGCGCGGACGCGGTGCATCCCGGCTACGGTTTTCTCAGCGAGAACGCGGACTTTGCGCAGGCGGCGATGAACGCGGGTCTGTGCTGGGTCGGTCCGCCGCCGGCCGCGATTCGCCAGCTTGGCAACAAGTCGTCGGCCAAGCAGATCGCACAGGCGCGAGGCGTGCCCTGCCTTCCCGGTTACCAGGGCGAGGACCAGTCGGATGAATGCTTCGTGCGCGAGGCGCAGGGCATCGGTTATCCGGTGATGGTAAAGGCCGCGGCCGGTGGCGGCGGACGTGGCATGCGGCTGGTCAACGATGCGACCGAACTGGTGGCCGCCGTGCAAGGCGCACGCTCCGAGGCGCAGTCCTCGTTCGCCTCGGGCGAGTTGTTGCTAGAACGCGCCTTGCTCTCGCCGCGCCACATCGAGGTGCAGGTGTTCGCGGACAGCCACGGCCACGGCATCCATTTGGGCGAGCGCGATTGCTCGGTTCAGCGCCGTCACCAGAAACTCATCGAGGAAACTCCGAGCCCGGCCATCGATGCGGCAATGCGCGAGCGCATGGGAAGTTGCGCCATCGAGCTTGCGCTGGCCGCGGGTTACGTAGGCGCGGGCACCGTGGAATTTCTGGTTGAAGGCGGCGAGTTCTACCTGATGGAGATGAACACGCGGTTGCAGGTGGAACACCCGGTGACCGAGGCTGTGACGGGACTCGATCTTGTGGAGTGGCAATTGCGCGTGGCACAGGGCGAACCGCTGCCTGCGCAGTCAGTTACCTTTCGCGGCCATGCGATTGAAGTGCGTCTTTGCGCGGAGGACGAGCACTTTGTTCCGCACACTGGTGTCGTTCGCGAATTTCTCCCTCCCCTCCTGGGGGAGGGCTGGGGTGGGGGCACGCCGCGGTTCGATCACGCAATCTATCCGGGTATGCGGGTCACTCCTCACTACGACTCGATGCTCGGCAAGTTGATCGTGCACGCACCCACGCGCGAAGAAGCGATCGACCAGCTCGCCGCGGCGCTCGACCGCACCGTGTTGCTCGGCATTCCGAGCAACCGGCGGCTGCTGGCGGCCTGCCTGCGCCATCCGGTGTTCCGCGCCGGGCAGGCACTCATCCCCTTTCTGCACGACCACGCCGATGACCTGAGAACGCAGTTGGCCGATGATGAGTCGCGGGTGCTGCAAGGCGCGGCGCGCGCCATGTTCGCTCCGATGGGCAAAGCGCTTCCGTGTCCGTTTGTGCGCCCCGTGCGAATCCGTCACCGCGGCGAGACCATGGCACTCGACTCGACTGCACCGGCGGCCGATGTGCGCCGTCAACTCATTGGCGGGACCACCTGGCATTTGCAGGCGGGCGCCATTGACCTGGTGGTCCACGATGTTTCATTCGAGCCCACCGCGAACGGCGCCCGGGCTTCCGGCAACGAGCTGCGCGCGCCCTTCAACGGCAAGGTGATTGCGGTGAAAGCGGGTGCGGGCCTGGCGGTTGTACGTGGTGACGCGCTGGTCGTGATCGAGTCCATGAAGCTGGAGCACACCTTGGCTGCGGCGCGCGATGGCGTGGTCAAGGCGGTGCACGTGGCGGCCGGCCAGCAGGCTGCCACGTCCCAGGTGCTGGTGACTTTCGAGGCCGTGCCATGACCGCCGAAGAACAGGAAGACATTCGCGCGCTGACCGACACGGTGAAGCGCTTCGCGGTGGAACGGCTTGCGCCGAACATCGAGGCGTGGGAGACAGCAGGCAGTGTGCCGCGCGAAGTGCATCGCGAAGCAGCTGCGCTGGGCCTGCTGGGATTGGGCTACCCCGAAGAGTTCGGCGGCACGCCCGCATCGCATGCGATGCGCATCGCGATGTCCACGGCCCTGGCCCGCTACACCGGCAGTGGCGGCGTGACGGCAAGCCTGTTCTCGCACAACATCGGGGTGCCGCCGGTGCTGCGTTACGGAAGCAAGGCACTGCAAGGCGAGTATGTGCCGCCCGCGTTGCGCGGCGAGACCGTCGTGGCATTGGCAATCACCGAGCCCGGCGGCGGCTCGGACGTCGCTTCCTTGCACACCACCGCGCGGCGCGACGGTGATGACTGGGTGATTGACGGCGAGAAAACTTTCATCACCTCGGGCATGCGCGCGGATTGGGCGACGATGGCCGTGCGCACCGGCGAGTCGCGCGGCGCCAGCGGCATCTCGATGATCGTCGTGCCGCTCAACACGCCGGGGGTCACCCGGCAACCGCTCGCGAAGATGGGATGGCTGTGTTCCGACACCGCGCATATCCGGCTGGACGGCGTGCGGGTTCCCGCGCGCAACCTGCTGGGGTCCGAGGGCGGGGGCTTTCGCATCATCATGACCAACTTCAATGGCGAGCGGCTCTCGATGTCGGCGCTGTCGCTGGGTTTCGCGCAGGCCTGCTACGACGAAGCGCTCGACTGGGCGCGCCAGCGCGTCACCTTTGGCGCGCCGCTGGTGGAGCGGCAGGTGATTCGCCACAAGCTGGTCGACATGCAGATGCGCATCGCGTCCACGCAAGCTTGGCTTGATAGTGCAGTGGCGCGAGCCGATGACGGCGACCGGCTGGAGACCGACCGCGAACTCGTCGCGCAGGTGTGCATGTTGAAGAATCACGCCACACAGGCCATGCAGTTCTGCGCCGACCAGGCCGTGCAGATCCTCGGCGGCATGGGATTCATGCGCGGCACGCGCAGCGAGCGCATCTACCGCGAGGTGAAGGTGATGATGATCGGCGGCGGCGCAGAGGAAATCATGAAGGACTTGGCCGCGAGACAATTGGGCCTATGAAGTGCCTGCTGAAAAAGTGACGTTCGAACCCGAATTCATCGCCGCACTCAAGGAGATGTTCGAGCAACGAATCATCTTCAACAAGGTGCTGGGATTGCAGATCATCGACCTGCGCCCCGAGGGCGTGTCGGGGCGAATTGCGATGAAGAACGACCTGATCGGCCACTTCGCGCACAGCCGCATCCACGGCGGCGTCATCAGTGCGGGGCTGGATGCGATGGGTGGCCTGGCGGTGATGGCCGCGATCGGCGCACGTCACATGGACGAGCCGCCTTTGCAACGCCTGCAGCGCTTTGGCAAGCTGGGCACCATCGACCTGCGCGTGGACTACCTGCGGCCGGGCGTCGGCGAACACTTCGAGCTGCATGCGCAGGTGCTGCGACTGGGCTCGCGCGTGGCTTCGACGCGGATGGAGTTCCTCGGGGCCGACGGCAAGCTGCTGTCGATGGGATCAGCGGCCTATATCGTGTCCTGAGGCGTGCCGCTGCTCCTGGCGCACCTCCGAGAAAATCTCCCAGCTCACCAAAAACATTGCAGCGATCACCGGGCCGATCACGAAGCCATTGAGGCCAAACACGGCGAGGCCGCCGAGCGTGGCGAGTAGCACCAGGTAATCGGGCAGGCGCGTCTGCTTGCCCACCAGCACCGGCCGTAACACGTTGTCGACCAGGCCGATCACCAGCACGCCCCAGGCAGCCAGGCCTACTGCCGACAGGATGGAGCCGGTCGAGAGCAGGTAGAGCGCCACCGGCCCCCACACCAGTGCGGCGCCGACTGCGGGCAACAGCGACAGCAGCGCCATCACCGCGCCCCAGAGCAGCGCGCCCTTGATGCCCAGCACCCCGAAAGCCAGCCAGCCGAGCGCGCCCTGCACCAGCGCCACAACGATGTTGCCCTTGACGGTGGCCCGCACGACAGTGGCAAACTGCTGCAGCAATCGTGTCGTGTGGCGCGGCTCGAGCGGCAATGCGGCGGCGGCATTCGCGGCCAGCGCCTTGCCGTCGCGCAGCAGGAAAAACAGCAGGTACAACATGACGAACAAGCCGACCACGAACTCGAGCGTGTTCTGCCCGATGCTGAAGGCGTGCGCCGTGATCGCCTCGCTGCTGCGGCCCAGCGCAGCTACCAGCTTGGCCTGTACCGCGCCGAGGTCGGCGAGGCCGAAGCGCTGGAGCCCTGCGCGTGCCCACTCGGGCAGCACGTCGATCCCGCGCTGGAAGTACTGGCTCAACTGGATCTCGCCACCCTTGAAGCGCTGGTAGAAAGCCGAGGCCTCGTGCATCACCGAGGCCGTAAGCAGCGCCATCGGCAGCAGCACGCTCACGAAGATGACCACCAGCGTGCCGAACGCAGCCCAGCCGCGGCGGCCGCGGCAGACCTGCACCGAGCGCTCCTGCAGCGACGAGAACACGATGGCCATGAACACTGCCCATGAAATCGCGCCATTGAAGGGCCATAGCACCAGGCCGAACAGGATGGTCACCCCGATGACCAGCCCGAGCAGGGCCTTGCTCTGCAGGAAGCGGAAGTTGAGCGGTTCACTGACCATCGATGCGGGCGATTATGACTGGCGTCGCATGAAAAAGGCCGCCTCGTGGGCGGCCTGCTCGACAGTGCGATCGTGCGGCGAATTCACTGGTCCTTGAAGAATTCCGATTCGACTTTCCACTTGCCGTCCTTCTGCAGCGTGGGCTTCAGGCCGGAGAAGGCGACATAGTCGGACGTCACGCGCCAGCGGCCGTCCTCGATGCGCGACAGGCGCGAGAACTGGTTGCCCAGGTGCTTGTTGGCGCCGAAGGTGAGTTCCGCCGTGCCGAACATGTCTCGATTGAAGGTCGTGGCATCCAGTGTCTTCAGGAAGTTGTCGGTGGTCAGGCTGGGGCCGGCGCGCATCGCCACGCGCACGAAGGCGTCCATGTTGGCGTAGCCGTAAACCGAGAACACGCTCGGGTCCTCGTTGAACTTGGTCCGGTACTTGGTGGCCCAGAAGCGCACGGGCTGCTCGGCGGCATCCAGGTAAGGGTGTTGCGATGTCATGGTGGCGTACACGCCGTCCATCAGCTTGCCGCCCAGCCTGGGAATCAGATCGGTGTAGATGGCGCTCGAGCCGATGAACACTGGGTTGAAGCCGGTCTTCTTCGACTCGGCGACGGTGCCAACGGTCTCGCGGATGATGGTCCCCAGCACCACCAGTTCGCAGTTCGCGGCCTTCATCTTCGCGACTTGCGAGGAGAAGTCGGTCGCGCCGCGCTTGTAGGACGTCTTTTCGGCCAGTTCCATGCCAATCGTCTTCAGGCCCGCCTCGGCGCCCTTCATCACCTCGATGCCGAAGTCGTCGTCCTGGTAGATCACGCACGCCTTCTTCACCTTGTTGTCCTTGGCCAGCCGCGGCGCGGCGATGCGCATCTGGTCGAAGTAGGTGGCGGCGTTGGAGTACTTCAGCTTGTGGAAGGGCTCGTACATCTCGCGTGCGGCGGCAATCGGGAAGAGGTTGATTACGTTCTTCTCGAATTGCACTGGCATCGCGGCCATGTTCTGCGAGGTCCCGAGGTGACCGACCATCGCAAAGATGCCGTCGCCTTGCGTGACGAGCTTTTGAGCGGCGAGTGCGGCCTTCTTCGGATCGTAGCCGTCGTCCTCGATCAGCAGCCGGATCTTGCGGCCGTTGACGCCACCCATTTCGTTGGCTTCATCCACGCGCAGCTGCATGCCATTGCGAATGGCCTTGCCGTAGCCGGCCAGGGGACCCGAGAGGTCCTGGATCGTGCCTATGACGATCTCGTTCTTCGAGACGCCCGGCACGGTCTGGGCGAAGGCGCTCCCCAGTTCCAGCGAGGCCAGGGCGAGTAGGGCGAATCTGAAGTTCATGGTGTCTGTCTCCGGTGTGTGGTGGCGGGCTCTTTGGCCCGCACCGGATTCTTGCGAAAAGCTGACAGCGCCTGTTTCACCTTCGCGACTCGGAAATGCAAAAGGCCGCCCGAAGGCGGCCTTTTTGTCACACGCGCGACTCGCGCGCTACTCACTCGGGCTTCACATAAGGCGTGAGCACCTTCCACTTGCCGTCCTGGATCTGCGACAGGCGCGACTCGTTGCTGCCCTGGCGTTTGGTGGCGCTGAAGGAGGCAGGTGCGCTGCCAAACATGTCCTCGCTGAACGACATCTTCTCCATCGTCTTTACGAAGGTGTCGGTGTTCAGGTTGGTGCCGGCCTTTTGCGCGGTCTGGATGAAGGCATCGATCGCGTTGTAGCCATAGACCGAGAATACGGTCGGGTCTTCGCCGAATTTGGTCTTGTACTTGTTGGCCCAGAAGCGCACCTGCGGCGACGCGTCGTCGAGGTAGGGGTTGGCCACCGTCATCGCGGCGTACAGGCCGTCCATCGCCTTGCCGCCCAGCTTGTGGATCAAGTCGGTGTAGGCAGCGCTCGAGCCGAGGAACACCGGGTTGTAGCCAGTCTTGCGGGCCTCGGCGATGCCGCCGATAGTCTCGCGGATGATGGTGCCCAGCACCACCATGTCGCAGTTGGCGGCCTTCATGCGCGCGACCTGCGAGGAGAAGTCGGTGGCGCCCCGCTTGAAACTGGTCTTCTCGACCAGCTCCATGTTCATCTTCTTCATGCCGGCCTCGGCGCCGCGCAACACCTCCAGGCCGAACTCGTCGTCTTGGTACATGATGCAGGCCTTCTTCGCGCCCTTTTCCTTCATCAGGCGCGGCAGGAAGATCGCCATCTGGTCGTAGTACGAAGCGGCGAAGGAGAACTTGAGCCGGTGGAAGGGCTCGTACATCTCGCGCGCGGCCGTGATGGGGTACAGGTTCATCACGTTCTTCTCGAACTGCACCGGCATCGCCGCCAGGTTCTGCGCGGTGCCGATGTGTCCGACGATCGCGAAGACCTTGTCCTGGTTCACCAGTTTCTGCGCAGCGAGCACGGCCTTCTTCGGGTCGTATTGCGAATCCTCGAACAGGATCTTGATCTTGCGGCCGTTGATCCCGCCGGTCTGCTCGTTGAGTTCGTCCACGCGCAGCTGCATGCCCAGGCGGGTCTGCTTGCCGAAGCCGGCGATGGGGCCCGAGAGGTCCTGGATGGAGCCGAGCAGGATTTCGGTCTTGGTGACGCCTTGCATCGGCTGGGCGAAGGCTGCGCCGGCGGACAGGGCAAGCGCGGCCAGGGCCGCGATGGACTTCAATTTCATTCGTGTCTCCTTGTCATGCTGGATGCGGACGAGGTCATTCTTTCCGGACGCAAGGGGGTGTCAATGGAGTTATCCCGGAGCCTGCTCTGGATGCAGGGAGGGCGAGGGTTGTCCGCTGCGGGGTGGCGATGGTCGAACTCGCAGCGCGGTCCCACTACGCCGCCTGACACGACAAGCGTCAGGCGGCGTAGTAGGCCCTTGCCGGGCATCCACCCATCGCGGAAACAAGCCCACGAAGTGCCTTCACAACGCGTGGCCAACAAACTACCGGTACATCGCCTCGATCTGCGGCTCGTACTTCTTCTGCACCAACTGGCGCTTGAGCTTCATCGTCGGCGTGAGCTCCTCGTCCTCGGCGCTGAGCTGGGTATCGAGCAGGAAGAACTTCTTGATCTGCTCGACCCGCGCGAACTTGGCGTTGACCCGGTCGATCTCGCCCTGGATCAGCTCCTGCACCTTCGGCGCCTTGGTGAGGCTGGCGTAGTTGGAGAAAGGCACGTCGTTGTCCTGCGCGTACTTCTCGACGTTCTCCTGGTCGATCATGACGATTACCGTGAGGTAGGGCTTGCGGTCGCCGACCACCACTGCATCAGTGATGTAGGGCGAGAACTTGAGCTCGTTCTCCAGCTCGCTGGGCGTGACGTTCTTGCCCCCGGCCGTGATGATGATGTCCTTCATCCGGTCGGTGATGTGGAAGTAGCCGTCGCCGTCCACGGTGCCCACGTCGCCAGTGTGCAGCCAGCCATCGGCATCGATGGTTTCGGCGGTCTTTTCGGGCTGGTTCAGGTAACCCATGAAGACGTTGGCGCCGCGCACCAGGATTTCATTCGTTGCCGGGTCCAGCCTGACTTCGTTGTAGGCGGCCGCCGGGCCGATGGAGCCGGGCTTGATGCGCGTCGCCGGCACGCCGGTGGCTGCGCCGCAGCTCTCGGTCATGCCCCACACCTCCAGCATGGGGACACCCAGCGCCAGGTACCACTTCACGAGATCGGGCGAGATCGGCGCAGCACCCGTCACCAGGAAGCGGGAACGGTGGATGCCGATCAGCTTGCGCACGTTGTCCAGGGCGAGCTTGCGCGCGAGGACGAACTTGAATCGCAGCAGGCCATCGACCGGCTGGCCCACCAGCACCTTCTCGGCGATTTCCGTTCCGACGCCGATGCTCCACTTGTACGCAAGCTGCTGCAGGGGCGTGGCTTCCTTCAGGCCGATCATCACACCCGAATAGAACTTCTCCCATACGCGCGGCACGGCGGTGAAAACGGTGGGCGCGATCTCGCGCACGTTCTCCGGCACGGTCTCGGGGTTCTCGACGAAGTTCAGGATCGAGCCGGTGTACAGCGCGAAATATTCGCCGCCCAGCCGCTCGGCGATGTGGCACAGCGGCAGGAAACACATGCGCTCGTCGTGCTCGTCCTGCGCCACCAGCGTGTTGTAGCCGCGCACTGTGTAGACCAGCCCCTTGTGCGAGTGCATCGCGCCCTTGGGCTTGCCCGTGGTGCCCGAGGTGTAGACCAGGATCGCCAGGTCGGCCGGCTGGCATGCCTTCACGCGCTTGTCCATCTCATCGGGATGCAGTGCGTTGAAGTCGCGCCCGAGCGCGCGAAGGGCGTCGAGGCTGATCACATTCTCGTCATCGAGTTCGCGCAGACCCTCCATGTCGAACACGACGATCTTGCGCAGCGTGGACACCTGCGCGCGCACTTCAAGGGCCTTGTCGAGCTGTTCATCGTCCTCGACGAACAGTATCGTGGTGCGCGAGTCCTCGCACAGGTACTGCACCTGCGATGCCGCGTCGGTGGGATAGATGCCGTTGCACACTGCGCCGCACGACAGCGACGCCAGGTCAGACAGCACCCACTCGATGACCGTATTCGAAAGGATGGACACGGTCTCCCCCGGCGCGACGCCCAGGCTCATCAGGCCGCCGGCGATCTCGCGCACCGCATCACCCGCGCGCGTCCAGCTCCACGCGCGCCAGATGCCCAGCTCCTTCTGGCGCAACCAGGTCTGCGGGCCGCGCATCTCGACAGCGTTCCAGAACATCGCGGGAATCGTTTCGCCGGGCAGCACGACGCTGGTGTTGGGCTGGAGGTGGGAGAGGTCCCAGAGGTTGCTCATTGTTGAAATCCCATGAATGCGGGAGAGGGAGCGGGCAGCCGGACGCAGAGGACGCGAAGATTACGCAGAGGACGCAAAAGAAGACATAAGAAAAATTTGGTTTTTCCTTTTGCGTCCTCCAGGTCTTCTTCTTTTTCCACCGCCGCTCGCCGCGCACGCCGGCGTCTTTCATGCCCAGGTAGAACTCCTTGATGTCGTCTTTCTCGCGCAGGCGCGCGCAGGTGTCTTCCATCACGATGCGGCCGTTCTCCAGCACGTAGCCGTAGTCGGAGGCGTTCAGGGCCATGTTGGCGTTTTGCTCGACCAGCAGGATGGTGGTGCCGCGCTCGCGGTTGATGCGCACCACGATCTCGAAGATTTCCTTTGTGAGCTTGGGCGAGAGGCCCAGGCTGGGTTCGTCGAGCAGGATCAAATCGGGCGCGGCCATGATCGCGCGGCTGATCGCCAGCATCTGCTGCTGGCCGCCCGAGAGCAGGCCGGCGTCCTGCTGCTCTCGCTCCTTGAGGATCGGGAAGTAGCCATACACCGCTTCCATGTCGCGCGCGATGCCGTCACGGTCGCTGCGTGTGTAGGCGCCCATCTGCAGGTTGTCGCGGACGGAAAGCAGCGCGAACATCTCGCGGCCTTCCGGAACGTGGACGAGGCCCTGCTGCACGATGTGAGCGGGCTCGCCGCCGGTGATGTCCTCGCCTTTGAACTCGATGCTGCCCTTGCGCGGGTCGATGATGCCGCTGATGGTCTTCAAGATGGTGGTCTTGCCGGCGCCGTTGGAGCCGAGCACGGTAGCGATCTCGCCGCGCCGCACCTGCAGGCTCACGCCGCGGATCGCCTTGATCGGGCCATAAGCCGATTCGACGTTCAGCAACTTCAGCACCGGCGTGTCGCTCACGGTGGGGGGGTTGGTGCTCATGCTGCCTCCCTGCGCAACGCCGACATGTCGTCCACCGTGCCGAGGTAAGCCTCTATCACGCCGGGGTGGGTTTGCACTTCGCGCGGCGTGCCCATTGCCAGCACCTCGCCCTGGTTCATGGCCAGCACGCGGTCGGACACCTTGGAGACGAGCGTCATGTCGTGTTCCACCATCAGCACCGTGATGCCCAGTTCATGCTGGATGTCCTGAATCCAGAAGGCCATGCCTTCGGTCTCCTCGACGTTGAGGCCGGAGGAGGGCTCGTCCAGCAGCAGCAGCTTGGGCTCGGTGCACAGCGCGCGGGCCAGCTCCACCACCTTGCGCACGCCGTACGGCAGGCCCGCCACCATCGAATCGCGGTGATGCTGCAGGTCGAGGAAGTCGATGACCTGCTCCACCTTCTCGCGCGCCGAGATCTCGGCGCTGCGCACGGCAGGCGTGAAGAACATGTTCTGCCACAGGTTCGTGCTGCGGTGCGTGTGCCGCCCGATCAACATGTTCTGCAACACGGTGGCGTGCTCGAACAGCTCGATATTCTGGAAGGTGCGGGCGATGCCCAGCGACGCGATGCGATGCGGCGGCTGCGTGATGAGCGATTGGCCCTCGAACGAGATACTGCCTTGCGTCGGCTGGTAGATGCGGCTGATCAGGTTGAAGACCGTGGTCTTGCCGGCGCCGTTGGGCCCGATCAGCGTGAACACCTCGCCGCGCCGCACATCGAAGCTCACGTTGTTCACGGCCAGCACGCCGCCGAAGCGCACGCTGATGTTGTCGGCCTTGAGCAGCACGTCGTCCTTCGGCCGCGTGGTGCTGTCGTGGGTCTGGATCATCGCGGTCATTTCAGTCGGTCCGACTTCTGGAAGGACTTCTGCCGCTTGAAAAGCCCTTGGCGATAGAACGGGAACAGTTGCAGGTAGGTGCGCACCTTGAGCCAGCGGCCGTACAGGCCGAGCGGCTCGAATAGTACGAAGGCGATCAGCACCGCGCCGTACACCACGCCTTGCAGGCCCGGCGCCTGGCCGATGATCGGTGGCAGGTAATCCTTGATGAGCGATATGACTTGCGGCATCGAGATCAGGAAGATCGCGCCGAGGAAGGCGCCGTGTACCGAGCCCACGCCGCCGATCACGATCATCAGCACCAGGTCGATCGACTGCAGGATGTTGAACTGGTCGGGCGAGATGAAAGAGAGCTTGTGCGCATAGAGCGCGCCGCCCAGCCCGGCGAACCCGGCCGACAGCGCGAACGACAAGGTCTTGTAGCGCGCCAGGTTGATGCCCATGCTCTGCGCGGACACTTCCGAATCGCGGATCGCCACGAAGGCGCGGCCGGTGGGAGATCGCAACAGGTTCACCAATGCGAGCGTCGCTATCACCGCCATCACCAGGCACAGGAAGTAGAAGCCCGTGCCCGAGTCGATGGTCCAGCCGAACACGCCGGGCTTCTTCACTGTGATGCCGGCATTGCCACCGGTGACTGACTCCCAGCGGGCCAGGACTTCCTCGACGATGAAGCTGAAGGCGATGGTGGCGATGGAGAGGTAGATGCCTTTCACGCGCAACGCGGGCAGGCCGACGATGATGCCGACGCCGGCCGAGAGGCCCGCAGCTGCGACCAGCGCGACCGGGAAGGGCCAGCCGTGGTTGATCAGCACCGCCTCGGTGTACGCGCCGACACCGAGGAAGGCGGCGTGTCCCAGCGAGAACAGCCCGGTGAAGCCCGAGAGCAGCATCAGGCCGAGCCCGACGATGGCGTAGATCAGCACGAAGGTGAGCTGGGCCAGCCAGTACTCGGCAAAGATCCACGGCGCCGCGACCAGCAGCACCATCAACAGGCTGTACCAGAACACGTGCCCGCCATGCTTGGCGAGCTTGAGGTCCTGGCCGTAGTCGGTCTTGAAGATAAAGCGCATCTTTTTTAACTAGTTGGGGTCAGAGCAAAATTTGCTGCGCAAATTAGTTGATCTGACCCACAAGGCATCACACTTTCTTCCGCAGCTTCTCGCCGAACAATCCGTTGGGCTTGATCATCAGCATCAGCAACACCACGATGTACGCGGCGATGTCCTTGAAGCCTTCGGGCAGGTAGAAGCCCGAGAGCGATTCGACGATGCCGATCACGAGCCCGCCGACGATGGCACCGGGCAGGCTGCCGAAGCCGCCCACCACAGCCGCCGGGAAGGCCTTCAGCGCGACGAAGCCCATGTTGGCGTGCACGAAGGTGATCGGTGAGAGCAGCAGGCCGGCTATCGCCGCCACGGCCGCTGCCAGCCCCCAGACCAGTCCGTTGAGCGTCTTGACCGGGATGCCCATGTAATAGGCCGCGAGCTGGTTTTGCGACGAAGCCTGCATCGCGATGCCGATCTTGCTGTACTTGAACGCCGCAAACAGCAGCAGGCACAGCGCGGCGGTGGCTGCGATGACCACCATCTGCTCGGCGTTGAGCACCAGCGGCCCCGCGTTCCACACCTGGTCTTTGTAAGGCACGGGCAAAGTGTGCGTCTCGGTGCCGATGCCGGGGATCATGGTGATGAGGCCACGCGCCACGTAACCGATGCCGATGGTGAGCATCACCACCGAGAACGCGGGCTGGCCCAGGATCGGGCGGATGACGATGCGCTCGAGGAGGATGCCGAAGAGGGCCATGCCCAGGATCGAGGCGGGCACCGCCAGCCAGAACGGGAAGCCCATGAACGTCATGGCCGCCAGCCCGGCGAATGCGCCGAGCATCATCAGCTCGCCCTGCGCGAAGCTCACCGTCTCGGTGGCCTTGTAAATGAGCACGAAGCCCAGCGCGATCAGCCCGTAGATGCACCCTTGCGCGATTCCGCTGATCACCAGTTGTACGAATTGCACCTTGCCTCCAGTCGGTATTCTTGTCGCGCCCACCTCTCGTGGTGTTATAGCTTTGCGCGGGCCGCATCATGTACAGGGTTGGCCCGAATCCGTGTCACGAAGTAGACCGCCACCGCCATCTCGGGTGTAATCCGCCCCATGCAGCAGCCCGCGATCCGCATCGAGAAGCTCGGCCCCGTCACCGTGGTGACGCTCGACCGGCAGGACGTGCGCAACGCGGTGGACGCAGCCACGGCGACCGCGCTGCACACAGCTTTCCTCGCGTTCGACGCCGACGAAGAAGCGCGCGTGGCGGTGTTCCACGGGGCGCAAGGGCACTTCTGCGCCGGCTGGGACCTGCAGGCAGCCGCGAAGCTGGCAGGCCCGCCCGGCGGCGCAAACCCGCTCTCCCACCTGGATTTCGATCCGGCCGATGGCACGGCTGCGGGCCCGATGGGGCCGTCACGCCTCGTTCTGTCGAAACCCGTGATCGCGGCCGTGAGCGGCGCCGCGGTGGCGGGCGGCATGGAGCTGGCCCTGTGGTGCGACATGCGCGTGATGGATGAAGACGCGTATTTCGGCGTCTATTGCCGCCGGTTCGGCGTGCCGCTGATCGACGGCGGCACGGTGCGCCTGCCGCGGCTTGTCGGCATGGGCCATGCGATGGACCTGATCCTCACCGGCCGCAAGGTGGAAGCGGCCGAAGCCTTGCAGATGGGGCTGGCGAATCGCGTGGTGCCCAAGGGCAGGTCACGCGAGGCGGCGATCGAGCTGGCGCTGCAACTGGCGAAATTCCCGCAGGCGACGATGCGTGCAGACCGCATGAACGCGTATGAGCAGTGGGGCAAGCCCATTGGCGAGGCGCTGCACGGCGAATGGGAGCGCAGCAAGCACCGGGTTGGCGATGCGCTGGAAGGCGCCGCGCGGTTCGCCGGCGGCGAGGGGCGACACGGGAAGTTTTGAGGACGCTGCCGCTCAGGTGGCCTTCGGGATTTCTCGCGGCTGCCCCTGATCATCTATCGCGACATAGGTCAGGCTCGCTTCCGTCACCTTGATGTACTGGCCTTGCGTGCGAAAACGCTCTGCGAAGACTTCTACCTTCACGCTGATCGAGGTGCGTCCGACGCGGGTGATCTCGGCGTAGAAGGAGCAGATGTCCCCCACGCGGACGGGCTGCTTGAAGATGAATTCGTTCACCGCCACCGTGGCCATCCGGCCCTTGGCGATGCGCGCGGGCAGCACAGAGCCGGCGAGGTCAACCTGCGACATGACCCAGCCGCCGAAGATGTCGCCGTTGCCGTTGGTGTCCGACGGCATGGGGATGACCTTGAGGACCAACTCCTTGTCGTGGGGCAATGCTTGTTGCGGGGCGCTTGAGTTCGCGGACATGGGCACAATCTCCGTCTGGTTCTCCATCGATTGTCCCACCATGCGCCGCGCCGGCGAACTCGCCCCACCTTCCACCGGCATCGCTGCCGACCCCGCAAAGCCGGTGCGCGCCCGCGCGCACACCGACTGGGGCACGCTGCAGCGCCTGTTTCCCTACCTGTGGCACTACAAGTGGCGGGTGCTCTTCGCACTGCTGTTCATGGTGGGCGCCAAGCTGGCCAACGTGGGCGTGCCCGTCCTGCTGAAGAACCTGGTCGACGCCATGAGCTTCAAGCCGGGCGATCCCGCGGCGGTGCTGGTGGTGCCGGCCGGCCTGTTGCTCGCCTATGGC
The DNA here is from genome assembly GCA_046595775.1 of Ramlibacter sp. Lineage (GTDB taxonomy): Bacteria > Pseudomonadota > Gammaproteobacteria > Burkholderiales > Burkholderiaceae_C > Ramlibacter. The sequence goes on along the minus strand of JBKJOM010000177.1, from coordinate 5,612 downwards.
CTGCTGCGCCTGTCGACATCGCTGTTCACCGAGTTGCGTGAGCTGGTGTTTTCCAAGGCCACGCAGGGCGCGGCGCGGGCGATTGCGCTGGAGACTTTCCTTCACCTGCATTCGCTGAGCCTGCGCTTCCACCTGGAGCGGCAGACGGGCGGCATGACGCGCGACATCGAGCGGGGCGTGCGCGGCATCGAATCGTTGATCTCGTACTCGCTCTTTAGCATCGTCCCCACGCTGATCGAGGTGGTGCTGGTGCTCTCCATCCTGGCGGTGAAGTTCGACGTGTGGTTTGCCTGGATCACGATCGCGGCGCTGGTGTTCTACATCACCTTCACCGTGAGCGTGACCGAGTGGCGCACCAAGTTCCGCAAGGAAATGAACGAGTTCGACTCCGCCGCGCACCAGAAGGCGGTGGATTCGCTGCTGAACTACGAGACGGTGAAGTACTTCAACAACGAAGGCTTCGAGGCCAGGCGCTATGACGAAAGCCTGGAAAAGCTGCGACGCGCGCGACTGAAAAGCCAGACCACCTTGTCGATGCTGAACACCGGACAGCAGATGATCATCGCCATGGGCCTGGTGGCGATGCTGTGGCGTGCCACCGAAGGCGTGGTCGCGGGCCGCATGACGCTGGGCGACCTGGTGATGGTCAACGCCTTCATGATCCAGCTGTACATCCCGCTCAACTTCCTGGGCGTGCTGTACCGCGAGATCAAGCAGAGCCTGACCGACCTGGACAAGATGTTCACGCTGCTCGAGAGAGAGCGCGAAGTGGCGGACGCACCCGGCGCCCGCGAGATTGGCAGCCCCCACCCCAGCCCTCCCCCAAACGGGGAGGGGGCCAAAGAACTCCCTCCGCCTTTGGGGCAGGGCGCCAAAGAATTCCCTCCCCCTTTGGGGGAGGGCGGGGGTGGGGGCACGCACGCCATCGACTGGACCGTGCGCTTTGAGAACGTCAACTTCGCCTACGAGGCCGCGCGTCCCATCCTGCATGACGTGAGCTTCGAAATTCCCGCGGGCAAGACAGTGGCGGTGGTGGGCCCTTCGGGCTCGGGCAAGTCGACACTGGCGCGCCTGTTGTACCGGTTTTACGACGTGGGCATTCCGAGTGCGGCGATCGATAGTGGCCGCATCACCATCGCCGGCCAGGACATCCGCGAAGTGACGCAATCGAGCGTGCGCCGGTCGATCGGCATCGTGCCGCAGGACACGGTGCTGTTCAACGATACGGTGGAATACAACATTGCCTACGGCCGCCCGGGTGCGAGCCGCGAAGAGGTGGAAGACGCCGCCCGCGCTGCGCGCATCCACGACTTCATCACCTCCACGCCCAAGGGCTACGGCACGATGGTGGGTGAGCGTGGCCTGAAATTGTCGGGCGGCGAAAAGCAGCGTGTGGCCATTGCCCGCACGCTGCTGAAAAACCCGCCGATCATGATCTTTGACGAGGCCACGTCGGCGCTCGACTCAGCCAACGAGCGCGCCATTCAGGCTGAGCTCAAAGGCGTGGCGCAGAACAAGACTGCGCTGGTCATCGCGCACCGCCTGTCGACAGTGGTTGATGCGCACGAGATCCTGGTGATGGATGCCGGCCGCATCGTCGAGCGCGGCACCCACCAGCAGTTGCTTGCCAAAGCCGGCCGCTACAGCGACATGTGGGCGCTGCAGCAGCAAAGCAGTGAAGAAGGCGAGCGCTCCGTCGAAATGATGGGCATGTAGCCCGATTAGCCCGGCAGCAGCACCTTGTCGATGACGTGGATGACGCCGTTGGACTGGTAGACGTCCGCCGTGCTCACGGTAGCCGTGCCGCCCTTGGCGTCGGTGATCATCACCTGACCGCCGCTGGTGGTCGCGGTCAGCGTCTCGCCTTCCACCGTCTTGAACGTGGCGCGGCCGCCCCCGGCCTGGATATCGCGCATGAGCTGCGCGGCGTCAATGCGGCCCGGCACCACGTGGTAGGTCAACACCTTCGTGAGCGTGCCCTTGTTCTCAGGCTTGAGCAGCGTGTCGACCGTGCCGGCGGGCAGCGCGGAGAACGCAGTGTTGGTCGGGGCGAACACGGTGAACGGTCCCGGGCTCTTGAGCGTGCCAACCAGGCCCGCAGCCTTCACTGCGGCGACGAGCGTGGTGTGGTCGCGCGAGTTGACCGCGTTATCGACGATGTCCTTGGTGGAATACATTGCGGCCCCGCCTACGACCTTGCTCTCAGGCGCTGAGCCCATCATGCGGGCGTCGGCGGATGCCATGGGGTAAGCGCCTGCCATTGTCCTGGCGTCCTCGGCCCGCGTATCGGGCGAGAGGAGGGTGTTGCCGGCAAAGGCGTTGAAAGCGAAGGCCGCGCCCAAGGCGGCAGTGAGGATGGACTTGTTCATATGGATAGCTCCTGTTCAGTCAATGGGGGGAAAGATGTCCCCTGCCTTTCAATACGCAACGATGCGGATGGTGGATGCAGCTAACCTGTCAGTGAACTTCGCATCAATTAGAAGAGCATGTAGCCAGCGCGCAGGGCCGTCGCTATAGTGCGGCAGCGGGCGAAGGCGGCGCCACGCCCAAGTGCAGTCCCACCGCTTTCACCCCAACTGACGGAGCGTGCTCATGAATTCAGATCTGGTTTACCTTGCATTGGCCACGGCCATCACCGGCCTGCTGTGGTTGCCTTATGTCATTAACCGCGCGATGGTCTGGGGGCTGGCGGATACCGTGGGCTACCCGGATCACCCGAAGCCGCTGTCGCCCTGGGCTGAGCGACTGAAGCGTGCCCATGCCAACGCAGTGGAGAACCTGGCGATCTTTGCGCCGCTGGTCCTCACTGCCCATGCGATGGGTTTCAGCAATGCGACCACCCAGGCCGCCGCGGGCGCATACGTGGTGGGAAGAGTGATCCATGCGGCTGCGTACGCCGCCAAACTGCCCTGGATCCGCACGGTCGGGTTCACCATAGGCTGGCTGGCATGCGCCGTGATCGCGTGGCAGATCCTGGTGCGGTGAGCAGAAAGGCAGTGAAGGCGCCGGGGCCTTCACCGACGTGCTGGGGATCTGGGAGTCTGGGCGCTTAGTTGCGGCCCGGCGCGAGGCTCATCGCGCGTGCATCGGTGGCCATCGTGGCGGGCGCAGCGCCCACCCGCCATGGTGCGCGAATCGCCCATGCAACCAACACGCTGCCGCCGTGACGGTAGATTCAGCGCGCGTGCCGGACGAGCGCTTGGCCTACAGGCTCAGCCGTACGCAGGCATGGCCTCGCGCACTTGGGGCGGGCCCATCAAGGACAGTGCATCGAGCGGGCTGGCCGTGCCGCCCGACGCCACCTTGAGCACGTGCGTGTAGATCATGGTCGTGCTCACGTCGCTGTGGCCCAGGAGCTCCTGCACGGTGCGGATATCCGTGCCCGCCTGCAGCAGGTGCGTGGCGAAGGAGTGCCGCAAGGTGTGCGCCGAAACATGTTTCTCGATGCCCGCATGCGACGCGGCACGCTTCAGTGCGCGCGAAAGCTTCTCATCGAAGAGGTGGTGCCGGCGCTCCACCTTGCTGCGCGGATCGATGGACAAGCGCGGCGCAGGAAAGACCCAGTGCCAGGGCCAGGACTGCCCGGCGCGCGGGTACTTCCGGTCGAGCGCATCGGGCATCGCGACGCCCGGCCGCTGCGCGTTGCGATCGATCTCCCACAGCTTGTGCGATCGCGCGAGTTGCTCGCGCAGCGGCTGCGCCAACGTGCGCGGCAACATCACCACGCGGTCTTTCGCGCCCTTGCCCTCGCGCACGACGATGGCCGAGCGGTCGAAGTCGACATCCTTGACGCGCAGCGAAAGGCCTTCGAGCAGGCGCATGCCCGTGCCATACAGAAGGCGCGCCAGCAGGCCGACGTCGCCCTCCATGAACGACAACATGCGCTGCACTTCGGCCGGCGTCAGCACCGACGGAATGCGCCGCTTGTACTGGGGCCGGCCGATCTCGTCGAGCCAGGGCAGGTTCTGGCAGAGCACTTCCTTGTAGAGAAAGAGCAGCGCGCTCAGAGCCTGGCGATGCGTGGACACGGACACCTTGCGCTCGGTGGCCAGCATGGAAAGAAAAGCCTCGATCTCGGGCTTGCCCATCTGCGATGGATGCCGCACGCCATGGAAGTGAATGTAGAAACGCACCCAGTGCAGGTACGCTTCCTCCGTCCGCAAGCTGTAGTGCAGGTAGCGCAAACGCTCGCGCAACTGCGCAAGGATGCGAGTCGCCTGCAACGGTGGATGCACGATTACCCTGCGGGGTTTGCCCGACGCCTCTGGACTGTTCATGCATCCAGTATCGCCAAAAAGCCAAGTCTGAGCAACGCCCTGAAGCCACCTGCCTCCCCAGATTAGATGACCCGCCGCAGAAAAAACGACCGTGAAGTCGCTTTACAAACCGCGTCGCAGCCCAACGCCCAGCCCAAACGTCGCCTAACGCACCAGACCGCAACAACGAAGCCTCCAACCGGCCAAGACTTTACTGATATAAATTAATGACTTACAACAACGAGCGGAGGAAGCCCGATGAATCGCAAGTCACCAAATCCGACTGGTGTGTCGGCGATATCACGTTAGGCCTTCAGCATGACGTCTGCCACCATCAAGCTGTTTCTTCCTCGCGGGGATGCGAAGAGCCTGCGCACTGCCGAGATCTCGAACTGGACGGGCAAGGCAATTGCAGCACCGCGCACGGAACTAGAGGAACTTTTGGCCCGCGAGGAACTAGATAAGGCAGGCGTCTATATCCTCATCGGCAGCGATCCCCTGACTAATGCTGCCCGCGCGTACATCGGGGAGGCCGAAGTAATTCGCGATCGGCTCAAGCAGCACAAGACCAAGGAATTTTGGGTTGCCGCCATCGTCTTCGTGAGCAAAGACGAGAACCTCACAAAAGCACATGTTCGGTTCCTTGAAAGTCGTCTCCTCGCGGAAGCCACGCAAGTCGGCCGGTTTCTGCTTGAGCAGAATCAGGCCGGGGGCTCGAGGTTGCCCGAGTCCGACCGAGAAGACATGGAAGTCTTTCTTGGTCGAATTCGGCAACTCCTTCCGGTGCTAGGCTCGGACATCCTCACCCCAATTGCCCAGGCCGCGGCGACACCACAACCTGGAGGCGTGCTGTTCTGTCGTTTGAAGGGCGCCGAGGCTCGAGGTCAGCGGACTGCAAATGGGTTCGTGGTGTTTTCTGGCTCCACTGCCGTACTGGAGGAACGACCATCGGCCGAAAAGTACCCCTATGTTGTTGCTCAACGCAATCAACTCATTGCCGACGCTACTCTCGTGCAGCAAGACGGTTTTCTAGTCTTCACGAAGGATGCCGAGTTCTCCAGCCCCTCTGCCGCTGCGGTCGTAGTTCACGGCGGAAGTGCAAACGGGCTCACCGCCTGGGTATCAAAGGATGGCAAGTCCCTCAAGTATCTTGACGAGCAGGTCTAACAAGTCGACCGACACGGACACACAACAGCAGGCTGCGGCTTCGCCGCAGTTGTTGTGTGCCGGTCATCTCCAACGTTGAGGCTGTGCAAAAACCCTCCAGCTTTCCCTGAAGCATCGCAATTCAGGCATTGCACTTGCATGTCGTTTGCATGCCCCGCTACAAACCCGTCTATCGCGACCCGCTGCTGC
>JBKJOM010000178.1:0-5824 GCA_046595775.1 Ramlibacter sp. | reverse complement strand
CAGCCAGGAACTCATGCCGTACGCGAACGGCATCAGGCAGGCGGGGAACAGCACCAGCGTGTACAGGAAAATCTGCAGTCGCGTGAACTCATTGCCGTGCGTGACGGGCAGCATCGGCAGCCCCGACTTGCGATAGTCCTCCACACGGTACAGGGCCAGCGCCCAGAAGTGCGGCGGCGTCCACAGGAAGATGATGAGGAACAGGATCAGCGCCTCGGGTCCGACGTTGCCAGTCATCGCGGCCCAGCCCAACACTGGCGGCATCGCGCCCGAGGCGCCGCCGATCACGATGTTCTGCGGGGTACGCGGCTTGAGGATCACCGTGTACACGACCGCGTAGCCCACGAAGGTGGCAAACGTGAGCCACATCGTGAGCGGGTTCACCCACACATAGAGCAACCAGGAGCCCACGGTGCAAAGCAACCCGGCGAAAGCCAGCGTGGGCACGTCGCCCATCTCGCCCTTGGCCGTGGGCCGCCATGCAGTGCGGCGCATCTTGGCGTCGATGCCTTGCTCGATGAAGCAGTTGAACACGGCCGCCGCGCCCGCCACCAGCCAGATACCAAGGCACGCGATCGCCATCAAGCGCAAGTCGCCGAGCGTGGGCAAGCCCGGCACGGCAAGCACCATGCCGATCAGCGCGCAGAACACGATGAGCTGGATCACGCGCGGCTTGGTCAGTGCGTAATACTGCTGCAACCGCGCTACGAAAGGCAGGCCCACTTTCTGCTCGACGGCGCTCACAACGCGACCTCGCGTCGGTCGATGGATGCCATGGATGAGGGCAATGCGCGCGTCTCGCACAGCGCCCAGGTAAAGGCCAGGATCAGGCCCGCCGCGCCGCCGGTATGCGCCACCGCCGCAACGAGCGGCCAGTCGAGCACGACATTGGACAGGCCAGTGGCGAACTGGACGAGCAGCAACGCGCCGATCCAGCGCGCTTGTCGACGCAACACTTCGTCGCGGTGCATGCGCCACGCGAGAGTCCCTGCCACGATGAAGACAAGAACCGCTGCGAGACGATGGGTGTAGTGAATCGCGGTGAGCGCGGCAAAGACGATGTGCTCGCCGGTGCCGGTCTTGCCCAGCTCACGCCACAGCTCGAAGCCCTGGCGGAAGTCCATGTCCGGCCACCACACGCCCTGGCAGGACGGGAACCCCTGGCAGGCCAGCACTGCATAGTTGGTGCTGACCCAACCACCTAGCGCGACCTGCAGCCAGACCAACGCGCACGCGATCACCATCATCACGCGCAGCCCGATGCTGATCGGCACGGCCTCACGTCGACCGCCGGCATGCTCGTAAGCAACGGCCTGCCGGCACAGCAAAGCGAGCAGCACCAACCCGCCCAGCAAATGCAGCGTAACGATCGCGGGCTGCAGTTTCATCGTGACCGTGAGCGCGCCAAACGCACCTTGCAGGCAGACCCACGCCAGCGTGATCGCAGGCCATGCCAGCCTCACAGCCGCACCGTTCTTGCGCTCGCGCCAGGTCGCGACCAACAAGGTGACGATCAGCACGCCGACGGCGGTGGCGAAATAGCGGTGGATCATCTCGATCCATGCCTTGCCGTGCGTGACTGGGCCAGTGGGCATCTGCGCTTGCGCATGGCTGATCTGTGCCGCCGCGCCCACCGGACTCGCGCTGCCGTAGCAACCTGGCCAGTCGGGGCAGCCGAGGCCCGAGTCGGTCAGGCGCGTGAAGGCCCCGAACAGCACCAGGTCGAACGTGAGGAACATCGTCAGCAGCGTGAGTGCCTGCAGGCGCCGCCCCGCGCCGCCTTCCATGTTGCGCAGCCACACCCATGCCAGCGGGCCGCAAGCGATGGCCAGCCCCATCAGCATCACATGCAGTACGGGCGACAAATCGTAGAGCGGTTGCGCATTCATGGCATCAACGTCCGGGCCGTCCGGGTTCGTCCCAGGAAGCCGAGGCGCGCAGCACCCGATCGAGGTCGCGCTTGATGTTCTTCGCCGCCGAGGTGTCGACCTCAGGCGTGCCCGAAGCGGGGAAGCGCATCATCCAGTTGCCCAGCGGATCGACCAGGTACAGGTGGTCCGGCAATGCGTGGCCGCTTGCGGGCGTGAGCCACTGGGACAGCTGCGCTGCATCCACGCGCAACACGGTGGCCTGACCAAGCGCAGGCAGCAACGCGGGCCGCACGGGCGCGGCGTCGTTGACCAACCAGAGCCAGTCCAGCCGCTCCTTCTCCTTGCCCAGACCCTCACGCAGCTGCCGCTGCAGGTACAGGTTCTTCTCGCATGCGGCGTCGCACGCACCACCGGCAACGCTGACCAACAACCACTGGCCACGCAGCGAAGGCAACGCCACAGGCTTGCCCTCCATCGATGTAGCGGCGATCGGCGGCAAGGGGCGCTGCGGCTCCACCAGCTCACCGTAGTTGCGCCGTCCCTCGGGACGGATCACATAGTAGGTGAAGTACGACGCGACGACGGGCGCGGCGCAGACGGCCAGCACCAGCAGCATCTTGATCCGGCCGGAGCCGGTGCGATTGCTGTCACCCGCGGCGGCATCTTGCGGTTGCGGCAACGAGTGAACCGTCAGGCCCAGCGGCTCATCCAGCATTCTTGGGCTTTCGACGGGGGGCGATGAACTGGAACCAGGCATAGAGGAAGGCGATGACGGCGGCGATGGCCCACCACTGGAAAACGTACCCGTAATGTTTTTCGACGCCGGTGGCAGGAAGCGGCCAGTCGCGCAGCAATCCGCCAGTGGGCGGTCCGGTCTGCACAACGGCCAGGTCTGCCAGCGCCAGCCCGGTCTCCGCGCGAAACGCCGCCAGATCCAGATTTTGCCGGATCGGGCCGGGCGCCGCCCCGGCGAAGTCGTACAGCCGCGCCGGGGGCGGGGCGATGCGCCCGTGCAGCTCGACCGGGCCCTGCGGCGTCTCGATGGGCGGCAGCACCTCGCGGTTAACGAAGTTGCGTTGAACCCAGCCGCGTTCGACCAGCACGGCATGCCTTGTACCTTCGAGCAATAGCGGCGTCACCACATAGAAGCCGGGCTTGCCCTGCATCTGGCGGTTGTCCAGGAAGACGGTGTGCCTGGTGTCCCAACGGCCTGTGAGCACCACTGTGCGATGCAGGTACTGCGACGCATCGGCACCCAGCAGCGCTTTCGCATCGAGCTCGGGCAGCGCGTGACGTTGTTCGATGTCGGCCTGCAATGCCAGCTTGTCGTGCGCCCGGCCGAGCTGCCACGCCCCGAGCGCCACGGTGGCTGCGATGCCGATGGCGGACGCAGCCGTGACCAGCCAGAAGCGCAGCGTGGGCTTGCCGATCACGGGATAATCCCCGGCATGAAATACGTTGTGGCCCTGGCCTTCATCGCGATCGTCGGCAGTTTGGGCTCGGCCCTGTTCTTCATGATGCGCGACGGTCGCGACGGCAAGGCCAAGACCAGCAACATGGCGCGCGCGCTGGCCTGGCGCGTCGGGCTGTCGGTGCTGCTGTTCGTCTGCATATTGATCGCGTGGCAGCTGGGCTACATCCAGCCGACCGGCATTCCGCTGGCGCCGAAGTAAAAGAAAAAAGCGCCTCGCGGCGCTTTTTCCAGGGAGCCTGCCGCGTGCGTCACAGCCAATAGACAAGCGTGTACAGGCCCAGCCACACCACGTCGACGAAGTGCCAGTACCAGGCGGCGCCTTCAAAGCCGAAGTGCTTGTTGGGCGTGAAGTGGCCCTTCATCAAGCGCAACGTGATGAACAGCAGCATCAGCATGCCGACAATCACGTGGAAGCCGTGGAAGCCGGTCAACATGAAGAACGTGGAGCCATAGGCGCCAGAGCTGAGCTTCAGGTTCAGCTCATGGTAGGCATGGAAGTACTCGTAGCCCTGCACGCCGACGAAGGTGGCGCCCAGCAGCACGGTGAGCCACATCCACGCAATGATCTTTCCGCGCGGTGCATTGCCCTGCAACAAGTGATGGGCAATGGTGAGCGTGACGCCCGAAGTGAGCAGCAAGCCGGTGTTGATTGTCGGCAGCCAGAACGGCGTCATCGTCTGGAACGGCTCAATGATCCCGGCGGGCGAAGCCATGGTGCCCGGGGCCACAGAAGGCCAGACCGCCTTGAAGTCGGGCCAGAGCAGTGCGTTGTCGATGCCGCCCAGTGAGGGCACGGAGTGAGAGCGCATCCACCACAAGGCCGTGAAGAACGCGCCGAAGAACATCACCTCCGAGAAGATGAACCAGCTCATGCTCCAGCGGAAGGACAAATCCACCTTGTGACCGTATTGGCCGCCTTCGCTCTCGCCGATCGCGTCGCGGAACCACTGGAACAGCACGGTGAAGAGCCACAGAAATCCGGTGGCCATTACCCATTTGGCCCAATCTTCGCCATTGATCCATTGGGCCGCACCGAAGATGATCAACAGCAGGCCGAACGCAGCGAACGCCGGGTGACGTGACGGTTGGGGCACGTAGTAGTAAGGGGTGCCGGTGGTGCTCGAACTCATCTCAACTCCTGGTTTCCTGATTTTCTTTTGCAGTGCAAACGCTTGCGATTTACCTGACGACCCAGTTGACGAGAGCCATCAAGCCGCCCACGAAAAGCGCCACGCCGCCCAGCGCAACCGCGACGATAGCGAAAGGATTGAGCTTGCCGAAGTCTTCCTGGTGCTCGCTGCCCTTGCGGATGCCGATGAACGACCACGCAACTGCCTTGATGGTGCGACCGACACTCATACGGGCGCATCCGGCGTCTTGGCGCCCACTTCGAAGAAGGTGTACGACAAGGTGATGGTCGTCACGTCCTTCGACAGTTTCGGGTCGATCACGAAAGCCACCGGCCACTGCTTGCTCTCGCCCGGCTCCAGCGTGTACTGCCGAAAGCAGAAGCACTCGAGCTTGTTGAAATGGGCCGAGGCCTGGTGCGGTGCGTAGCTGGGGATCGCCTGAGCCGACATGCGGCGGTTTTGCACGTTGCGGAACTCGTACATCACCGTGGCGAGTTCGCCGGGATGAACCTGGACCGAGCGGCTCGCCGGCTTGAACTCCCAGGGGCCGCGCGCGTTGGCGTCGAACTCGACCGTGATGGTCCGGCTGTAATCGATCTGCGTGTTCGGCGCGATGCGCGAGGTCCCGGGCACGTCGCGCTCGCCCAATGCCAGGACATTGATGCCGGTGAGCTCGCAGATGTGCTTGTAGATCGGCACCAGCGCGTAGCCGAAGAGGAACATGCCGGCCGCAACCACGGCCAGCTTGCCCAACATCCTGCTGTTCTCGAAACGCGTGCTCATGGCGCAGCTTCAGCGGCTCAGCAGAATCATCTTGGCCATGAAGCCGACAAAGAACACGGCCACGATCGACGCCAGGATCAGCGCCGTGCGCAGGTTGCGCTTCTTCAGCTCGTCGGGGCTCATCGGCGCGGTGTCCATCGAATCGATACTCAGTGGTGTGCCGGGGCGTCCAGCAGCTTGGTCGCGGCCGCGTTCAGGCGCGGGGGCGTCTCAAAAGTGTGGAACGGCGCGGGCGAAGGCACTTCCCATTCCAGGCCCTCGGCGCCCTTGCCGTCGGGGTCGTTCCAGGGGCGCTGTGAAGCCTTCACGCCCTTGCCAAGCATGCACGGCAGCACGATCCAGAAGAAGAAGTACACCTGCGCAAAGCCGAAAGCGAAGCCGCCGATCGACGCGAGCATGTTGAAATCAGCGAACTGCATCGGGTAGTCGGCGTAGCGTCGCGGCATGCCGGCGAGGCCCAGGAAGTGCATCGGAAAGAAGGTGACGTTGAACGCGACCAGCGACCACCAGAAATGGATCTTGCCGCGCGTCTCGTTGTACATCACGCCGGTCCACTTCGGCACCCA
>JBKJOM010000098.1:0-3022 GCA_046595775.1 Ramlibacter sp. | reverse complement strand
CGTGCTGGGTCAGGCGCAGACCGGCACCGGCAAGACGGCCGCTTTCGCGCTGCCGCTGCTCGCCAAGATCAATGTCTTTGAGAAGAAACCGCAGGCGCTGATTCTCGCCCCCACACGCGAGCTGGCGATCCAGGTTGCCGAGGCACTGCAAAAATATGCCTCCAAGCTGCCGGGTTTTCAGGTGCTGCCGATCTACGGTGGCCAGGCTTATGGCCCGCAGCTGGCGGCACTGCGTCGTGGCGTGCATGTCGTCGTCGGCACGCCGGGTCGCATCATTGATCACCTTGAAAAGGGCAGCCTGAAGCTCGACGAGATCAAGCATCTGGTGCTCGACGAAGCCGACGAGATGCTGCGCATGGGCTTCATCGACGATGTCGAAAACATCTTGAAGACCACGCCGGCCGAGAAGCAGGTGGCCTTGTTCAGCGCCACCATGCCGCCGCAAATCAAGCGCATTGCCAACACCTATTTGAAGAACCCGGCGGAAGTCACCATTGCGGCGAAAACCCGCACGGCGACCACCGTGCGCCAGCGCTGCATCGTCTTGCAGCCGGGGGCTAAACTCGATGCGCTGACCCGCCTGCTCGAAGTCGAGAGCTTTGAGGGCATGCTGATCTTCACCCGCACCAAGATCGCTACCGAAGAACTGGCCGACAAGCTCTCCGCACGCGGCTATGCCGCTGCGGCACTCAACGGCGACATCGCCCAGCAGCAGCGCGAGCGCACGGTGGCCAAGCTCAAGGATGGCTCGCTGGATATCGTGGTGGCGACCGATGTCGCCGCCCGTGGCCTCGACGTGGAGCGCATCAGCCACGTCATCAACTACGACGTGCCGACCGACCCCGAGAGCTACGTGCATCGCATTGGTCGTACCGGCCGAGCCGGGCGCGAGGGCGACGCGATTCTGTTCGTGGCACCGCGCGAGCGCGGCCTGCTGCAGATGATCGAGCGCGCGACCCGCAAGCACATCGAGATCATGGCCGTGCCCAGCGACTCGCAAATCAAGAACAAGCGCGTTGCCAAGTTCCAACAGAAGGTGTCGGACACGCTCAGCAACATGGCCAAACTCGACCCGATGCGCGAGCTGGTGACCCAGCTGGAGCGTGAACTGGGGCGCGAGAAGGAGGTCTCGCTGCTCGATATCGCAGCGGCACTCGCGCAGATGGCGCAGGGCGGCAAGTCGGCGATGGGTGGTATCGACAGCACGGCAGTGCAGGCCGTCAATGCGGCCAGTTACGACCGCCCGCGCCAGTTCACCGAGCGCCCGGCGCGTTCATCGTCGTCCGACAGCGAGCGCCCGGCGCGCTTCAACAAACCCAGCTACGCCGAGCGCGATAGCAAGCCGAGCTTCCGCGACCGCGCTGCCCCAGCACCTGCTGCTGCCGAGGCCAGCGACAAGCCGCGCTTCCGTCCGCCGTCCGAAACCGCAACACCGGCCGCCAGCTTTGAGCCCGCCAAGCCGCGCACCCCCTTCGAGCGCCCCGAGCGTTTTGTGAAGGCTGAGCGCACCGAGCGCCCCGCCTTCGAGCGTGCCGAGCGGCCTGCCTTTGAGCGCGCCAGTTTCGAGCGCAGCGATGAAGCCGCCAAGCCTAAACGTGCCGCCAAAGCCGACGCCAACATGGAAACCTTCCGTATCGAAGTTGGCCATCAGCACGGCGTGCTGCCCAAGAACATCGTCGGCGCGATTGCCAACGAGGCCGATCTTGAGAGCAAGTACATCGGCCGCATCGACATCCGCGAAGACCACAGCCTGATCGACCTGCCCGAGGGCATGCCTAAGGAAGTGTTCCAGCAGCTGCAGCGGGTCTGGGTAGCCGGCCAGCGTCTGCAAATCACCAAGGCCGCACCGGGTGCGCGTGACGAGGGCGGTGCGAAGCCGGCTTATGTCAAAAAGCCTTTCAAGGCCAGGGTGCAGGCCGACGAGTAAGAACCTCAGCTGCCTCGCCTGCAAGGGCCGGGTCAAGCCAACGCAAGGCCACCAAAGCCGAACCGCCGTAAGGCAGTTCGGCTTTTTGCTGCAATGCGGTAATCTCGGCGCCCCAACTTCCCACTTTCCCTTCAACCTTCAGGAGTCTTAACCATGGGTCAATACATTGCCCCCTTGCGCGACATGCAGTTTGTGCTGCACGAGCTGCTCAACGTCGAAGCCGAGCTCAAGGCCATGCCCAAGCACGCCGACCTCGATGCGGAAACCATCAATTCGGTGGCTGAAGAGGCCGCCAAGTTCACCCAGACCGTGACCTATCCGCTCAACCAGAGCGGTGACGAAGAGGGCTGCCACCACGACAAGGTGAGCGGTGCGGTGACCGCGCCCAAGGGCTTCAAGGAGGCCTACGCGCAGTTCGTCGAAGCCGGCTGGCCGGCACTGGCCTGCGACCCCGAGTTTGGTGGCCAGGGTTTGCCGGAAGTGGTCAACAACGTGCTCTACGAGATGATCAACTCGGCCAACCAGTCCTGGGGTATGTATCCCGGCCTGACCCACGGCGCCTATGCGGCACTCGTGGCCCACGGCACCGACGAGCAGAAGAAGACCTATCTGCCCAAGATCGTCAGCGGTCATTGGACCGGCACCATGTGCCTCACCGAGTCGCATTGCGGCACCGACCTGGGCCTGTTGCGCAGCAAGGCCGAGCCGATCTTGGATGGGTCCGCGGATGGCAGCTACAAGATCAGCGGCGGCAAGATCTTCATCAGCTCGGGCGAACACGACCTGGCCGAGAACATCATCCACCTGGTGTTGGCGCGCCTGCCCGACGCACCGATCGGCAGCAAGGGCATCTCGCTTTTCGCGGTGCCCAAGTTCAACGTCAATGCCGACGGCTCGCTCGGTGCGCGCAACGGTATCGCTTGCGGCGCGCTCGAAGAGAAGATGGGCATTCACGGCAATGCCACCTGCCAGATGAACCTGGCCGGCGCTAACGGCTCGCTCGTCGGCGCACCCAACAAGGGCCTGTCGGCGATGTTCGTGATGATGAACGCGGCGCGCCTGGGCGTGGGCAACCAGTCGCTCGGCCTGACCGAA
>JBKJOM010000050.1:0-3471 GCA_046595775.1 Ramlibacter sp. | reverse complement strand
CGCCGCGGTGGCAGCCCCGTCGCTATCCGCTCTGGCCCAGCCAGCTGATTTTCCGAGCCGTCCGATCAAATTGCTGGTCGCCTTCCCGGCCGGCGGGCCGACCGACATCACGATGCGGTCACTGGCCGACAACGCCAGCAAGATCCTCAAGCAGCCGGTGATCGTGGAGAACAAGCCGGGCGCTGGCGGCACCCTGCCGGCCCAGCAACTGCAGACCTCGCAGCCCGATGGCTATACCCTGGCCCAGATCCCGCTGGGCGTATTCCGCCTGCCTTACACGACCAAGATCAACTGGGATCCGGTCAAGGACATCAACTACGTCCTCAATGTGACCGGCTATGCCTTCGGCATCGTCGTGCCCATTGACGGGCCGTTCAAGACCTGGGCCGAGTTCGTCGCTTACGCCAAGGCCAACCCCGGCAAGCTGAGCTACGGATCGACCGGCACCTTGACCAGCCCGCACCTGACCACGGAGCTGATCGCGCAGAAGCTGGGCATCCAGTTGAACCACATTCCCTACAGTGGCAGCGCACCGCTCAACCAGGCGCTGATGGGCGGCCACGTGATGGCGGGTGCCGACTCCACCGGCTTCGCGCCCCTGATCGCCACCGGCAAATTCAAGGTGCTCAATACCTGGGGCGAAAAGCGCCTGCCCAAGTATCCCGACGCGCCCACGCTGCGCGAGCTGGGCATCGACATCGTGCAGAACTCGCCCTTCGGCATCGGTGCACCGCGGGATACGCCGCGCGATGTTGTGCAGAAATTGCACGACGCTTTCAGGAAGGCGATGGAAGAGCCCAGCTATGTCGGCGCGCTCGACAAATACGACATGTTGCCCATGTACATGAGCTCGTCGCAGTACACGAAGTTTGCGCAGGAAACCTTCGCGACCGAGAAGGCGCTGGTGGAGAAGCTGGGGCTGGGCAAGGCTCAGTAGGCTTAAAGCCAAGGCCCAACACCCGTACGCAGAAGTTACGCAGAGGACGCAGAAGAAGACGGAAGAAAAAATCTGACGTCTGTGCTTTGGATCCTTTTGCGCCTTCTGCGAAACTTTTGCGTCTTCTGCGTACGGGAGTCCGTGTTTACGGCGAGCGCACAGTCGCTTCGTCACTTCCAGCCAGTACCGCCCGCGCCACTTCCGCAAACCCCGCCCCACGCTCGCCGCAGGTGATGTACTTCGGTGGGTGCGTGAGTTCCGCCTCGAAGCGGCGGATGTTCGCCACGCCGATGCTGTGCGGGAAATGCTCGAACATCAGCACATCGTTGGTCGAGTCACCCACGTAAACCCAGCGATCGATCTCGCCGTCGAGATCTCGACCGAACATCTCGCGCACGATCCAGCGTGCACCCGACAGCTTGTTGTGGTCGCCGTACCAGCCGTTGATATGGATCGAGCTCACGGTGGCGTTCATGCCCTCGGCCTGCATCAGCGCGACAGCCTGCGCGATGTGTTCCGGCGGCAGGTGTTCGAACTCGCTGTGGTCGATGGCGATGTCGGTTTCGCGGCCGTCACTGTCGCGCGAGACCCGCGCGCCGGGCACTTCGCGAACCACACGCTGCGCCACCTGCTGCATCTTCGCGTAGTTGGCGGCGCGCACTTCCGCCGGCTGCTGGTAGATCTTGCGCAAGCCCGCGCCATCGCGCAGCACCGCGACCGCGCCGTTCTCCGCAACGATTGCATCGACCGGCCAGGCGCGCGCGAAAGGCTCGCTCCAGCCCACCGGCCGGCCTGTGATCGGGATCACGTGCAAGCCCGCGCGGTGCAGCGCGGCCAGCGCCCCGAGCGCGTCCGGCGTGATGGCGCCTTCGGTGGTGAGCGTGTCGTCGATATCGGTGAAGACGCCTGCGATGCAGCCGTTGGCGAATGCGGCCGAGGGAAGCGTGATCACCGGGGACGCAGCACGATCTTGCCGCGTATCGGCCAGCTTGCCGGCGACATCGATGACGCGCCCGCGGACAGCGGCGACGACAGCGCAGGCGCAGGACAGGCGCCCTTGTCGACGTGATACAGCGCGGTGGCGAGCAGGCGCTCGGCGGTGTTGCCCAGGGGATGCTCGAAGTCGTCGGTTCCCGCGCAGGTTGGTGCGAAGCCGTGCGAGTAGTCGCCAAAGCCCACGTTGTTCACGCCCTGGAATTCGATCGGGAAGTAAGAGAAGCCGCAATTGTCGCGCTGGGTGAAACCATAAGGCTTGCCGCAGGTCGTCTGGCCGATGAGGATGACCTCCACGCCCACGCCGCGCAGGCTGTTGATCACCGACTCGCTGGCCGAACACGTGTGGCGGGTGGTGAGAAGGTACACGCGCGGCAGAGCCAGCCGGGGCAGCGGCGTGCCAGCCGCGAACTGGGTTTCACCCGTCTGCAGGGTGCCTGCGAAGCGCAGCACCGACGAGTCGGTCAGCGCCTGTCGCTTGTCGTTGTAGCGAAGCTGCTCGAACACCTTGTTGTCGGCGCCGCTGCCGGTCAATATGGACGCGAGGGTGCGTGCCGTGTACAGGTAACCGCCGCTGTTGTAGCGCATGTCCAGCACAACATCCTGCAGGCCGGCTGAGGCGGCCTGCGACAGCGCGGCAATCAATTGGTCCTGCGCTCCCAGCGTGTGGGCGTTGAACAGCAGGTAGGCGACCTTGCGCCCACCGCCACTGGCCAGGGTCTGAGTCAGGGGCAGCGGATCTTCCCGCACCGGTGCGGACTGCAAGGTGATGGTGCTCGTGGCAGCGGCTGGCGTGGAGCGATAGACAAAGGTGATGCTGGCCGGCCCATTGGGGAACCAATTTGGCTGCGGTGAGGTCGTGCTGACCAGTTCGCCGCCACGCTGCAGCGCCGCGGTGGCGGCGGGTGAATCGGCATCGACAAAGGCCACTCGCGTCCGGCCCTGAGTATCACTTTCCCAGCGCACCCCATACCCGACATTGTTCCCGGTCAGCAGGGCATCGGCATCGGCCGTTGGGGTGATGAAGCTGAAACGGTCCTTGAATGCGCCAGTCGAATCCCTTTGCGGCGTGAGCAGGGCCTTGAAATAATCGCGGACGCTGGTGTAGGCCGTTGCGTCGACCGCCGGGATTTCCGAGTACCACAGATAATTTTCGTTGAGGTAGGAGCGCGTGAACTGCTTCTCGCCCTCCAAAGTGCAGATGTTCGCGACGGAGGACGCCGCAGGCAGCCCGCCGGAGGTCTGGTTGGCCGGGCTTGCCGCGCTGGCCGACCCAATGCCCGCGCCCTCATTGCCGCCACCGCCGCCACCACACGCGCCCAGCAGCGCCGCGACACTGACTGCGGCCACACAGGCGCGCCCAGGACCCAAGCTCAACCACAACATGTTGTCTGCTCCCTGCGCGGCCGTGGTGGGCCGCCAGCTCCATTATCCATTCGCCTTCTGCAAACTCAGGCCTGCGTGCTCGCGCAGCGGATGGAAGTGAATCTTCGGGAATCTTTCCTGCGCCAGCCGCACGTCATACGGCGATGTGCAGAGGA
>JBKJOM010000323.1:0-8884 GCA_046595775.1 Ramlibacter sp. | reverse complement strand
ATGTGCCTGGTCGACGTGGAGAAGGCGCCCAAGCCGATGCCTGCCTGCGCCACGCCCGTCACGCAGGGCATGATCGTCCGCACCAAGAGCGAGA
Organism: Ramlibacter sp.; assembly: GCA_046595775.1. Classification (GTDB taxonomy): domain Bacteria; phylum Pseudomonadota; class Gammaproteobacteria; order Burkholderiales; family Burkholderiaceae_C; genus Ramlibacter. The sequence continues at coordinate 8,790 of JBKJOM010000323.1, read as the reverse complement.
AAGCGATCAAGGCCCAGCAGTCGGTGATGGAGTTTCTCCTCATCAACCACCCGCTCGATTGCCCGATCTGCGACCAGGGCGGCGAATGCCAGTTGCAGGACCTCGCGGTGGGCTACGGCGAATCCGCATCACGCTACGAAGAAGAAAAGCGCGTGGTGCTGCACAAGGACGTCGGTCCGCTGATCTCGATGGAAGAGATGAGCCGCTGCATCCATTGCACCCGTTGCGTGCGCTTCGGCCAGGAAGTGGCTGGCGTGATGGAGCTGGGCATGATCCACCGCGGTGAGCACAGCGAGATCACCACGGTGCTGAACGACACGATCGATTCGGAAGTCTCCGGCAACATGATCGACCTGTGCCCGGTCGGCGCGCTCACCAGCAAGCCCTTCCGCTATTCGGCACGTCCCTGGGAGCTGTCGCGCCGCAAGTCGGTGAGCCCCCACGACTCCACCGGCGCGAACATCATCGTGCAGGTCAAGAACAACAAGGTCATGCGCGTGTTGCCCCTGGAGAACGAGGAAGTCAACGAATGCTGGCTGGCCGACCGCGACCGCTTCTCCTACGAGGCGCTCAGTGATAGTGAGCGCCTCACCGCGCCGATGCTCAAGCAGGGCGGCGAATGGAAGACGGTCGACTGGCAGACGGCGCTTGAATACGTGGCCAACGGCCTGAAGCAGGTGAAGGCCGAGCACGGCGCCGCAAGCATCGGCGCCCTGGTCAGCCCGCACAGCAGCGTCGAGGAGTTGTTCCTCGCCAGTCAATTCGTCAACGGCCTGGGCAGCGAGAACATCGACTACCGCCTGCGCAACGCGCAGTTCGCGCAGCCTGAAGGTGTCCGCTGGCTCGGTACCTCTATCGCATCGCTGTCCAACCTGCAGGGCGCGCTGGTGATCGGCTCAAACCTGCGCAAGGACCATCCGCTGTTCTCGCTGCGCGTTCGCGCGGCCGCCCGTAAAGGTGCGCGCGTCGCCATCATCCACGACAGGAACAACGACTGGGCGATGCGCGTGGCCGCACACCATATCGTGCCCGCGGCCGGTTGGCTGCAGGCCCTGGCCGACGTCGCGGCGGCGGTGGGCGCCCAGACCGGCGGCACGGCTCCCCTTGCGGGCAACGCCACCGACCACGCGAAAGCGATCGCGCTGTCGCTGATGCACGGCGAGCGCAAGGCGATCCTGCTGGGCAATGCTGCCGCGCACCATGCAAATGCTTCGGCGCTGCTCTCGCTTGCCAACTGGATCGGCGACATGACCGGCGCCTCCGTGGGCTACCTTACCGAAGCGGCCAACACCGTTGGCGCACAGCTCGTCGGCGCCTTGCCCGGTGCTGGCGGCCTGAATGCCGGCCAGATGCTCGCGGGCGGCCTGAAGGCCGTGATTCTCCTGAACAACGAGCCCGAATTCGACTCGGCGGCAGGGGCCACGGCGTGCGCCGCGCTGGCCCAGTCCGGGATGGTCGTCACGATGAGCCCGTTCCGCGCGAACATGGACTTCAGTGATGTGCTGCTGCCCATTGCCCCGTGGACCGAGACGCCCGGCACCTTCGTCAATGCCGAGGGTCGCGTGCAGTCCTTCCACGCCGTGGTCAAGCCCTTGGGCGATACGCGTCCGGCCTGGAAAGTGCTGCGCGTGCTGGGCAACATGCTCGGCCTGCAGGGCTTTGCGTACGAGTCGGCGCAAGAGGTGCTGGTTGCCGCCCGCGGCGAGGCCGATGCGAAAGCCTCGCACGTGCAGGGTGACAAGCTTTCCAACAAGACGTCAGCCGCGATCGAACCCGCCGCCACCGCCGTTGAACCGGCGACGGCCGCGATCTACCAGCTCGACAGCATCGTGCGGCGGGCCCCCGCGCTGCAACTCACCGCGGACGGCCTCGCCGGTCGAGGCGCTGCGGCCGGGGTGATAGCGAAAGACGAGGTGCCGGCATGATCGACTCGATCTGGGGCATCGGCAACGGCCTGATCGCAGCGCCGTGGTGGACTGCCGCCGGCTGGCCCCTCATCTGGACGCTGATCAAGATCATCGTCGTGGTGGCGCCGCTGATGGGCGCTGTCGCGTACCTGACCCTGTGGGAGCGCAAGGCCATTGGCTTCACGCAGGTCCGGGTCGGCCCGAACCGCGTTGGCCCGCTGGGCCTGCTGCAGCCGATCGCCGATGCATTCAAGCTGCTCACCAAGGAAATCATCCTGCCGACGGTGGCCAACAAGGGCCTGTTCTACCTCGGCCCGATCATGACCATCATGCCGTCGCTGGCTGCCTGGGCCGTGATCCCGTTCGGCCCCGAAGTGGCGCTGTCGAACATCAACGCCGGCCTGCTGTTTCTGATGGCCATCACTTCGATGGAAGTCTACGGCGTGATCATCGCCGGCTGGGCTTCCAACTCCAAGTACGCCTTCCTCGGCGCGCTGCGCGCTTCCGCGCAGATGGTCAGCTACGAGATCGCGATGGGCTTCGCCCTGGTTGTGGTGCTGATGGTCACGGGCTCTCTGAACATGACCGACGTCGTGATGCAGCAGGGCAAGGGCACATTGGCCGCCGCAGGCTTTGGCTTCCTGTCCTGGAACTGGTTGCCACTGCTGCCGATCTTCTTCGTCTATTTCATCTCGGGCCTGGCAGAAACGAACCGCCATCCCTTCGACGTGGTCGAAGGCGAGTCGGAAATCGTCGCGGGCCACATGGTCGAGTACTCGGGCATGAGCTTTGCCATGTTCTTCCTGGCCGAGTACGCCAACATGTGGCTGGTCTCGATCCTGGCTGTGATCATGTTCCTTGGCGGTTGGCTCTCGCCGGTCGCCTTCCTGGACTTCATTCCCGGCTGGATCTGGCTGGGTTTGAAAACCTTCTGCGTCGTCACCGTGTTCCTGTGGGTGCGCTCGACGTTCCCGCGCTACCGCTACGACCAGATCATGCGCCTGGGCTGGAAGATTTTCATCCCGGTCACGCTCGTCTGGCTTGTCGTCATCGGCCTGTGGATGCAGACCCCGTACTCGATCTGGAAATAACATGAGTACCCCAACACTCGGGCGTCCCGCGTTCTCCCTGAAGGACTTCCTGTCCAGCTTCATGCTGCTCGAACTGTTCAAGGGCCTGGCCATTACCGGCAAGTACGCCTTCGCGCGCAAGATCACCGTGCAGTTCCCCGAGGAGAAGACGCCGCTGTCGCCGCGCTTCCGCGGCTTGCATGCACTGCGCCGCTACGAGAACGGCGAAGAGCGCTGCATCGCCTGCAAGCTGTGCGAGGCCGTGTGCCCCGCGCTCGCGATCACCATTGAATCCGACCAGCGCGCCGATGGTACGCGCCGCACGACGCGCTACGACATCGACCTGACCAAGTGCATCTTCTGCGGCTTCTGCGAGGAAAGCTGCCCGGTCGACTCGATCGTCGAGACGCACGTGCTGGAGTACCACGGCGAGAAGCGTGGCGACCTGTACTTCACCAAGGACATGTTGCTGGCCGTTGGCGACCGCTACGAACCCGAAATTGCCGCCGCGAAGGCAGCCGACGCGAAGTACCGCTGATCATGGACATCCGAACCGGCTTCTTCTACCTGTTCTCGGCGATCCTGCTGTTCTCGGCGTTTCGCGTGATCACCGCGCGCAACCCCGTCTACGCGGCGCTGTTTCTCGTGCTGGCGTTCTTCCAGGCGGCCGCCGTGTGGCTGCTGCTGCGGGCCGAGTTCCTGGCGATCTCGCTCGTCCTGGTGTACGTCGGCGCCGTGATGGTGCTGTTCCTCTTCGTCGTGATGATGCTGGACATCAACGTCGACGAGTTGCGCGCCGGATTCTGGAAACACTTCCCGGTCGCGGCGACCGTGGGCGCCCTGATCGCGCTCGAAATGGCCGCCGTGTTGATGGGTGGCTTCCGCCCCGAGGAGCCGCGCCCCGCTCCGGCGGTCGCGCAAGCTGCGGCGCAGGGCCTGCAGTACTCCAACACCAAGGAACTGGGCAAGCTGCTGTACAGCCAGTACCTGTACCCGCTGGAGATCGCCGCAGTGATCCTGCTGGTGGCGATCGTCGCCGCCATCGCGCTCACGCTGCGCCAGCGCAAGGACAGCCGCCACATGGACCCGGCCGACCAGGTGCGCGTGAAGGCACGTGACCGACTGCGTGTCGTGAAGCTCGATCCGACGATGGCAGCGCCGCCACCCGCCGAACCCGCCGCGGAGACCCAAGCATGACGCTGACACTCGGCCACTTCCTGTCGCTCGGCGCCATCCTGTTTGCGCTGTCGGTCATCGGCATCTTCCTGAACCGCCGCAACCTCATCGTGCTGCTGATGGCCATCGAGCTGATGCTGCTGGCAGTGAACATGAACTTCGTCGCGTTCAGCTACTACCTCGGCGACATGCATGGCCAGGTGTTCGTGTTCTTCATCCTCACCGTGGCCGCCGCCGAATCGGCCATCGGCCTGGCGATCCTGGTGCTGCTGTTCCGCAACAAGAACAGCATCAACGTCGACGAGCTGAACAGCCTCAAGGGCTAAGACAAAAAATGGCTTCGACCCTCTCCGCGACAACCCTGCTGGCTGTGCCCCTTGCGCCGCTGGCCGGCGCGCTGCTCGCCGGCATTCTCGGCACCTCCTTCGGCGGCAACTGGATCGGCCGACGCCTGTCACACACCTTGTGCATCCTGGGCGTGTTCGTCGCCTTCGTGATCTCGGCCATGACGCTCAAGAGCGTGGCCTCGGATGGCGCGCGCTTCAACCAGACCCTCTACGAATGGATGGTAGTGGGCGGATTGAAGATGGAAGTCGGTTTCCTCATCGACGGCCTCACCGCGATGATGATGTGCGTGGTCACCTTCGTGTCGCTGATGGTGCACATCTACACCATTGGGTACATGGAAGAAGACGAGGGTTACAACCGCTTCTTCTCGTTCATCTCGCTCTTCACCTTCTCGATGCTCATGCTCGTCATGAGCAACAACTTCCTGCAGCTGTTCTTCGGCTGGGAAGCGGTGGGCCTGGTGTCGTACCTGCTGATCGGCTTCTGGTACAACAAACCGACGGCGATCTTCGCCAACTTGAAGGCCTTCTTGGTCAACCGCGTTGGTGACTTCGGCTTCATCCTGGGTATCGGCGTCATCGTGGCGTTTGCCGGGACGCTGAACTATGCCGAAGTGTTTGCCAAGGCGGGCGATCTCGCCAAGGCCGGCATGTTGCCCGGCACAAGCTGGTCAGTGATCACCGTGATCTGCATCGGCCTGTTCGTCGGCGCGATGGGCAAGAGCGCGCAGTTTCCGCTGCATGTGTGGCTGCCCGACTCGATGGAAGGCCCGACGCCGATCTCCGCACTGATCCACGCCGCCACCATGGTGACGGCGGGCATCTTCATGGTGGCGCGCATGTCGCCGCTGTTCGAATTGTCAGAGACGGCGCTGTCCTTCATCATCATCATCGGCGCCATCACGGCCCTGTTCATGGGCTTCCTGGGCATCATCCAGAACGACATCAAGCGCGTGGTGGCGTACTCGACGCTCTCGCAACTGGGCTACATGACCGTGGCGCTCGGCGCGTCGGCGTACTCGGTCGCGGTGTTCCACCTGATGACGCACGCGTTCTTCAAGGCGCTGCTGTTCCTCGCGGCCGGCTCGGTCATCATGGGCATGCACCACAACCAGGACATCCGCTGGATGGGCAACGTGCGCAAGTACATGCCGATTACCTGGATCACCTCGTTGCTCGGATCGCTGGCGCTGATTGGCACGCCGCTGTTCGCGGGCTTCTACTCCAAGGACTCGATCATCGAGGCGGTGCACGAGAGCCATGTGTTCGGTTCGGGGTTTGCTTATTTCGCGGTGATGGCTGGCGTTTTCGTCACGGCCTTCTATTCGTTCCGCATGTACTTTCTGGTGTTCCACGGCAAGGAGCGCTTCGACCAGAACCCCGATGCGCACCACGCCCATCACGATGACCAGGCGCATGAAGATCCGGACCACGGGCACCACGCCGCCCACCACAAACCGCATGAGTCACCCTGGGTCGTGACGGCCCCGCTGCTGCTGCTGGCTTTCCCGTCGGTGGTGATCGGCTTCCTGACCATTGAACCCATGTTGTTCGGCGGCCTGATGAAGGACGCCATCTCGGTCGACGCCGGCAAGCATCCTGCGATGGCGGTGCTGCATCACGAGTTCCACGGCGCGCTGGCCATGGCTCTGCACGGCTTGCTCTCGTTGCCGTTCTGGCTGGCGCTGGCCGGCGTGGTCACCGCCTGGTACCTGTACCTGAAGAACCCGGCGCTGCCCGCCGCGATCCAGCAGCGCGTTCAGCCGCTGTACACGCTGCTGGAGAACAAGTACTACATGGACTGGTTCAACGAGAACGTCCTTGCCCGCGGCGCGCGTTTGCTCGGCACGGGCCTCTGGAAGGGCGGCGACCAGGCGGTGATCGACGGCGCCCTGGTGAACGGCAGTGCGCGCGGAGTGGGCTGGGTTGCGGGCGTGGTCCGCTGGGTCCAGACCGGCTACATCTACCACTATGCATTCGCGATGATCATCGGCGTGTTCGCGCTGATGACCTGGTTCGTCTGGCTGAACAAGTGAAACTACCTTGCGGGACAGATCCTTGGCTCTGTCTTCAACTGACTAGAAGAGAACAAGAATGGGATTGCTGAGCCTTGCCATCTGGACGCCGATCGCCTTCGGCGCCGTGCTGCTGGCGCTGGGACGGGACGACCAGGCGCGCGTGGTGCGATGGATCGCCCTGGTCGGCGCTCTGGCAAGCCTCCTGGTCACGATCCCGCTGTACACGCGCTTCGACGCCACCACTTCGGCAATGCAGTTCGTCGAGTCGGCGCCGTGGATCGACCGCTTCAATGTCAACTACCACTTGGGGCTGGACGGCATCTCGGTGTGGTTCGTGCTGCTCACTGCATTCATCACGCTGGTGGTGGTGATCTCCGCGTGGGAAGTGATCACCGAGCGCGTCAACCAGTACATGGGCGCGTTCCTGATCCTGTCGGGCCTGATGATCGGCGTGTTCTGCGCGCTCGACGGCATCCTGTTCTACACCTTCTTCGAGGCGACGCTGATCCCGATGTACCTGATCATCGGTATCTGGGGCGGCCCGAACAAGATTTATGCGGCCTTCAAGTTCTTCCTGTACACGCTGCTCGGATCGCTCTTGATGCTGGGCGCATTGGTGTCCCTGTACACCAAGTCCGGCAGCAGCTTCGACATCCTCACCTGGCACAAGCTGCCGCTGTCGATGTCCGCGCAGACCTTGTTGTTCTTCGCTTTCTTCGCAGCTTTCGCCGTGAAGGTGCCGATGTGGCCGGTGCACACCTGGCTGCCTGATGTGCACGTGGAAGCGCCCACCGGCGGCTCCGCCGTGCTGGCCGCAGTCATGCTCAAGCTCGGCGCCTACGGTTTCCTGCGCTTCTCGATGCCGATCACGCCCGATGCCTCGCATGAGTACGCCTGGCTGATGATCGCGCTATCGCTGATCGCCGTGGTTTATGTGGGCCTGGTCGCGATGGTGCAGCAGGACATGAAGAAGCTCGTCGCCTACTCGTCCGTGGCGCACATGGGTTTCGTCACGCTGGGCTTCTTCATCTTCAACGACCTGGGCGTCGCCGGCGGCATCGTGCAGATGATCGCGCACGGCTTTGTGTCGGCCGCGATGTTCCTTTGTATCGGCGTGTTGTACGACCGCGTCCACTCGCGCGAGATCGCCAGCTACGGCGGCGTGGTCAACACCATGCCCAACTTCACCGCCTTCGCGTTGCTGTTCTCGATGGCCAATTGCGGCCTGCCTGCCACTGCCGGCTTCGTCGGTGAATGGATGGTGATTCTGGGCGCCGTCAAGGCCAACTTCTGGTTGGGCTTTGCCGCTGCCAGCGCGTTGATCTTCGGTGCGGCCTACACGCTGTGGATGTTCAAGCGCGTCTACCTCGGCCCGGTGGCCAACGACCATGTCCGCGAACTCACCGACATCAACAGCCGCGAGTTCCTGATGCTCAGCCTGCTGGCGATCGCCGTGCTGTACATGGGTATCTATCCCAAACCCTTCACCGACCTGATGAACCCGTCGGTGGCCGATTTCCTCAAGCACGTGGCCACGAGCAAGATCTGAAAGAACAAGATGCTGGACCACTCAAGCCTCATCATCGTCGCGCCGGAGATCGTGCTGCTGGTCATGGCCTGCGTCATCGCCATGGTCGACCTCGGCGTCACTTCGCGCCTGCGCACCCTGACCTACTGGCTGACCATGGGCTCGCTGGGTTTCGTTGCCTACATGACCGGCACCCTCGCGTCGGAGAACCAGACGTTTTACGCTTTCGGCCGCATGGTCGTGAGCGACCCGATGGGCAATTGGCTCAAGTGCTTCGCCACGCTCGCCATGATGGTGTGCATGGTCTATGGCCGGCCTTACGCGGCGGACCGCGACATGCTCCGCGGCGGCGAGATGTTCATCCTGGCCATGTTCTCGCTGCTGGGCATGTTCGTGATGATCTCGGGCAGCAACTTCCTGGTGATCTACCTCGGTCTTGAACTGCTTACGTTGTGCAGCTATGCGCTGGTGGCCTTGCGCCGGGACAACGCCGTCGCGACCGAGGCGGCGATGAAATATTTCGTGCTGGGCGCAATGGCGAGCGGCTTCCTGCTCTACGGCCTGTCGATGCTCTACGGCGCCACGGGCTCGCTGGACATCGGCACGGTCTACAAGATCGTTGGCTCGGGCCAGGTCAAGCACCAGGTGCTGGTGTTCGGCCTCGTCTTCATCGTCTCCGGGCTGGCGTTCAAGCTGGGCGCGGCGCCTTTTCACATGTGGATTCCCGATGTCTACCAGGGCGCG
>JBKJOM010000288.1:0-11556 GCA_046595775.1 Ramlibacter sp. | reverse complement strand
ATCTTGCCCGTAGTGAAGTTGTTGACCTTGCCCATGCGGGTGGTCACGAAGCGTTCGTAGTGACCCAGGTCCAGGTCGGTTTCGGCGCCGTCTTCGGTCACGAACACTTCACCGTGCTGGAAGGGGGACATGGTGCCCGGATCGACGTTGATGTACGGATCCAGCTTGATGAGAGTGACTTTGAGGCCGCGCGATTCAAGAATCGCAGCGAGGGAGGCTGAGGCGATTCCCTTGCCCAGGGAACTCACCACACCGCCTGTGACGAAGACGAATTTGGTCATGTCATGCCGGAAGTTGTGCCTCCGGGAGGTGGTAATACCGAATTATACGGGGGCGGGATACGGGCGGCCAAATACGGGAACCGGACGCAGAGGACGCGAAGGATTCGCAGAGGACGCAAAAGAAGACAAAGAAAATTTTTATGGAAGTCCTTTTGCGTCCTCTGCGGAACTTCTGCGTCCTCTGCGTCCGGCTGTCCGACCCCGCATTTCGAGCGGTGCTACATTCCGCGAATGCAAGACCTCGCCGGCAAGCACTTCGTCCTGGGGCTCACAGGGGGGATCGCCTGCTATAAGGCAGCGGAACTGTGCCGGGCGCTGATCAAGCAAGGCGCCACGGTACAGGTCGTGATGACCGAGGCAGCGGAGCAGTTCATCACCCGGGTGACGATGCAGGCGCTGTCGAACCGGCCGGTGTATTCCTCCCAGTGGGACGGGCGCGAGCCCAACACCATGCCGCACATCAACCTGTCGCGCGAAGCCGATGCGATCCTCATCGCCCCGTGCAGCGCCGACTTCATGGCCAAGCTGCTGCACGGACGCGCCGACGACCTGCTCAGCCTGATGTGCCTGGCGCGGCCGATCGCGACCGTGCCGCTGCTGCTGGCGCCTGCGATGAACCGCGAGATGTGGGCGCACCCCGCCACGCAGCGCAACATGCAGCAGCTCTCGGGCGACGGCGCGCACATCCTGGGCGTGGGCTCGGGCTTCCAGGCCTGCGGCGAGACGGGCGACGGCCGCATGTTGGAGCCGCCGGAACTGCTCGAGGACATCATTGCGTTCTTCCAGCCCAAGCGCCTGAAAGGCAAGCGCGTGCTCATCACTGCGGGGCCGACCTTCGAGGCGATCGACCCGGTGCGAGGCATCACCAATCTCTCCAGCGGCAAGATGGGCTTCGCCATCGCGCGCGCTGCCCGGGAGGCGGGCGCCGATGTCGTGCTGGTGTCCGGGCCCGTGAGCCTGCCAACGCCCCGCGGCGTGACGCGCATCGACGTGCGCTCGGCGCGCGACATGTTGGCGGCGGCGCAGCCCGAGGCCGAGCGCGCTGATATCTTCATCGCCACTGCTGCGGTGGCCGACTGGCGCCCGGCATCGGCCAGCGACCAGAAGATCAAGAAGGACGGAAGTGGCACGACGCCGGAGCTGGCGTTCATCGAGAACCCCGACATCCTCGCGATGATCGCGCAGTCGGATCGCGCCAAGGCGGGGCAGCTCTTCTGCGTGGGCTTTGCCGCCGAGAGCCACGACCTCGAGAAGAATGCGCAGGCCAAGCGCCTGCGCAAGGGTGTGCCGCTGCTGGTGGGCAACATCGGCCCGGCCACCTTTGGCGCGGACGACAACGCACTCATCCTCATCGACGACGCGGGCACCACCGAGATGCCGCACGCTTCCAAACTCGACCTGGCGCGGCAACTGGTCGCGCGCATCGCCGTCAAATGATGAAAATCGACGTGAAGATCCTCGATCCGCGCATGGTGGATCAATTGCCCGCCTACGCCACGCCGGGCAGCGCGGGCCTCGACCTGCGAGCCTGTATCGACGAGCCGTTGACGCTCGCGCCCAACGCCTGGCGGCTCGTGCCCACCGGCATCGCCATCTGGATTGCAGACCCGGGCTATGCCGCGCTCATCCTTCCGCGATCGGGGCTGGGGCACAAGCACGGCATTGTGCTGGGCAACCTGGTCGGGCTGATCGACAGCGATTACCAGGGGCAGCTCATGGTGAGTGCGTGGAACCGCAGCGATGTCGGGTTCACGCTGCAGCCGATGGAGCGGCTGGCCCAGCTGGTGATCGTGCCGGTGGCCCAGGCGCATTTCAATGTCGTCGCGGAGTTTCCGCCGACGGCGCGCGGCCAAGGTGGCTACGGCTCCACCGGCAAAAGCTGAGCTGTCCCGCGGCCTCACGGCTGAGCTGCGGTATCGGCTCGCGCCTACAACTGCAACCGTTTGTTCCTACAGAGATGCGCGACACTTGCCGCTGCTCGGATCGGGACTACGGTCCTGTAATCGAGGCAGCAGTCGAGCCAATTTGGCTGCGCCATGCCGTCAATCAAGGAGATTTCCATGCGCACAATCCGTCTCGCCACCGGCGCCGCAGCCGCCGCGCTCGTCGCGCTGCTGTCCGCTTGCAGCACATATCCTGTCGCTCCGGTATCTGTCAACGTGCCCGCGCCCGTGTCGTATCCCGGCACGACCATTGTCCAAAGCGCCCCGGCTGCCTACGGCCTTGAGTACGGCCGGGTCAGCAACATCGAATACTTCCAGGGCGGCGTCGCCCGCAGCGGCCCCAACGTGGGTGGCGCGATCCTCGGTGCCGTGGCCGGTGCAGTGATCGGCCACCAGATCGGTGGCGGCTCGGGCCGTGACGCGGCCACGGTGCTTGGCGGCGTCGCCGGCGCCGCAGTCGGCAGTCAGGTGGGCCGCACCAGCTCCGCCGCTGATCCCTTCTATCGCATCACCCTGACCACCGACCAGGGCGTCGTTCGCTACTACGACGTGCCCGCTACCGGCGACCTGCGTGTCGGCGATCGCGTGCGCATCGATAACGGCATGATTTATCGCGGCTAAACCCGCCCAAGGAGAAAACTGATGAACGCATTTCGACTGACAACCCTGGGCGCCGTGGCGCTTGCCGCCGGCCTGGCCGGTTGCGCATCCTATGACTACGGCCCGGGTACCTATCCGGCCAACTCGGCGACTTACGGCACGTACAACCCGAACGTTGTGCAGCAGTACCCGGCGCAAGCCGGATATCCGCAGGGCGCTTATCCGCAACCCGGATACACCACGCAGGCTGGATACGTCGAGTACGGGCGCGTGACCAACGTGGCCCTGATCAGCGGCGCTCCCTCCACGAACAACAGCGGCACCACTGCCGGCACGCTGCTGGGCGCTGTTGTCGGCGGCGCACTGGGCAACCAGGTCGGCCACGGCGGCGGACGCGCAGCGGCCACCATCCTGGGCGCAATGGGCGGTGCGGCGGTGGGCAACAGCCTCTCCAGGGGCAGCAACAATGCCAACCCCTACAACACCGCGGGCCCGGTATACCGGGTGTGGGTGCAGACCGATAACGGCGCGATGCGCACGTATGACGTGAGCGCCACCGGCGATCTGCGCCCGGGCGACCGCGTGCGCATTGAAAACGGCGTCATTTACCTGGCATAAGCCTCGAACGGGGCGCAGAACGGGGCAAGCTTGCTTGCCCCGTTTTTTTCGCCCGCCTCAGTGCAAGGTGAAGAAGCCCGAGCCGGTGGAGCCGCTGCCGATTTCCTCTTCGGTCGCCTCGCGCACGCCGGCCACCTTCAGGTGCAGGCGGATTGCAACGCCGGCAAGCGGATGGTTGCCGTCCACCACCACGTGTTCGGGGTAGATTTCGGTCACCGTGTAAATGGCATTGGCAGGCGCATCCGGGTTGGCGCCCTCGGGCAGACCTTCGAAGGTCAGCCCTTCCTGCAGTTCGGCCGGGAACAACCCGCGCGGCTCCAGGAACACCAGCTGCTCGTCGTAGTCGCCAAAGGCGTCTTCGGGCTCGATGTGCAAGTCCAGGCGGTCGCCCATCTCGTGGCCCTGCAAGGCTTCCTCGATCTTGGCCAGCAGGTCCCTGCCGCCCACGAGAAATTCAACCGGCTCGTCGAGTTCGTCGAGCACTTCGCCGGTCGTGTCCTTGAGGGTCCACGTGAGGGCTACAACGCACTGAGGCGTGACTGACATCTTTTCCATAGGAGAATTGTCGCAGCTCTCCATGGACACCACACAACCCCTTGCCCTGCTCGGCGGCCTGACCCCCGCCCAGTTCATGCGCCGTCACTGGCAGAAAAAACCGCTGCTCGTCCGCGGCGCAATTGCCGCGATGGAGCCGCTGCTGCCTCGTGCCGAGCTCTTCGCCCTCGCGGGCGCTGACGAAGTCGAGTCGCGCCTGGTCGCGCTGGACAATGGAAAGTGGTCGATGCGCCGCGGGCCTTTCGCTCGCCGGGCGCTGCCGACGCTTTCGCGACGTCAATGGACACTGCTGGTCCAAGGTGTGGACCTGCATGACGAGCGCGCGCATGCGCTGATGCAGCGCTTTGCTTTCGTGCCCCAGGCGCGCCTGGATGACCTGATGATCAGCTACGCCAGCGATGGCGGCGGGGTCGGGCCGCATTTCGACAGCTACGACGTCTTTCTGCTGCAGACGCAGGGGCAGCGGCGCTGGCGCATCGGCCGCGGCAAGGACCTGACCCTGCGGGACGACGTGCCGCTGAAGATCCTCGCGAACTTCGAGCCTGAGGAAGAGTACGTGCTCGATCCGGGCGACATGTTGTACCTGCCCCCCCGCTGGGCCCACGACGGCGTTGCGCAGGGCGAGTGCCAGACATACTCGATCGGCTTTCGCGCCCCGCAGCGAGGCGAGCTTGCGCGCGAGCTGCTGCAGCGCGTCGCCGATGACGCGGCCGAAGCGGCGGGAGAGGCGCTCTATCGCGACCCTTCGCAGGCCGCGACGCAGGCGCCGGGCGCGATACCCCCGGACATGCTGCACTTCGCGCGCGACGCGTTGCGCGCTGCACTTGACGAAGAACATGTGCTGGATCGCGCGCTGGGCGAGTACCTTACCGAGCCGAAGGCCAACGTGTGGTTTGACGCCGGTGACTTGGTCACGGCCGGCCCCATTGCATTGGACCGGCGCACGCGGATGATGTACGACGCGCGCCACGTGTTCATCAACGGCGAGAGCTATCGCGCCTCGGGGCGCGATGCGACGCTGATGCGCTCGTTCGCAGACGAACGCGAGCTGACGCGCGCGCAGTGGTCGCGTGCAAGCGATGGAGCGCGGGAGCTGGTCGCGTCCTGGTGCGAAGCCGGCTGGGCGCATGAAGTGAAAGGGGACTGACGTGGAAGATCAACAAGCGGCAGGTGCAGTGCCTTCGGGCAAGTTCTCCGGGCGCGAAGCGTTCCAGCAACTGGTGCGAGATGCGCTGCAGCGCGCCGCGGACGAAGGCTGGCGCGAGATCATCCTGGCCGACGCGAACTTCGAAGACTGGCCGCTCAGCGAGCGCGCGGTCGCGCAGTCGCTGCAGGACTGGTCGCAAACCGGCCGCAAGTGCACGCTGCTGGCGCGAAGCTACGACGACGTGAACCGGCGCCATGCGCGTTTTGTCACATGGCGCAAGACCTGGAGCCACATCATCGAAGCAAGAGCCTGTGCCTCGGCCGATGCGCTGGACTTTCCCAGCGCGATCTGGTCACCGGCGTGGGTGATGGAGCGCCGGGACCTGGAGCGCAGCGTCGGCTACAGCGGGTCGGAACCCGATCGCCGCGTGGCGTTGCGCGAGAGTCTGAACGAATGGCTGGGCAGGAGTTCACCGGGGTTTGCCGCCGTCACCCTGGGGCTTTAAGGGGCCTGGCGGCCCTTAAGCAAGCGCTTTGCCGGACGGCATATAATTGAAGACTGAGCAGCAAGAGCTCGAATCCTTTGCTCTCTGCCGGATGCAGCCCCCGCGGTGGCTTCCGGCAATTTCCGGAAATCATCTCTCTCTCCAAACAAGGAAACCCCAAATGAAGAATTCGCTCGTCCTGGCGACCCTCGCCGCTGCCGTGGCGCTCGGCGCCTGCAGCAAGACCGAGGCCCCGGCACCCGCGCCCGCCCCGGCTCCCGTTGTGGCTCCGGCTCCGGCTCCGGCCCCCGCGCCTGCTCCCGCACCGGCTGCTGCTGTTGCCGCTTCCGGCGCCGCAATGGCTGCTTCGGGCGCTGCTGCTGCCGCTTCCGGCGCTGCCGCTGCCGCCGCTCCCGCGATGACGGGCACCCCCGCCGCATCCGCCCCGGCTGCTGGCACCACGAAGTAAACCGGTTTCCCGGATTCGAAAAAGGCCGCCCTCGGGCGTCCTTTTTGTTGGCCGCGCGTGAGCTGCTAGGCCGTCATCCACCCGCAGCCGCTGGGGCCATCGGCCACCGCGATCTGCGCGGGCTCGCAGGCCATGGCTGCCGCCAGCGCTTCGCGCGCGAGGTCGGGCCGGTTGTTCTGCTCAGACAGGTGCGCCGCCACCACCTGCGTCAGACCATGGGGCCGCAAGGCCCGGGCGATTGCCGCCGCGGCTTCGTTGGCCAGGTGGCCCCAGTCGCCGCCGACGCGCCGCTTGAGGAACGGTGGGTAGGACGACTGCGCCAGCAGCTGAGGATCGTGATTGCACTCCAGCAGCATCGTCACGCAGCCGGCCAGGCTCTCGAGCACATGGTTGCTGGCGTGGCCCAGGTCGGTCAGCACGCCGAGCCGCGTCGCGCCATCGGCACAGGTGAGCTGCAGGGGCTCACGGGCATCGTGCGGCACCGTAAAGGGCCGCAACTGCATCCCGCCGACGTCGATGGCCATGCCGTCGCAAACCAGCCTCAGCAGGCCGCTGAAGTCGGGCTCGCCCAGCGCCGCATAGGTGCCGTGGCTCATGTAGACGGGGATTCGTTCGCGCAACGCGAACTGCCGCGCGCAGCCGATGTGGTCGGCATGCTCGTGCGTGATGAAGATCGCGTCGAGCTGGTCGGCCGACATGCCGGCCTGGCCCAGGCGAAGGTCGAGCTGGCGGATGCCGAGCCCGCAATCGACAAGAAGGTGGGTGAGGCTGGTGCCCTCGCGGGCCTGGACCACCGTGGCGTTGCCCGAGCTGCCGCTGCCAAGGCTCTTGAAGCGGATCACAGCGGGTTACAGCATGAAGTGCAAGGTGCGGGGTGGGCCGCACCTTGTTCGCACCTCTATTTCAGGTCGTCGGCGATGACCTGCAGGATGCGGTTGGCCGTGGCCGAGCTCTCGGGCCCGCCGGTGGCGTTGAGCACCGCCACAATGGTCGATGCGCCTTCGCCCTTCACGCTGATGCGGTACTTGACCGGCGGCGCGGTGGTCTCGGCACCGAACAGGCGCGACAGGAAGCCCGGCTTGTCGGCGCGGTCGGCAGTCGGCTCGACATAGCGCACGAAGTACGTGCCCTGGCTGCGGTCACGGTCTTCGACGGTGAAGCCGGTGCGATCCAGAGTCAGGCCGACACGGCGCCAGGCGCGGTCGAACCCGTCGTCGACCTGCACCACCGGCGTGCCGCCGACAGTAACGACACGCGAGGAGGCGCGTACCGGCGCGGCGCTGGCCAGCAGGCCCTTTGCTTGCTCTGCCGGCAGGCCAAGCTTGACCATCAGGCGGCGCAGGAATTCGGCTTCCAGTTCCGGGTCGGCCGGGCGCGGCTGCCAGATGGTGCGGTCGCGCGTGGCGTTGTTGGCGTAGACCTCCTGCATGCCGCGGTGCGAGATGAAGATCTCGGTGCCACCGGCGGGCGCGCGTTCCAGGCGGGTGCGAAACTTGTCGCGCTCGCTGGTGGAATAGGCGTTGTCGATCATCTTGCCCAGCGTGTTGCGGATGAAGTCCTGCGGGATCTTGGCCCGGTTCTCGGCCCAGTCGGTTTCCATGATGCCCAGGGCAGCCTGGTCCTGCGCGAGCAGGAAGCCGTTTTCCTGCCAGAAGTCGCGCACGGGACTCCACAACTGCTCGGGCGTGCGATTGACGATCAGCCAGCGCTGCTGGCCCACGCGCTCGATGCGCACATCGGCCAGGGTGCTGGGCGCCGTATTCGCGCCGGACAAGGGCTGCCCGGTCTGGAACGAGCTGGCCGAGACGGTGCCGCTGCCAGGCACCGTGTAGCGCGAGTCGCTCGAGAGCTGCGTGAGGTCCGGCGGCACTTCGAGCGAAGGCGCCTTGCCCGCGCTCTTGTAGTTGATCTTGTCGCCGTCCAGCACGGAGCAGGCCGAGAAGAGGAGCGTGGCGGCCAGGGCCAGCACGGCGGGTTTTGCTTGAAGCTTCACATCATCCCCTTGGACGGAGTTCTCTTTTGGACTAGGACAGGAGGCCGCTGGAGCGCAGCGCGGCTTCGACCACCGGCTGGCTGGCGGCCGAGAGCGGCGTCATGGGCAGGCGCAGCGCGGGGCCGCAAAGCCCCATGCGCGCCATCGCCCACTTCAGCGGGATCGGGTTGGCCTCGACGAACAGGTGCTTGTGCACCGGCATCAGCTTTCGCTGGATTTCCATGGCGCGCTTCGCGTCGCCGGCGATCGCGGCCACGCACAGCTCATGCATCAGGCGCGGTGCGATGTTGGCGGTGACGCTCACGTTGCCTTGCCCGCCGCACAGCATCAAAGCGACCGCGGTGGGGTCGTCGCCGGAGTACACGGCAAAGCCCTCCGGCACATCGCGGATCAGCCATTGCGCGCGCTCGATGTTGCCGGTGGCTTCCTTGATGCCGATGATACCGGGCACCTGCGCCAGCCGCAGCACGGTCTCGTGCTGCATGTCCGCAACGGTTCGGCCGGGCACGTTGTACAGAACCATCGGCAGGTCGGGCACGGCCTCGGCGATGGCCTTGAAGTGCAGGTACTGGCCTTCCTGCGTGGGCTTGTTGTAGTAGGGAACCACCTGCAGCTGGCAGTTGGCGCCGATCTGCTTCGCGAACTTCGCGTGCTCGATGGCTTCGGCCGTGGAGTTGGCGCCGGTGCCCGCCATGATCGGCACGCGGCCCCGGGCGTGGTCGACGGCCACGCGGATGATTTCATGATGTTCCTCGACGTCCACCGTGGGCGACTCGCCAGTGGTGCCCACGACGCCGATGCAGTCCGTTCCCTCGGCAATATGCCAGTCGACCAGCTTGCGCAAGGCGGGGTAATCCACGCTGCCGTCTTCATGCATCGGGGTGGCCAGCGCCACGATGCTGCCTGTAATCGGGGTCATGTCGGGGGAATCATTCGGAAACCGCGATTCTAGCCAGTGCGGGCGAGCGGGTACCGCGGGGCCGGATCGCCGGGCGCCGGGCGGACGGAAGCGATGCTTTGCACGTAGCGCGCGGGCGCGTCGAGGAAGCCGTCCTGGTAGGCGACAACGCGCAACTCCGGGCAGGCCCGAACCAGTTCGCCCGGCTGGAGCAGGAAGTCTGGCCGCGAGGGCTTCCCGACTGTCTCGTTGCCCGAGGCAAAGGTCTCGTAAAGCAACACGCCGCCCTCGGCCACGCTCTCAACGATGGCGGGCAGGAGCGGCCGCCAGAGGTAGTTGGTGACGATGACGCCGCCAAACCGGCGGCCCACGAAGGGCCAGGGGTTTCCGTTCTCGATGTCTGCGACCAGCACCTCGCCCACGCCTTCCAGTCCCTGCACCGCATCCGCGTCCCGATCGACGCCGGTCACCGGATGGCCGCGAGTAGCAAGAAAGCGCATGTGCCGTCCCGATCCGCAGGCGACATCGAGCACGGCGCTGCCGGCAGGCAACAGGTGCGCCCAGCGTTCGATCCAGGGGGAGGGTGCTTGCAAGCCGGCGTGCATGGAGACACACTTTAGCGCCATGGGCACCTCCGACCCGCGCATCGACACCTACATCGCCAAGTCCGCCGATTTCGCGCGGCCGATCCTCGAGAAGAACGCGGCGGCGCGCAAAGCTTTCGAGGCGTTCTCACCAAGCTGCAAGCGCGAATACGTCGACTGGATCGTCCAGGCCAAGCGCGAAGAGACGCGCAGCAAGCGGCTGCAGCAGGCCGTCGAGTGGATGGCAGAGGGCAAGCAAAGGCACTGGAAGTACCAGGACTGCTAGTGGGTTCGCGTTGGTCCGGAGAGTGGCCAAGGGGCACTCCGTAGCGCGAATGTCCCCCCGTCCAGACCCGGAATCCCCGCGACGGCGCGACTCAGTTGAAGCAGGCCCAGAGCATGTCCGACACGCGGACCATCATCTCCGGCTGCGTGTAGAGCGCGAAGACCCCCAGCAACACCACCAGCGCGGCGGCATAGGCAAGGGCTTTCTTCGCGCGCAGCGTCATGTCATGCCGGTTGCGGCTGCGCGCGCTCGATCGGCGTTTCGCGCACTGGCAGGTTGACCAGCGCTGCGAACACGCCCAATGCGATCGCGATGTACCAGACGACGTCGTAGCTGCCGCTACGGTCGTACAGGTAGCCGCCGAGCCAGACGCCCATGAATGAGCCGATCTGGTGACTGAAGAACACAAAGCCGCCGAGCATCGACAAGTGGGCAACGCCAAAAATTTGCGCAATCACGGCGTTGGTGGGCGGGATCGTCGACAGCCACAGCAACCCTATCACGGCCGAAAAGATGTAGACCGACATCGGCGTGAGCGGCGCCCAGAGGAACACGGCGATGACGATGGCGCGGGAGAAGTAGATGAACGCGAGGATCTTGCGCTTGGCGAGTTTCTGCCCGAGGGTTCCGGCGATGTAGGTGCCGAACACGTTGAACAGGCCGATCAGCGCCAGCGCGTAGCTGGCCACCTGCGGCGAGAGGCCGTTGTCCTTCAGGTAACTCGGCATGTGTACGCCGATAAAAACGACCTGGAAGCCACAGACGAAGTAACCTGCCATCAGCAACTGGAAGCTCGGGTACTTGAACGCCTCGCCCAATGCCTGGCCAATCGACTGGGCGCGCTTCGGGGCGGCGCCGCCGGCAAAGCCGGGCTCGCGCATGCCGAAGGCCAGCGGCGCGATCAACAGCACGAAGACGGACAGCGTGAGCAGGGCTTGCTGCCAGCCGAAGCCCGAGATCAGGAATCCCTCCACTGGCACCATCAGGAACTGGCCGAAGGACCCTGCGGCCGCCGCCACGCCCATGGCCCAGGAGCGTTTGGCCGGATCGATCTGCCGGCCGATCACGCCATAGACAACGGCGTAGGTCGTCCCGGCCTGCGCTGCACCGATCAGGATGCCCGCTGTCATCGCGAAGACAAACGAGTTGGGCGACAGCGCCATCCCGGCCAGGCCGAGCCCGTACAGCACCGCGCCCACGATCAGGACGCGGAACGCGCCGAAGCGGTCCGCCAACATGCCCGCAAAGATCCCGAAGAAGCCCCACGCCAGGTTCTGCAACGCAAGGGCAAACGCAAAAGTGCCCCGGTCCCAGTCCTGTGCCTGCGTGATCGGCTGTAGCCACAGCCCAAACCCATGGCGAATGCCCATCGACAAAGTGACGATAGCGGCGCCGCAGACCAGCACCTGGGTCATGGAGAGCTTCTTTTGCATCATTGGAATCTAGCGAAAAAGCGATGGCGGCGCTTGGCGGGGCAAATACGGGCACCGGAATGCGGACCTCCGTACGCAGAAGGCGCAGAGGGCTCGCAGAAGACGCAGAAGAAACCAATAGAGAATTTCTGGCCGTCCTTCTGCGATTTCTGCGTAACTTCTGCGCCTTCTGCGCCTTCTGCGCACGGCTGTCCTGTATTTAAGCAAGGGGTATCCGCTTAGCTCCACTAAGCGTAGAATACACTGGACGAATATACAGCAATGA
>JBKJOM010000185.1:0-4347 GCA_046595775.1 Ramlibacter sp. | reverse complement strand
GTGAAGCCGCCGGTGGATTGCCCCACATCCAGGCAAACCTTGCCCACCACATCGACCGCACCGGCCTTCAATGCCCCTTCGAGCTTGAGACCACCGCGCGAGACGTAGCGGGCTTCGGCCGTGTCGAGCAGTTCCACCCGGGCATCGGAAGCCAGCTCGTCGCCGTTCTTACCGACGGCCTTCCACGATCCGCGATCCAGCCAACGCACGCCCGAGGCGATCAGCCGCTGGGCCTGCGACCGTGAAGTGGCCAGGCCCCTTTCGACGAGAAGCTGGTCGGCGCGCAACTCAGTACCGGTAGGTGTCCGGCTTGTAGGGGCCTTGCTTGGGCACGCCGATGTATTCGGCCTGCTCTTCGCTGAGCTCGGTCAGCACCGCGCCGACTTTCTTCAGGTGCAGGCGCGCGACCTTTTCGTCGAGGTGCTTGGGCAGCACATAAACCATGCCGGCCGCGTAGGAGTCGCTGCGGGTGAAAAGTTCGATCTGGGCGATGGTCTGGTTGGCGAACGAGGAGCTCATGACAAAGCTGGGGTGGCCGGTGCCGCAGCCCAGGTTGACCAGCCTGCCCTTGGCCAGCAGGATGATCTTCTTGCCGTCCGGGAAGATGATGTGGTCGACCTGCGGCTTGATCTCTTCCCACTGGTACTTCTCGACCGAGGCGATGTCGATCTCGTTGTCGAAATGGCCGATGTTGCAGACGATGGCCTGGTCCTTCATCCTGGCCATGTGCTCGTGGCGGATGACATGCTTGTTGCCGGTGGCGGTGACGAAGATGTCGCCCTTGTCGCAGGCGTATTCCATGGTCACGACGCGATACCCTTCCATCGCGGCCTGCAGTGCGTTGATCGGGTCGATCTCGGTCACCCACACCTGCGCCGACAGCGCGCGCAGGGCCTGGGCCGAGCCCTTGCCCACGTCGCCGTAGCCGGCCACGAGGGCGACCTTGCCGGCGATCATCACATCGGTGGCGCGCTTGATGCCGTCCACCAGTGATTCGCGGCAGCCGTACAGGTTGTCGAACTTGCTCTTGGTGACCGAGTCGTTGACGTTGATCGCCTTGAACATCAGCTCGCCGCGCTCGGCCATCTGCTTCAGGCGGTTCACGCCGGTAGTGGTTTCTTCGGTCACGCCGACGATCTGCGCGCTCTTGCGGCTGTACCAGGTTGCGTCTTCCGACAGCTTCTTGCGGATGGAGGCAAACAGGATGCGCTCCTCCTCGCTGCCGCCATTTCCGGCCACGACGGAGGCGTCCTTCTCGGCGCGCTTGCCCAGGTGCATCAACATGGTGGCGTCGCCGCCATCGTCCAGGATCATGTTGGGGCCTTCGCCCTCGGTGCCCTTGGCGCCGAACTCGAAGATGCTGTGCGTGTAGTCCCAATAGTCGACCAGCGACTCGCCCTTGATCGCGAACACCGGCGTGCCCGATGCAGCGATGGCTGCGGCGGCGTGGTCTTGCGTCGAGAAAATGTTGCACGAGGCCCAGCGCACGGTGGCACCCAGGGCTTGCAGCGTCTCGATCAGCACTGCGGTCTGGATCGTCATGTGCAGCGAACCGGTGATGCGCGCGCCCTTGAGCGGCTGTGCCTTGGCGAATTCCTCGCGGATCGCCATCAGGCCGGGCATTTCGGTCTCGGCGATGCGTATTTCCTTGCGGCCCCAGTCGGCCAGGGACAGGTCGGCGATAGCGCTGTCTTGCGCGGAGGCGGGTTTGAGAACGGCGTTCATGTGTGTGGCTCCAGAGCTTGTATGGATCAGCCACTGCCTGGGGGGAATGCTTCTCACCCCACGGACAGTGGGTGAGCGTCGTTGCGAAAGGTCCGAGCCTCACACCTGCATGGGTGCTGCAACGCTCCTCGGATGGCCGCGATTGTACCAACCACCCGCCGCCAGCGCCAGACGAGGCAAATCGGTGTAACACTCGCGGCGTGACCACACCCCATCCCCCTATCAATCCCATGCTCGCCAAAGTCGCAGCGGAGCTTCCCGCGGCCGACGGTTTTATGTTCGAGCCCAAGTGGGACGGCTTCCGCACCCTGGTGTTCTCCAGCAAGGAAGGCATTCACCTGCAAAGCCGTGACGGCAAGCCGCTGAACCGATACTTTCCCGAACTCGAGCGCGCGCTCGCTGACCAATTGCCCACTGGCTGCGTGTTGGA
Organism: Ramlibacter sp.; assembly: GCA_046595775.1. GTDB lineage: Bacteria > Pseudomonadota > Gammaproteobacteria > Burkholderiales > Burkholderiaceae_C > Ramlibacter. The sequence goes on along the minus strand of JBKJOM010000185.1, from coordinate 2,192 downwards.
CGGCGAGATCGTGGTGATGGGCAAGGGCGGCCTCGACTTCGACGCCCTGCAGCATCGGGTGCATCCGGCCGTGTCGCGCGTGACGCGGCTGGCCAAGGAGACGCCCAGCGCCTTCGTCGCCTTCGACCTGCTGGCGGCTGGCGGCAAGAGCGTGATGGCGCTGCCGCAATCCGACCGCCGGGTGCGGCTGGAGCGCCTGCTGGGCCGCGCGAAAGCGCCCTTGCACCTGACCCCGATGACGCGCGACCGCGCGGTCGCCGCGCGGTGGCTCGAGGAGTTCGAAGGCGCCGGCCTCGACGGCGTGATGGCGAAGCCGGAAGCGGGCGCCTACCTGCCGGGCAAACGCGCGATGTTCAAGATCAAGCACGCGCGCACCGCCGACTGCGTGGTGGCGGGCCTGCGCTGGTACCGCGACGTGCCCGACATGGTCGGCTCGCTCCTGCTCGGCCTGTACGACGATGCCGGCGTGCTACAGCACGTGGGCGTCACCTCCGCCTTCACGATGGACATGCGCCGGCAACTGGTGGAAGAGCTCGCCCCCTTGCACGCGAACGCGCTGGCCGGGCACCCCTGGCGCGATTGGGCCAGTGCCAACGCCAATGCCGTCGATCGCATGCCGGGCGCGCAAAGCCGCTGGAGTGGCGACAAGGACGCGTCGTGGGAGCCGCTGCGGCCCGAGCGAGTCTGCGAGGTGAAGTACGACCACCTGCAGGGCAACCGCTTCCGCCATCCCCCGGTGTTCCAGCGCTGGCGCACCGACAAGTCACCGCAGGAGTGCCGCTACGACCAGCTCGAAGTGGCCGCGCCGTTCGAACTGTCCCAAGTGTTTGCCGCCCGCGGCACGGCAAAGAAGCCCACGCCCGGCTGAGCGCTCTTTCCTGGCTCAACGCGGCGCGCGATGTCATCGGATAATCGTGGCCTTCCCTACGCGCCCGGCTACCGGCCGTGCCCACGGGCGCTGCCCCTTCAATTCAGCTTCACACCATGTCGTACACGGCAGAAACCCGTCGCCGCCGAACCTTCGCGATCATTTCGCACCCTGACGCCGGCAAGACCACGCTGACGGAGAAGCTGCTGCTGTTCTCCGGCGCGATCCAGATCGCCGGCAGCGTGAAGGCGCGCAAGGCCTCGCGCCACGCCACCTCCGACTGGATGGAGATCGAAAAACAGCGCGGCATCTCAGTGGCCTCGTCGGTCATGCAGATGCTCTACCGCGACCATGTGATCAACCTGCTGGACACGCCCGGCCACAAGGACTTTTCGGAAGACACCTACCGCGTTCTCACCGCGGTCGACTCGGCGCTGATGGTGATCGATGCGGCGAACGGCGTGGAAGCGCAGACGCGCCGCCTGATCGAAGTCTGCCGCCAGCGCGACACGCCCATCATCACTTTCATCAACAAGATGGACCGCGAGGTGCGCGACCCGCTGGACCTGCTCGACGAAGTGGAGCGGGAGCTTGGCATGCCTTGCGTGCCGATGACCTGGCCGGTGGGCCAGGGCAAGACCTTCGGCGGCATCATGAACCTGCGCTCGCACGCAATGACGGTGTTCGAATCCGGCTCGGAACGCCTGCCGCAGGACTTCGAGACGATTCCCCTTGCCGAACGCGACGCACTGCACAAGCGCTTCGGCCACGAGTTCGAGACCGCCGCGCAAAGCATGGAGCTGGCTATCGGTGCGTCACCGCAATGGGACCACGAGGCGTTCCTGGCCGGCAAACAGACGCCGGTGTTCTTCGGCTCGGGCGTGAACAACTTCGGAGTGATGGAAGTGCTGGAGGCGCTGGTGGACCTCGCGCCTTCGCCGCGGCCCCGCATGAGCCACCTTGTCATCAACGGGGAGACCGTGACGAAGGAAATCCTGCCCGATGACGAGAACTTCGCAGGTGTCGTGTTCAAGGTGCAGGCGAACATGGATGCGAACCACCGCGACCGCATCGCCTTCGTGCGCATGGCCTCGGGCAAATACGTGCCCGGCAAGAAGCTCAAGGTGCAGCGCACGGCCAAGGAACTGCGGCCGACTTCGGTGGTGACGTTTCTCTCGCAGCGGCGCGAAGCGGTGGACGAGGCCTTTGCGGGCGACATCATCGGCTTCACCACGCACGGCGGCGTGCAGCTTGGCGACACGATCACCGACGGCGCCAACCTGCAGTTCACCGGCCTGCCCTTCTTCGCGCCCGAGCTCTTCAT
>JBKJOM010000121.1:0-59575 GCA_046595775.1 Ramlibacter sp. | reverse complement strand
CAGGTTCTGCACTGCGGACTTGCCCAGGTAGAGGTCAATCCGGAAGGCCTGCGCCTCGCTGAACACGGCGTTGACGGCACGATTGATGGCCTGCGCACTTTGCAGGTCGTGGCCAAGCGGCTTTTCGAGCACCACGCGCACACGCGGCCCACTCAGTCCGACAGCACCGATCTGCTCGCAGATCTGCGGGAACAGATGGGGGCTGGTGGCCAGGTAGAGCACCACCGTGTCCTGCCGGGAAACGCCACCACCCTCGCCGGTGCGCGGTGCGTCGAGCCATGATCGCAGCCGAAGGTAATCCGCCCGCTGCGACAGGTCGGCGCGCAGGTAATGCACTTGCGTGGCAAAGCGCGTGAATTCCCCGTCGCTGGGCCGCTTGGCAAGCTCGACGTCGCGGAAGCGCTCGTGCAGCCAGGCTCGGTAGGTTTCGTCGGTGTGGTCGTCGCGCGCCACCGCGAGAATGTGCCCGCCGGCCGGCAGCTTGCCATGGCGATGGGCCTGGAACAGGGCTGGCATGAGCTTGCGCCAGGCCAGATCACCGGTGCCGCCGAGGATGACGAGGTCGAATCCGGCGTTGGGCTGCGTGGGCAATGAATCAGCTGTGCGGGCTGGAGGTGGCGGATGAAGTCCCGACGTCATATCTCAGAATCCCACTTGCGCCTCGACCGCCTTGACGCCGATCGGGTCGAAGGTTCGGCCGGGGCATTCATGCCAACCGCTGGTGGTCAGTACTCGCACGCTGGTGAGGGGCCCACGCCGGATGCTGTAAGGTACCCGCGCCCAGGTGAACGTCAGCGCACCGACTGCGGGCAGCTCGGAGGCGTCGAGCAGCACCGGGTCGAACCTAACTCGCCCACCGCGCACGCGCAGTCCCAGCTCACCCCAGCGCGTCAGGATCTCTTCCTTGACCTGGCCGGTCATGCCCGGCTGTTGCGCGCCGCCTTCAGCCGGCGTGTGGCTGTACGCGTCGGCGGGGAAGGCGCCATAGTCCGCGGCACTCTTGCGGTAGCCCAGGCCGTCGCGCACCTTGCGGTAATGGGTCTTTAGTGCTGCCAGCTCCGGCGCGGCGCGGTCGGCCGCCTCGAACGCGCACTCCTGCACCGCCAGCAGCAGCTTGGCCACCATGTGCCAGTAGATGCAGCCCAGGCCCTCGTAGGCGAACATGGTGCCCGAGCGACCCGTGAACTCGTGGTGCTTCAGCAAGCGGTCGTAGGCTTGCGCCAGCGGCTCGAGCGAAGCACCGAGGTCGGCCGCTGCGGCTTCGAGGTCGCCCCGGTTGGCCAGTGCCGGCGCGAAGCGCACCGTGCCGTCGCTCTGCTGCTGCAGCAGGTCGTGCCGTCCGCGGCGCAGGATATCCTGCACGACCGGCAGCGCCAGCGCCGCATCGTCGAGCCGGTTGCGTTCGAGAAAGCCCGGCAGTTGCCGGTCGGGGTAGAGCAGGAAGCTGCGCCGACGCGCGTCGAACAGCGGGCTCGCGAACAAGGCGTCGAGCAGGGCTACTGATTCCGCGAGCGACAGCAGGCCGCAGGAGAGCAGCGCGACCTGGCCTTCGAGCATCGGGTACAGGTGAGTGACCTCGGCCCGGCCCTGCGACAGGTCGACCAGGTTGTAGCTGTGGAACAGGCCGTCGTCGCGCCGGCAAGCTTGGAGCGTGGCATCGATCAGCGGCAGCAGCGAGTGCGCCAGATCCAGCAGCAGGCGCGGCGGTGCGTGGGCCGGACTGCGGCCTGCCGCACCGCGATAGCTCTCGGCATGCCAGGCGTCGAGCAGGGCGCCGCTGGCGTCGAGGAACCTGCGCCGCGCGCCCGCGTCGTGCACCACGGCGGTGGGCGTGGCAGACACCAGCGCGCTGAAGGCCTGCAGTGCCTGCAGGGTGGCGCCAGACAACGCGAAGGGTCGCTCGGCGCCAGGCAGCCTGGTGATGAAGACAAGGAATCGCCGCAGGTGGGCCAGCGTCACGACAGACAGACCGTTGCCGACCAGCGCGTTGTTGGCGTCGTTCCACTCGGGCCGTTGCGTGTGCAACCACAGGCCGCCGCCGAGCACCAGGCTACCGGCCTTGGCCAGCACGATGATCGAGAGCTTCTCGGCCAGCGTCGCCTGCACCGGCATGTCCTTGTCGTCGCACACCAGCAAGCCGTCGGCCCCGATCTGCCCGGCCCGCGCGTGCGACCGGGCATGTGCAGCGTCGTCGAACACGATGGTCGCCTTGGGATGGGCCGTCTGCGCTGCATGGGGCTTCAGGCGATAGGGCACGTCGGCAAAGCTGTACAGCGCCCGGTTCCATTCCCCCGGCAGCAGTCGCGGCTCTCGGTCCTGCGCGGCTTCCAGCAACCGCAGCAAATAGATGACTTGGTGGTCGCCCCAGTAGCCGATGTTGCTCCAGGGGTTCTCGTGTTCGACGACTTCCCAGTCGATGCCATTGCGGCCGATGCGGTAGGGGTTGTAGCCGTCGGGCGTCATCGCACTGAGGAACACCTCGATCATCGAGCCGACGTACGCCGGCTCGCTCGGGATCAGCGCCTCCCAGTTCTGGAAGATGTCGCGCCAGTTGCCTTCGTAGTGAATGACGCGACGGCCGCTGGCGTCGCGCACGCGGATCGAGAACTTGTTCCAGGGCCGGCTCGGGTCGCCATGGCGCCGGCTGAAAGTCAGTGGCAGGTAGCCGAGCACCAGCCGTTCGGCCTGCAGCCCGAACGCGCGTGCCTCGGCGAGCGCGAACGAGCGATCGACCTGCTTCGGCCATGCCGCGATCAACCGGCCGAGCGCCTTCGCCATCGGCCGGTTGCGCTGTTGCAGGAAGGCCAGCAGGTCGTCGCGGTCGAACTCGGTACCGCTCGCGAACACGCCGCCGCGCATCACGTTGAACAGCACGTTGGTCCGATGGTGCGCGGCTGCCATCGGGTCATCCGAAACCTGGAAGGCATCGGCGCGCGCCAGCAGCTCGTCCAGCCCTGTTGTGTTGGCCGCCGCCGCCGAACGAATTTCGGCCGGCGAGCCGCCACCGGCATCAAGAGCGCGGCAGAGTTTGAAGGTCTGGACCTGCGAGCGCGGCGCATCGACGACCTGATGCCATTCGATCCCGTCGGCATCGATCGCGGCGTCGTAGTTGACAAGGAATGCGCCGCGACGACCGCGTGTCAGGGTCTCGGCCTCAACACGGCCGCTGCGGCAAAAGCCCGCCACCTGGTCACCGGAGAGCAGCGTCCTGGAGTCCGCGGGCAGGCCGGCGTGCCAGGCGACGAGGGCAGCGAATGATTCCTTCGGCTCGGCGCGGTCCCAGATCTGGGCGTAGAGGGTGAACAGGCCGGCGCGTCCGCCTGCAGCCGACTCGTTCCACTTGTAGGCGTCGGTCAGGCTGCTCATCGTGGTGGCATGGGTGACCCCGACGCCGGGCGGGATCAGGTTCAGCAAGCCGTCCAGCACCTGCACCTGCACCGGGCCCCGCAGCGCGACCAGCCGCACCGAGCGGATCAGGCCGAGACTCGCCGCGGTCGACCACTCGTACTCGAAGCGCAACCGACCTGAGGGGTGTTCCTCGCTGAAGCGCAGCCGCGTGCCCGACAGGTTCTTGCACACCGAGCGCGCGCCGGCACCGCCATCAAGGCGGGACGCGAACGGTTGCCACAGTTCGACCCGATCGCCGTCGACAATGCGAATCCAGGTCCGCGGCCCGGTGTGTTCCCAACGCAGGTGGATGCGGTCAACCGTCTCATAGGGGAAGAACGCGCCTTCCGCGTCGCGCCGCCCTGCCGCCAGCGAACCGGCGGTGGAGACGAAGGCCCAGACATCGCTGTCGCTCGCCAACGCGACGAAGAAGGGCGGTTGCCGGTCATAGCCGTCGATGCGGTACCAGGTCTCGCCGTCGTCTTCGACAAAGCGGCCGTGCATGCAGCCCTGAGACGTCGGATTCATGTCATGAGTGTTCAAGCTGCGCCAGTCACGAAGGTGGCGATCGACCGGGATGGCAGTTCAACGCGCCAATCCGCGTCGTCGATGCGCAGCGCAAGGCGCAGCGCCTGCTCGTGGCGATTGGTCGCCACGACCACCGTCGATGCGTCCGGATTGACGAAGGCCGTGGCTTCGACCTCGTGGAGCGACGAGGCACACGACACGCGCTTTGCACCCGGCTGAATGAAGCGCGCGAAATGGCCGAGTACCCAGTACGAGCTTTGGTGCATCAGCGTTCCATTCGCGGTGTCGGCCAGGATCGGCGCGCTGCAGTAGTTGCCGACGTGGTTGGGGCCGCCACGCTCGTCGAGCAGCAGGTTCCAGTCGATCCAGCCGACCGTCCAGCGGTTCAGGTCGTTGATGACATTGCGCGCGTAGCGCTCGCCGACTTCCCAGCTGCCCAGGTGCGGCCCGCCTTCCTGGCACCCTTCGGTGAACAGCAGCTGCTTGTCGGGCCATGCATCGTGCACCCGTTGCACGTTTTCGAAGTGTTCCTCGCCATACCAGTGGAAGCCGGTGCCCCAGACATACTTCGCGGCCTCGGCGTCGCTGTAGATCACGCGGGCGCGTTCAATCATCACGTCGCGGTTGTGATCCCAGACCACGATCTTCACGTGGCCCAGGCCCGCGCCGTGCAGGGCCGGGCCGAGGTGGTCGCGTACGAAGTCGCGCTCTTCCTCGGCGGTGTAGAGGCAGGAGTCCCAGCGCTGGTGCGCAGCCGGCTCGTTCTGCACCGAGACACCCCAGATCGGCACGCCTTGCGCCTCGTAGGCGCGGATGAAGCGGACATAGCACTGGGCCCATGCGGCGCGGCACTCCGGACGCAGCCGGCCGCCATGGTTCATCTCGCCATTGGTCTTCATCCAGGCCGGCGGGCTCCACGGCGAGACCAGCAGCTGGATCGGCCGGGCAGCGACCCGCAACGCAGCCTGCAGGAAGGGCAGCAGGGCCTGCTTGTCGCGCTCGATGGTGAAGGTGTCCAGGGTGAAGTCATCGGCTTGTTCGACATGCGCGTAGTTGCCGAGCGCAAAGTCGCACGAGTTCATGTGAACGCGACCGAGGGTGTAGCCGTGTCCTGCAGCAGGATCGAAGTAGTCGCGCAGCAACTGTTCGCGTGAGCGTTCGGGCAAGCCTTGCCACACGCTGGCCGCTGATTCGGTGAAGGCGCCGCCGAACCCCAGATGCGTCTGGAAGCGGCGCGCGGTGTTGACCAGCAGGCTTGGCCCCGGCGTGTCGTCGCCGCAGCGCTGCAACGAGGGCTGCTCGGCCAGGCGTGCGTCGCCGTCGCGTGCGCTGAGGATGAAACGGATAGGGTGATCGGCAGGCACGGCGAAGTTCAGTGGAAGGCGCAGCGCGTGTCGCCGCCATCGGCGAGTACGAAGATCAGGACGCCACCTGCCAGCGAGGCAGGTGGCGTCCCGCGTTACTTGGTGTAGTACAACGCGTCGAAATCGATCGGCGTCCTGATGTTCGAGTTGGCCGACTTTCCGGTCCTCGAATAGACGTCGGAGATCACGAATTGCAGGATGACCCTCTGGAAATCCAGCTTCGAGTTGGCCGCCATGAAGTCCTTGAGCGGGATCGACACCTGGCACCATGCGCCGGTGTTGCAATAACCGTAGTCGCCGTTGCCGATCTGGAGGAAGGCTTCTTGGCCGCCAGATTCTGCAGTGTCGGTTGACACACCGATCTCGATCTTGCCGGGGTAGGTGGTCTTGATGCTCACATTGAGCTTGCCCGTGGCTGCAAAGTCGCCCAGGTTGACGGTCGAGCCGAATGGCAGGCCGGTCGGAGCTTGGTACAGCATCCCCCAGCCGTAGTCCTTCGGATTTGGCGTGATCTCGCAGCTGTGGGTCGCGTCCCCCGGGGCGGACGTGGACGAGATCTCAGCCCATGTCGCTGTGCTGCCGTCGAAGGCATCCAGCCGCCACCGCGCCGGATCCATGTTGCAACTGTTCGAGACCGTTGCCGCCGGGACGCCGTCCTCGGCATAGACCTTGTACTTGGCGGTGGTCACCGCCGGGGCCACCGGAGTCAGCTTCCAGTAGACCGCATCGGCTGCCGTCAGCGCAGCCGTTCCCGCCTCCCACATCGACGACGGGTACAGGTCCTTGACCACGTAGCGAGCCTTCCGGTCCTTGTTGAACAGGCCCCACTTGTCGTCGCCCTGCTTCCAGGGCTCGTCGAAGGCCTCGAAGTAGAAAATGGCCTTCGGGCCGGCGCCTGTGCGGCCTTCGGTGGCCCAGGTGGCGAGGCGGTCGTAGTACATCTTCTGGTTCACCGGATGCGCGCGGTACTTCAGCGTGCCCAGGTCCACCGCATTCCAGCCGGTTTCGCCGATCGTGATCGGGATGTCGGCACGGCCCAGGCGATCGAGGTTGTTGCGAGCCAGGTCGTACTGGCGGCGCGCCTCGGCGACGGAAGCGTCCATCATCGCGGCCGCGCGCTGGGCCTCCGGCACGCCTTTCTGGCGCCAGTCGAACAAGCCCGGCTCGGGCACGAACACGGTGTCGAGTTCGGTATAGGTGTGCAGCGAGGCGAAGTCGATGGCATCGGTGACCCTCGCATCGGTCTTGGCCCAGAAGTCGTAGTTGTCGTCAGTGGTGATCGGCTGAGTAATCTGTGTGCGAATCTTGCGCAGGTAGCCCGCCATCACCGACGGATCGATCTTGTTGAAGGACCAGACCACCATGGTCTCGTTGCCGACGCTGACGGCCAGCACGATGTCGCGGTAGGTGTTGGCCAGAACCACCGCGCGGTCGAGCTGAGCCTGGTTGTAGAAATCGTTGCCGCTCTGGACGTAGACGCCGAGCTGGACCTTCAGGTTGAGGTTGTACTTGCGGATCACCGCCAGCGTGGCCTTGCCAACCTTGTCGTCGCTGTCGAAGAGGCGGATCAGTCCGAAGCCGCCCTGCACCAGCAGGTCGAGGTCCTGCTTGATGTTGGCCTCGGGAATGACTTCTGCGGCCAGCCCGGCCTCGTTGGCCGCGGTGCGGTAGGGCGAATAGGCCACTGCCTTGCGCGAACTGAACTCGGCGCTCAGCGGTCGCAGCGCGCTGGCGCGGTTGTCCGGCGTGGTGCCACCGCCGCCGCAGGCCACGATGACCAGGGCGACCAGGCTGATGAGGGAGGCGGCCGTCCATCTGCGGGTGTGAACCGAGACAGGGGCGAGCAATCGTTGGAAGTTCATGGGATGGACCTTGAGCTTTTGCGGGTTCAGAACACGTAGACCGCGCCGACGCCGAACCAGTTGCCGCGCTTCGAAATTCTGGAATCGACATTGGTGAACGCGGAGTTACTGGGCACCGAGATCGGCGCCAGGCCCAGGCGGCCGTAGTTGACCATCCCGGCCGATCCGTACACCTGCAGGCCGTTCTTGAAGTCGTAGTTGACACCGACGGTGTTGATCAGCGCCGAATTGCCCTGGCCACGCTCGCTCGGATTCTTGGTGTGCCCCTTGCCGAGATAGGCCACGCCGGTGTGGACGATCCAGTTTTCCGTGAGGCGGTAGCGCGCGCCGCCGCTCAGATCGAGCGAGGTCACCGGGTACCCGGGGTTGTCAACAAGATACTTGGATCCGTCCGCGTTGGTATAGACCAGTCTGCCGCCCCAATCGACGTTGAAGGGCCAGTTCCAGGTGTCAAACCTCGGCTGACTCTTGACGATCACCGCGGACATCCCGCTCCAGCGGTTGTGGCGAATGCCGCCCGAAAGCTCAAGACGGGAGTTGAACTGGTAGCGCGCCATGGCCATGGCCATGGATTGCCCCGCCGTCCCGACCTTCGAGTCGGCCGCGACGTCGTAGAAGGGGCCCGAGAACGGCGCATGGCCCCAGGCCGATGCGCCGCCATTGCGCGAATCCTGGTACATCGCGTCGACGACGAGATCCCCCTTGTGAAACTGGGCATAGAGCTCGTAGAACCAGGGCTTGTGGATCTTGAAGTCACGGTTGCCGCGGTCGTAGGTGGCTTCCAGCACGAGGTCGCCTTCGTACACGTCCAGGATGCGTGAGGTGTAACGCACTGCATGGCCCAAGAGGCCGTAGCCGGCGCCGCTCGCGCCCCAGGCGTCCGCGAGGCCGATGTTGGTTCCGTAGGGATAGTCAGCGATGCTCCACGAGCGCGAGGTCATCGCGCCGACCGCGAGTCGGCCATAGTCTTCATGGCTGATGGCGACATTCCTTTCGTACACAAAGCCAGGCAGGTCGATCTTGCCGTCGCGCAAGCGCTGGCTAAGCATCCCGGTCAGCTTGAAGCCGCGTCCGATGTCGAACTTGGCGGTGAGCCAGGGCTGGAACAGCGTCACATGCGTCGTGCCAGATCCATAGGACTGGCCCGAGGCAATGGCATCGGCCCACTGGTAGCTTCTGACCGTGAACTGCGGGTCGGCCACCTGGCACCGGGTCTCGGGGCAGTAGGGGCTGACCCGGGTCGCCTCGGCCTTCGCGAATCCGGTCAACGTGAACGGGCCGAAATCGACCGCGTGGCTGGACGCGCCGCACGCAATGCCCGCCGCGAGCACGACGGGCCGAAGCCACTGGGGTCGACGGGCGCGCGAAGTGGCCGCAGCTCTCCGCGCCGTTGACAGGGTTGCCGTGAGTTCAGTGTGCATGTTGTGGCGCCCCAGCAGGGCGTGGCTTGTAGGTAGAAACAGGAACAGCCGCAGGAAATTGAAAGCGCTTTCAGAGAATAGGTGAGTTCGGCATTGATGGTCAACATCTGCACCTCCGTGTTTTCCCTCGGATGGCTCCCGATCTTGATGTGACCGCCTTGCGGGTAAACCTTGAATTGAATCTTGAAAGCGCTTTCAATATAATCGCGCATTCGCCTTCCGGGCGCAAAGGAATCGGTCGTGAAGCTGTTGCTTGCTTGCGGTCTCGCGGTGACGCTGTGCGTCGGTGTCGTGTTCAGTTCCCAGGCGCAGCCAGTGAAGGCCGGGGCGGGTACCTACTTCCTCGCACCCAAGGGCCGCGACCCGGTGATGCCGGCCGCGCCGCTGCGCACGGAAGCGATGCTCAAGGCTGCGGCGCCGACCAACCAGTGGTATTCGACGCTGATCTTCGATCCCAAGCCCGAGATCATCTATGCCCAACCACTGAGCTTCAGGGCCACGGCGGCGGGCCTCGAGATGGCGTTGCCCAGCAAACTGGTGGTGCCTACCGAGCGCCGCGACGTCGAGATCCACTACCCGCACGTCGACCCGATCGTGATCTCACCCGCGGCCTTCGAGCCCGGGCTGGCCATGCTCGCCAAGACCAGCGACTGGTCGATCGACATCTCCATGGCGCGCGGCGGCGACCAATTCACGGCCACGATCGCGCACGGCAGCCCGTACGCCCACTTCCAGATTTCGCGAGGCGACGCCCGCGTCAGGCTGCCAGCGGGTGCAACCGGGCGGCCGGCAGCCGATGCACGGGTTCTGCAAATCGGTGCGAAGGGCAAAGCGTACGCGCTCTTCGGGCCGACGGGCGTTCGTTGGGAGGCTGTCTCGCCCACGGAGTGGGTTGCTCGGTTGCCTGCGGGGGCGGGCTACCTCTCCGCCGCGGCGCTTCCAGACGACAAGGCCGAGACAATGGCGCTCTTCACGCGTCATGCCTACGCCTTCATCCAGGACACGCGCGTCGACTGGCGCTACGACCCAACGAGCAGCCGGGTACAGACGACTTTCAAGGCCACCGTGCGGGTGATGGAGGGCCCCGACAACGGGCCGTTGCTCGGCTTGTACCCGCACCACTGGTTCAGGAATGAATCAGTCGACGGCAAGCTGGGGCCCGCGTTCGACACCGTGCGCGGCAAGGTCCGGCTGCTCGCCGCGCCGCAGTTCACAACCACCGGCACCTATTCGGGATTCGTGCCTTACTGGCCCGGCATCAAGGAGTCGCCCCGCCTCGCGGAATTGAGCGACGTGTCCGACAAGGACCTGCGCGAGGCGCGCCGCATGATGCTGCAGGAGGGCGACGACGCCTACTGGCAGGGTAAGGGCCTGCAGCGCACGATGATGCTGTTGAACGTGTTCGAGCAGCAAGGCGACTTGAAGTCCCGTGACCGGTTGCTGGAGATGATGAAGAAGCGCGTCGAGGAATGGTTCTCGGGCGAGAGTTCGAAGCACTATTTCCACTACAACAAGGCGCTCGGTGCGGTAGCCAGCTATCCGGAAAATGCCTTCTTCACCGTCGTCCAGATCAACGACCACCACTTCACCTATGGCTACTGGATTCGTGTCGTGGCCGACATCGCGCTGCGCGACCCGGCCTGGGCAGCGAAGAGCCAGTGGGGTGGCATGGTCGATCTGCTGGTGGCAGATATCGCCACCACCGAGCGCGGCCGCGCCGACTTCCCCTTCCTGCGCAACTTCGACGCCTACGAGGGCCATTCATGGGCGTCGGGCGTGGGCCTGGGCTCGCTGGGCAACAACCAGGAATCGTCGTCCGAAGCGATCAATGCCTGGGCCGGCCTGATCCTCTGGGCGGAGGTCACCGGCAACAAGCCACTGCGCGACCTGGGCGTGTACCTGTACACCACCGAGACGCAGGCGATCGACCACTACTGGTTCGACGTGCACCGGCTGGTGTTCGCGCCCGAGTACAAGAACGTTGAAGTCAGCATGCTCTTCGGCGGCGCCTACAAGCACAACACCTGGTGGACCGACGAGCCGCGCCAGATCAAGGGCATCAACCTGTTGCCGATCAACAGCGCCTCGCTTTACCTCGGACGCGATCCCGCCTACGTACGGCGAAATCTCGATGCGCTGATACCGGAGATGGCGATCTATGCGGAGCGCGGTTCCAAGCCGCCCAACCCGCCGCCGGCCGACATCTGGCAGGACATTTTCGCCAAGTACCTGGCGCTCGCCGACCCGGCAAAGGCGCTGACGCAATGGAACCGCTGGGGCAGCTTCGAACTCGGCGACTCGCGCACCCACGGGTTGCACTGGATCCTGAGCTTGCAGGAGATGGGCTTGCCCGACTTCAGTATCACCGCCGACACGCCGCTGTTCTCGGTCTTCAAGCGTGCCGATGGGCGCAAGACCTACCTTGCATTCAACGCCGGCAAGGAGCCACTGACCGTGCGCTTCAGCGACGGCAAGTCTCTCGTGGTTGCGCCGGGATCTGCCGGCCGGGCGAACTGATCCGCATGAAAAATCTCGACCCGCACTAAGGGTAACCGACAGGTTCGCGCCTCTTGTCATGCCAAGGGACGCGACTTAATATCCTGAAATCTTGAAAGCGCTTTCATTGTGCTGACTTCAAGCCGCTCACCTTCACCAGGACATCACAAAATGAACCGACCCCTGAAGCGCATCTTCACTCTGGTCCTGTCACTTGCCGCTGCGGTCCTGGTAGGGGCCTGCGGGGGCGGTGATTCATTGCCACCGGGCGCGGCCACCTACGTGCCGCCGCCGGCGCCGCCCGACACAGTGGCGCCGACCGTGGCGATCACGAGCAACGTGTCGGCCGGCACCACCGCCACCGGCGGCGTGACCTTCACGTTCACCTTCAGCGAAAGTGTGGGCTCCAGCTTCACCGTCGATGATGTGGTGGTCACGGGCGGCACCAAGGGCACCTTCACCATGGCGAGCGGCACCCTGGCTACGCTGGTGGTGACACCTGCCGCCGGCACCACCGGCACGATCAGCGCATCCATTGCCGCCGGCAAGTTCAGCGACCTGGCCGGCAATAGCAACACGGTGGCTCCGTCTCCCGTACAGGTAGCTTTCGATACGAGACCCAAGACGCAGATGTCGTTGCCGGTGACATTCGATTCAGCCGCCGTGGCCTACGGCCTTGTCGGTTTCGGCGGGGCGGAAGATTCAAGCATCGCCGTGGACCCCACCAACTCCGCCAACATGGTTGCCAAGGTGGTGCGGGCCGCAGGGTCGGAAACCTACGCCGGCACGACCATCACTGCCGGCTCAACGCCAGCCACTCAACTTGGCTTCTCGCCCAAGATTCCGTTCAACGCCAACGACACAAGGATGTCGGTCCGCGTCTGGTCACCGGATGCCGGTATTCCGGTTCGACTGAAGGTGGAAGACCATGCCGATCCGACGCACTCGGTCGAGTCCGAGGTCGCTGTCACGACAGCCGCTGCCTGGCAAACGCTGACCTTCAACTTCGCGCCGGGCAGTCAGGCCGCTGGAACCGCCGGCATCAACTTCGCGTACACCTATGACAAGGCCACGATCTTCTTCGACTTCGGACGCGCCAAAGCCTCCTCGGTGCAGAAGGCCTACTACTTCGACGACGTGACCTTCGTGCCCGGTACGGGCGGCGGTGGCGGCGGCGGTGGTGGCGCAATGGCGCCGACCAACGCCCCGAGCACGGTCATCCCCGCTGGATCTATCGTCATCTACAGCGATGCCGCTGCGGTGGCTGGATTCGACTCTTGCCCGAACTGGGGCCAGGCCACGGTCTGCGTCGGTGAGCAGACAATTGCGGGCAACAAGGTGCTCAAGTATTCGAACCTGAACTACGAGGGCCTGGACTGGGCCGGTAGCCCGCAGAACGTCTCCAGCAAGACCAGGCTGCACATGGACTTCTGGTCGCCCGACCTGACGAGCGTGAAGGTGTCGATCATCTCGGCCGGCAAGGAAAACGCCGTGACCCAGGCGCTGACGATCGGAAGCTGGAACAGCGTCGACATCGACCTCGCGAGCTACACGGTGCCGGACAAGGCAGCGATCATCCAGATCAAGCTGGAGTCGACCACCCCGGGCACGCTATACGTCGACAACATTTACTTCTGGGGCAGTGCGGTGGTCGCGGGTTGCGGAACGACCACGCCGACCTGCGCGCCGACGACGGTGATCCCGTCGGGCTCAACCGTCATCTACAGCGACGCCGCATCGGTTGCAGGGCTCGACCTCGCGCCGGACTGGGGTCAGGGTACGTCGATCACGCGCAGCGCGTTCACGGTCGCTGGAAACACATCCGAGAAGTACGTGTTCGCGGGCGCGCCGTTCCTCTACCAGGGCATTGACTGGAGCGCCAATGCGGTCAACGTTTCAACGAAGGGCACGCTGCACCTGGACTTCTTCTCGTCCAACATCAGTAGCGTGAAGGTCTCCCTTATTGGCGGCGGCAGCGAGAACGGCGTCACGAAGGCCGTCACGCCAGGCAGCTGGAACGCCATCGACATCGACATGGCGCTATTCACCTCGCCCGACAAGACCCGGATCGCCCAGATCAAGCTCGAACCGGCCACGGCGGGCACGCTCTACGTGGACAACATCTACTTCTATGGCACGACGGGGACCGGTGGTGGTGGCGGTACGAGCACCCCACTCGTGACCTTCGACGCGGTGGGCGTGACCTACACGCTGACCGGCTTCGGCGGTGCCGAGAATGCGACAGTGGTCACCGACCCGACCGGCGGCACCAACAAGGTGGCCAAGATCATCAAGTCGGCCACGGCCGAGTTGTGGGCGGGCACGACGATGTCGACCGGTGCGAACCAGTCGATCGCCACGATCGCGTTCTCGGCCACGGCCAAGACGATGACGCTGCGCGTGTACTCGCCGGCTGCGGGCGTGCCGATCCGGCTCAAGGTTGAGGACGCGGCCGATCCCACGCACAGCGTCGAGACCGAAGCGATGACCACGGTGGCCAACGCCTGGGAGACGCTGACCTTCAACTTCGCCAATCAGGCAGCGGGCACGGCGGCGCTGAACCTGGCGTTCACCTACAACAAGGCTTCGGTGTTCCCGAACTTCGGCAAGACCGGTGCGCAAGGCGGCGGAGGCACCTACTACTTCGACGACCTGACCAAATAGACGGCTACTGAACATCCTCGCCGCGCCTGCGGTCGATGTGGCTGGACACGGCGCGCGGGCGGCCCATCGCAGGCCGTCCGTTCCCACACGCGTCGCGAGCATGCGCCCATGAATTTTGATACCTACCCGCGCCTGCTCGGCGACGTGGGCGGCACCAACGCCCGCTTCGCCTGGCAGGCAAGCATCGGCGCGCCGCTCAGCCATGTGGCCAGCTCACTGTGCAATGACCACGACGCGTTGATCGACGCAATCGGTCATCACCTGCGCGTTCATGGCCTGCCGACGCCGCGCGCCTGCAGCATCGGCATCGCCAACCCGGTGACCGGCGACCGCGTGCAGATGACCAATCATCATTGGTCGTTCTCGATCGGCGAACTCGAGCGGGCGCTTGGCGTCGAGAAGATGGTGGTGATCAACGATTTCGCCGCGATCGCGCTGTCGCTGCCAGCGCTCGGCGCAGGGGACCTGCAAGCGATCGGAGGCGGGCAGGGCATCGACGGTGCCCCGCTGGCTGTCCTCGGGCCCGGCACCGGGCTGGGCGTCGCCGGCTTGCTGCGACCGGCGCCGGGGCACGAGGTTCCGATTGTCGGAGAGGGCGGCCATGCCACGCTGGCCGCCAGCGACGACGTCGAAGCGGCGGTCATCGCCGCGCTGCGTGCGCGGTTTGATCACGTCTCGGCCGAGCGAGCGCTGTCGGGGCCGGGTTTGGTCAACCTCTACGAAGCGACGGCTGCAGTGCAGGGTCAGGCCGTTCAGGTGCTGGCCGCGGCGGACATCATCGATCGGGCGCGCGCCGGAAGCGATCCTGTCTGTCAACAGGCCCTGGCGCACTTCTGCGCCTTCCTGGGCAGCGTGGCGGGCAACCTGGCGCTGACCTTCGGCGCGCGTGGCGGTGTCTTCCTGGCTGGCGGCATCGCGCCGCGTATCGTCGATGAACTGCGGGCTTCAAAATTCCGTGAGCGCTTCGTGGGCAAGGGGCGCTTCGAGGCCTACCTTGCGCCGATATCGACGCAGGTCATCGCCAGCGCCGTCGCGCCGGCATTCCTCGGTGCATCGCGCGCCCTCGACCAGGCTCGGTGATTGCCGCTGACGGGCGGCGCCGCAATGCGAAATGCGGGTGGGGGAGAATGCGGGGAGAGGGAAGAATGCCGTTGACCCAACACCCGCAGCGCACGTCGCTGCACAACGAGATCCACGCCCGCCCGCCGGAGCAGATGAACCCGCCGCTGGCGATCTCGCACATCGTGATGACGGCCGATGCCACGGAGCGCGAGGCGAGCCGCACCCATGTGGCAGCGTTGCTGCGCGACCACCACCTGCCGCTGCCCGATGCTGCGTCCACCCACATCCGCATGGACGTCGGTGCGTTTCGAATCCGCTGGGAGATGCACACCGAATTCGTCACCTGGAGCTTCTCGCGGGCCTTCGACGCCGCGGGCTTCGGTGACCGCGAACCGGGGACAGCGATCGAGGCCGTGCCGCAGCAGTGGCTCGCACAGGTGCCGGGCCAGTGTCTGGCCAGCCTGCACTTGTGGGTGCTACCGGCGCGCGAGTCCGGCGGCACGACGCTCGTCAGGCATGTGCTCCACGAAGAGACGCTCGTGGCAGCCACGGTGGCCGATGGCCACGGCGAGGTCTACACCGACTTCGCGCTGCATGCCGACGGCTTTTCGCGCATGGTGTTGCTGGCAGGAAGCATGACCACGCGCCGGCTCGGCCGCCTGGTGCAGCGCCTGCTGGAAATCGACACCTACCGCATGGCGGCGCTGCTGGGCCTGCCCGCTGCGCGCGAAGCGTCGGCCGTTCTCGCGTACGCCGAGCGCGAACTGGCGGAGCTCGCCGGCTCGATCCGCGACGCCGGCCGCGACGAGGAGCCGCAACTGCTGGACCGGCTCACCAAGCTGGCCGGGCAGGTCGAGAGCCAGTACGCGGGCTCGCACTCGCGCTTCTCCGCGAGTTCGGCGTATTTCGAGTTGGTCGACCGCCGCATCGCCGACATCGGCGAGTCGCGCCTGGCCGGCTTGCAGACCATTGGCGAATTCATGGAGCGACGCCTGTCGCCCGCGCGCGCCACGTGCGAGTGGGCGACGCGCAGGCAGGATGCTTTGTCGCAGCGCGTATCGCGCATCAGCAACCTGTTGCGCACCCGCGTGGAGATCGAGCAGGCGCAAAACAGCCAGGCCTTGCTGGCGGCGATGAACACACGCCAGGGCCTGCAATTGAAGTTGCAGGCGACCGTCGAAGGCCTGTCGGTGGCGGCCATCACCTACTACATCGTCGGGCTGGTGAGCTACCTGGCCAAGGGTGCGCACGCCATTGGCTGGCCATGGAGCGCCGAGAGCACCGCCGCCTGCGCGATCCCGGTCGTGGCGCTCGGCGTCTGGTGGTCGTTGCGGCGCCTGCATTCTCGGGTGTTCGGCGATTGAGCGACAGACGCGAGGCGCGCCTGGGCACGGGGCTGGCCATGGCCCTGGCGGGCTCGATCGCGTTCAGTGGCAAGGCGATCATCGTCAAGCTGGCGTATCGCCATGGCACGGACGCGACCACGCTGATCATGTTGCGCATGTTGTTCGCGCTGCCGATCTTCGCGACGATGGCGTGGTGGGCCAGCCGCGGAAAGCCCAAGCTCGCTGGACGAGACTGGGCCGGCATCGTGGGACTCGGCGTATCGGGCTATTACCTCGCGAGCTTCCTCGACTTTGCCGGGTTGCAATACATCAGCGCTTCGCTGGAACGGTTGATCCTGTACCTGAACCCGACACTCGTGATGCTGCTCGGCTGGCTGCTGTACCGGCGTACTTTCAGCGCCCGCCAGATGGCCGCGATGGCGATCAGCTACGCGGGTGTGCTGCTCGTGTTCGGCCATGAAGCAGGTCTTGCTGGCGCCAACGCCGCGCTGGGCGCGCTTCTGGTGTTCGGCAGCGCGGTGTCGTATGCGATTTATCTGATCTATAGCGGACAGATGGTGCAACGGCTCGGGTCTTTACGGCTCGTCGGACTGGCCACCAGCGTTGCCTGCCTGTGTTGCATCGCGCAGTTCGTGGTCCTGCGTCCGGTCGCAAGCGCATTCGCCGTCGCACCCGAAGTCATCTGGCTATCGCTGCTCAACGCAACCCTGTGCACGGCGGTGCCGGTTCTGCTGGTGATGATGGCCATCGAGCGCGTTGGGCCGGCGCTGACCGCGCAGACCGGAATGGTCGGCCCCTTATCAACCATTCTCATGGGCGTGGTCATCCTGGGTGAGCCTTTCACCGCGTGGATCGCCGTGGGGACCGCGCTGGTGATCGCGGGGATCTACGTGTTCAGTCGCGCGCAGCGGCGTTAGCGGTGCGCCATG
This sequence comes from Ramlibacter sp., assembly GCA_046595775.1. Taxonomy (GTDB): domain Bacteria; phylum Pseudomonadota; class Gammaproteobacteria; order Burkholderiales; family Burkholderiaceae_C; genus Ramlibacter. The sequence goes on along the minus strand of JBKJOM010000121.1, from coordinate 42,516 downwards.
CCGGACCTGATCCGGCATCCGGTGCCTATACCGTCTTGGCCTTGCGCATCCCAGCCGGCGGATCGCTTTCCATCTTCGAGCGGATCTGCGGCGTCGCGCAGTTGGGCGAGACGGCGATGGTCACATCGACTCCGGCGGCGCCGGCGAGCGCGAAGCATTCGCCGCCCAGCTTGGTGTTGAGCGGACGCAGCACGGCTTCCTGCACGATGTCGGTGGCGTTGCCGTCGGTTAACTGCACCTGGAAGCGGCCGGGTTCGGCAACCAGTTGCGCGTCCAGCACCGCACGCATGCCGCGCAGTTCGCGCAGCATGGCCGGGCCGCCGCCGTCAGGCAGGCCGTTGAAAATCAGGTTGGTTTTCTGCGTGCGGTACCCGAAGTGCTGCAGGAAGAAGTTGCGCGAGAACTCGTCGCCCACCAGCTTGCCGATGTCGGCCAGGGCCGCGTCTTCCGAGGCCCAGCTCTGGCCGCTGGGTAACTTGGTGTTCAGGTACACCTCTTCGCCCGTGGCGGTGTCGATGGCCTTGAGGGTCCACGAGGTGATGGCCGTCTTGGTGATCGTGAGGCCCGACGCCGGCAGCTTCATCGAGAGCTGCTTCAACTTCACTTCGCCCTTGATGGCGAAGTCCGACGGCTGCGCTTTGGCGGCATTCGGGTTGTCACCTTCGCCGGACCACACGCGAAAGCCGAATGACTTGATGCGTTCCTTCACCACGTTCTCGGCGAGCTGCGAGCGGTCGCGCGCGAGCTGCGCGCCGGCTTCGGTGCCGATGTCGATGCGAATCGAGATGCGCGGGTCGCCCTTGTTCCGGATGAACTCCACGCGCTCCTCGCGCGAGAGCTGATTGAGCGACTTCTGCACATCGCGCAGGCTGACCACCGCGCGCGTGGGCATTTCCACCAGGCCGCCCTTGCCGGGACTGGCTGCACCTTCCTGGATGACGGAGCGGATGAACGACGCGGAGTTCTTCAGCAGCTTCTGGTCGAGCAGGCCGCGGTTGCCGTCGATCGACGTCTTGTCGACATAGAGGGCCAGCACCTTTTCCACCAGTTGCCGCTTGGCATCGTCGCGTGCCTCGTGCTGGGCCGCGGCGAGGTCGCCCTTGAAACGGGCATCCTGCGGATCGACCACGCCCAGCGCGCTGATGACCAGCGTGCCGGGTTCGGCGGGCGGTGTGGGCGCTGCCGCCACGGCGGGCACTGCTGCGAGAGCTGGCGTTACAGCAGCAGCGGCTGCAGGCGCGCTGGCCTCAGCCGGCGCCTTGCCATTGCCTCCACCGTAGACCACGAAGACGCCCGCTGCCAATGCGACGACCGCGCCACCGATGGCGACGAAGGCGCCGGCGCGGGGGGAACGCCGTCCGGGTGCCGGCGCTGCAACTGCCGGCGCTACATGGGTTGCTGGTGCTGCCTGCGCTGCCGGCGCAAAGATGATCGGTGCGGCCGCAGGCATAGCCTGCACTTCACCCGCAATCGCGGCGCGCAGTGCATCGGAAAATTCCTTGCCGCTCTGGAAGCGCTCGTTGGGGTTTTTGGCCAACGCCTTCTTCATCACCGCATCGAGGCCCGGCGCGAGGGACATGTTGATCTGCGACGGCGGCACCGGCTCTTCGCGCAGCACCTTGTACATGATGGTCGTCGTCGATTCGCCGGTGAAAGGCTTCTCGCCGGTCAGCAATTGGTACAGGATCACGCCGCAGGAGAACAGGTCGCTGCGTCCGTCCACCGGGTGGCCCATGAACTGTTCTGGCGACATGTAGGACGGTGTGCCCAGCACGGTGCCGGTCTGCGTGAGCTCCGAAGCCTCGACCCGCGCGATGCCGAAGTCGGCGATCTTCATGCGGCCGTTTTCCAGCACGATGATATTGGCGGGCTTCATGTCCCGGTGCACCACGCCTTGCGAATGGGCGTGGTCCAGCGCATCGAGGATCTCGCCCATGATGCGTGCAACGTCCCTCAACTTAAAGCGCTCGCCCTTCTCGAAGTAGTCGCGCAGCTCCTGGCCCTTGATGAACTCCATCGCGATGTAGGCCACGCGCTCGGCCGGCTTGGCCGAAGCCGAGGGCGCCATCATCGTGGCCTCTTCCTCGTTCAGGTCCTCGGGCACTTCCTCGCCGTAGTCGTAGATCGCGACGATGCCCTGGTGATTCAGGCGCCCGGCAGCCTGGGCTTCGCGCTTGAAGCGCGCCATGACTTCGCCCATCTGCGCGCCGTTCAGCTGCGACGGCAGGATGGTTTTGATTGCGACAGTGCGCTCGATGACGGGATCGAACCCCTCATAGACGACCCCCATCGCACCCTTGCCGAGCGTGCGACGGATTTGATATTTCCCCAGCCTGTTCATACGCCCTTCCTCAAGGCAAGCCGGCGATCACCGGCCGCGCACGCGGTCCGTGTGGATCGCCGGCAGTTAAAGGCGAAGGCAACGCCTGTCGCCTTTAACCTCACTTGTACTGCTTGTCGATGTCCCAAACGGCGGTCTGCACCAGGCGTTGCACCATGGTGTCCAGGCCCACGCCACCCTTGGCCTGCTGCGAGACGCCCATCACGCTGGTGGTGTTGGCGCCGACTTCCATCTTCAGTTCCTTGTAGCCTTGTGCCACCTGTTCGGTGGTGTTGGCGTCCATGATCTTGTAGCGCATGCCGATCAGCCAGACCGCCGAGGCTTCGTCGGTCTTGACGGTGCCCACCGCCTGGCCCGCCACCAGGTTGCCTATTCCGCCGCCGAACATGCCGCCACCAAAGCGGGAGATCATGCTGCCGGCCGCCTGGCCGTCGAAGCTTTTCTTGTTCTCGGAGACCTGCTCGGCCTTCAGGATGTCGAACTTGACGACCCACTTGGTCGTCTTGAGCTTGCCGATCTGCATGGTCTTGCGGGCCGCCTCGGCGTCGCCGAGGTTGTAGGCGAGCGAAACTTCATTGAGCAGCGGGCCGAGGTTGGAGCGCTCCAGTACCACGAAGTTGGCCTGCGCCAGCTCCGTCTCGCCGAAATCTGCGATGTTGTTCGGCAGGAACTTCTGCATGAAGCTGGCATTGCTGCTCTTGATGTCGCCCGGGATCACCACCAGCGCGGGACCCTTGATCCCCTTGTTGGCGTATTGCACCTCCTGGTAGGCGGCCTGGTCGGCAGCAGCGTTTGCCGCCTGCGACGTCGAGCTCCCGGCGTTCGGCGACGGGTTGCCGAACGTGGGCTGCGCCATGGCGCCGGCGGCTGCCAGCCAAGTGATGGCGAGGGCGGCGACTGTTCTCTTCTCCATGAAGTTCTCCTGCTTTGAATTGGTGTTACTTGGCGGTGCGGCAATAGTCGCTGTACAGGCGCGCCACGACTTCCTCGGCGCGCTCCTCGATGAGTGTGAGCGTCATGCCGGAGACATCGCCGCCCGCGTAACTGGCGTTGTTGGCGGTGGCGGTCGACACAGGCCGGCCGGCCGCATCGGCTAGCGTGAAACGCATATTGACCTTGACCTGGTTCACGCCCGGCACGGCACTACGGCCAGCTTCGGTGGCGATCACGCCCTTGAGGACATATTGCGCAGACATGCGCTTTGAGGCGGAGAGGGCACGGTCAGGATCGTTCTTGAAGTACGCATCGACTTCTTCCTGGGCCACTTGCTTGCGGATCTGTTCCGCGGTGTAGGTCTTGAGACCCAGCGCCTGCAGCCGGATGTTGATGGCATCGACGTGGCGGCCATAGCCTGCCTGGCCAGCCGCGACCATCCCGTTCTTCTCCTCGGCCAGCAGCACCAGGATCTTGCGGTTCTTGATGCGGTCGCGGCAGGGCGTGGACAGCTGCGCGTCGATGGTGGCCTGCTTCTGGGCCTGTGCGGCCGCTTCCGCCTGGGCGTCGGGCGAGGGATTGGAGAACTTGAAGCCCTGTGCATGCGCGAAAACCGCGAAGGTACAACTGGCAAGCAAAATGGCCGATGATGCGCGCATCGCGTGGGCGGTGAAGCTCAGCTATTGAAAGGACGATTATTATGGATTTGGGTATCGCGGGCAAATGGGCGCTGGTGTGTGGCGCAAGCAAGGGCCTTGGTTTTGGCTGTGCGCAGGCACTGGTTCGTGAAGGAGTTCACGTTGTGGTTGTCGCACGTGGCTCCGAAGCGCTGGAAGCGGCGGTGCAAAAGCTGCTGGACGATCCGGGCCGGCCTGCCGACACGGCCGTGCGACATGTCGCTGCCGACATCACCACGGTGGAAGGGCGCGCCAAGGCGTTCGAAAAGCGCCGCGAGTTTGATATCGTCATCACCAACGCTGGGGGGCCGCCCCCCGGCGACTTCCGCGAGTGGGACCGCGACACCTGGATCAAGGCGGTGGACGGCAACATGCTCACGCCCATCGAACTGATCAAGGCTACGGTCGACGGGATGGCCGCGCGCGGCTTCGGGCGCATCGTGAACATCACCTCCAGCGCAGTGAAGGCACCGATTGACATCCTGGGCCTGTCCAACGGTGCGCGCAGTGGCCTCACCGGTTTCGTCGCCGGCGTTGCCCGCACCAGCAAGCTCGCCTCGGCCAATGTCACCATCAACAACCTGCTGCCGGGGGCTTTCGACACCGATCGGCTGCGCGGGACGATGGAAGGCGCATCGAAGAAAACCGGCAAGTCGGTGGAGGAAGTTGCGGACGCGCGGCGCAAAACCATTCCCGCACAGCGCTTCGGCACGCCCGAGGAGTTCGGCGCCGCCTGCGCTTTCCTGTGCAGCCAGCACGCGAGCTACATCACGGGGCAGAACATCTTGACGGACGGCGGCGCCTACCCAGGCACGTACTAGCAATTACCGTTCGTCCGCATCCCGGCCTGCAGTGGCCAAAGTGAATGACTGCCAAAGGAATTTCGATGCTCATGCCCCGCCAATCTGTTCCCGCGCTGAAGGTGCCCACGCTGGCCCACGGCGACTACACGCTCGCCGCTGACGCGCCGGGGAAGTTCAGTCTGGTCGTGTTCTATCGCGGGTTGCACTGTCCGATCTGTACCAAGTATCTGCTCGAATTGGGCCGCTTGCTCCCAGAATTCGAGAAGCGGGGCATCAAGGTGGTTGCCCTGTCCAGCGATACGCGCGAGCGCGCCCTAGCCATGGCCGACAAGCTGAACGCGCCCGCGCTGCGCGTGGGTTACGACTTGCCGCTCGCGGTGGCGCGCGATTGGGGTCTGTACATCAGTACGTCGCGTGGCATGACGTCGATCGGCATCGAGGAGCCGGCGCTCTTCTCGGAGCCGGCGCTCTATCTGTTGCGACCGGACGGCACTCTGTACTACGGTGCTGTGCAAACCATGCCCTTCGCGCGTCCGCACTTCGACGAGTTGCTGGCCGCCATTGACTTCGCCGTCGCCAAGGACTATCCAGCGCGCGGCGAGTACACGGGCGAGGTCTGACCTTGCCCTACCTAGCCCTGGCCTTCGACACGGGAGGCACCGTCCTGGACTGGCATGGATCGATCGTCGACGCCCTGGCTGGGGTTGGGCCCTGGCAGGACCTGCCGCTGGACCGCCACGAATTCGTCAACGAATGGCGCCGCCGGACGATGAAAGGCATCGTCGGCCAATCTTGTCCGGCCTTTCACATGGACGACGTGCACCTGCGTACGCTGGGCGAGACGATCGACCACTTCAAGCTGCCGACGCTGGCCCACGCCGATCACGTCAAGCTCTGGCGTGCGTGGCACCGGCTGCGCGCGTGGCCGGATTTCCCGCCCGCGCTAGCGGCGCTGCGCCAGCAAGTCCCGGTGGTGTCATTCACCATGTTGCCCACCGCACTGGTGGTCGATGTATCGCGGCTCAATGGTCTTACGTGGGACGCCATCATCTCTTGCGAGACGATCGGTGTGTATAAACCGCACGCACAGGCCTACCGGACAGCGGCAACATGGCTGGGCCTGGAGCCATCAGACATCCTGATGGTGGCGTGCCACAACTTCGATTTGAATGCCGCGCAAGATGCCGGCATGAAGACCGCGTTCGTGCGGCGTCCCCACGAATGGGGGCCAGCCGGTCCGCCGGACCCGCACCCCAACCGGTCCTACGATCATGTGGTGGATGGTTTCGACGACCTCCGGCGGGAGGTTCTGGCAGTCAGCTGAACCCGGGCTCCAGCGCCGCGCAAGCTTCATGTAGAGAACCAGCCCGAAGACCGCTCCGATCGTGAGCGCCACGCCGGCGCCCTGCGGCTCACCATCAGGGCCAGGACGACGGCCACCACGTTCGACAGCATGAACTGGATCACCTTCGCCACCATCACCGGCGCCAAGGCGAAGTCACGCAAGTGGCTGCGCCCCCACAGCATGAGTTGCGAACCGCGTCGGTCGGTTCGTCGCAAGCGCCGACCGCCGCCAACGCCGGTTACCCTTGTCGATGGCCTGGGTCTTGCTCTGTTGCCTTGCTTCATGGGCGACGCCACACCAAGCCTGCAACGCCTGGGCGAGCCTGTGCCCGAGTGCGCCGCAGAGCTATGGCTGCTGATCCACCCCGAACTGCGCGACACCATGCGTGTGAAAGTGGTGTACAAGTTATTGCAGGCAGAGTTGGGCAAGGTACTGATGCAGAGATAGCTATTCGCACCAGTGCCGAACGTTCGGGGCGACGGGCGGAATGAGTCGCACTGGCCACCCATCCATTTCACTCACCAGCGCAGCAGGCGCGGCCCCAGGAGGGCGCCAATAATAGTGGGAATGGCCATGCCGGCGACATACCAGATCGCCAAAAAGGGGGCGGCCATTTCAGAGCAGTGAAATGCATAGGCAAAGGCGCCCACGGCGCCGGCGAGGAAGCCACCGCCAGCACCGGCCACGCCCAGGCGGGTCGGCGCGAGACCCTTCATGGCCCAGAAAACCGAGATGAAAACAGGGATCGACACCAGGGCGATATTCAAGGTGCATGACTCCCAGCTGCTGCCCAGAATCAGTGCCACACGCTCGCCCGGCGCCGCGCCGGCCCAGTTAGCGAGCGCCATGAGCCACACGAGCAAGACAGGCACAGTGAGCGCCAACCACACGCCGCCCAGACGCATCCCGGGGCGAGACAGTCGCTCGGCTGCGACCAGGCCAGCAGCCGCCAGCGTCGCCGGAAACGCGAGCTTCATCCAGAACATCGGCAGCAGCGCCGCTTGCGCCAGATCGGGGCGCGGGCCCATCCCGAACGTCACGATGATGGCGGCAGCGAGCACACCAGTGCCCATCGCCAAAGCGAATCGGCGGGCAACGAGGTTGCGCACTGGCAGCGTATCGCCCGCCAGCAGGGCGACGAGTTCGTCGGTCTTCATGAATCCTCCTTTATTTTCGCGGCCAGCGCCTTGAGTCCCCGGTGGACCCCTATCTTCACCGCCGATTCGGACAGCCCGGTCATCCGGGCGACTTCCACCACGGAAAAGCCCTCCAGCTTGACATGCAGGATCGGCAACCGTTGCCGGTCCGGCAATGTGGACAACAGTTTGCGCAGGTCCCGTCGCGCGTCGGCGGCGTCAGAGTCGGAGGTGGAAAAGATGTCGAGCTCGTCATCCAGCGGGTCGTTCAACCCTTCGCGGCCCGACCTGGCGCGCAGCAGGTCTATCAACTTGTAGCGAGCGATCGCATGAACCCAGGCCGTCAATGGCTGGTCCGGCCGGTAGGTGTGGCGCTGGTTGTGAACTGCGAGCAGGGCTTCTTGCACAAGATCCTCGACATCATCGGGAAGTCCAAACATTCGCTTCCTGAAGAAACCGCGCAAGTACGCGCTCAACTCCTTCAGGAACCCGTGGTAGGCGGCTGCGTCGCCGGCCAACCCCAGCAGCAACTGCTGCTTGAAGCGGTCCTCGATGATTGCCAGGCGACCGTCTCTTGTTATTCGTTCCATGAAGCCCGATGGTTACACGTCGATTGAAAAAATACCGCGCGAATTGTTCTCTGCGCTGTAACCGGCCGGCTCGCCGGCCCGAAGTACATCACGGGCCGCGACACGCGCGCATCCAATGTGGCGATGTCGGTCCGATATTTCAATCTAACTCATCACTGGAGCCCCCATGAACAGACAACTTGCAAGCACCGCCCTGTCCGCCGCAATCGGACTTGCTTTCTCCATGTCTGGCGCTGTCGCCAGCGCCCAGGCCATGAAGGAAATGAAAGACATGCCGCCTGTCGTCAAGGAAAACATGATGAAGATGACGAAAGACAAGCTGGAGAAGTGCTACGGCATCAACGCCGTGGCCAAGAATGACTGCGCCGAAGGCGCGCACTCCTGCGCCGGCGAGTCCACCAAGGCACGCGACTCCAAGTCATTCGTGATGCTTCCCGCCGGCGTGTGCGGCAAGATCGCTGGCGGCAACCTGAAGCCCGCCTGAACTTCATCCGCGACACACCGATTGTGAAGGCGCCTCTCGCGAACAACCAGGTGGGCGTGGGGCTGCGCTTTCCGCACCATCTGGAGTTCATCGAAACGTGCCCCGCGATCGGCTGGCTGGAAGTTCACGCCGAGAACTACATGGGCGGCGGCCCCTCTGCGCAGGTTCTGCAGACTTTGCGTCGCGACTATCCGGTGTCGTTGCACGGCGTGGGCCTGTCCCTTGGCAGTGCCGATGGGCTGGATGCCGCGCACCTGGACCGGCTCGAACGCGTCGTGGAACGGTTCGAGCCAGCCCTAATTTCCGAACACCTGTCATGGAGCGTGGTGGGCCAGACCTACCTGGCCGACCTGCTGCCGCTGCCGATGACGCCGGAGGCGCTCGAAGTGGTTTGCCGGCATGTCGACCAGGTGCAGACGCGACTGGGGCGGCGCATCCTGGTCGAGAACCCATCGACCTACCTGCAATTTAACCACTCGATCATTCCTGAATGGGAGTTCATGGCGAGCGTGAGTACGCGCACTGGTTGCGGCATTCTCTGCGACGTCAACAACATTTTTGTGAGCGCGCAAAACCACGGCTGGGATTCGGCTACCTATCTGCGCGGCTTGCCGCCGTCGGCGATCGGCGAGATTCACCTGGCGGGACACTCGGTGACGACGCTCGAATCCGGGGAGCAACTGCGAATCGACGACCATGGTTCGCGTGTCGATCCTGCTGTGTGGGCCTTGTATGAGCAAGCCCTGGCGAGTTTCGGGCCGGTGCCCACGCTCGTCGAATGGGACACCGACATCCCGCTGCTGCCGGTGTTGCTCGGTGAGGCCGAACAAGCCGGCCGCGTGCTGGCCCGGTGCCAGGAGATCGATCATGCCGTCCCTGCGTGAGCTGCAGGATGCGATGCGCAGCAGCATCGTCGATGGCGAGGACGCCAGGGCGAGTGTCCATGTTGCGCTGGGTCGCGACAGCGCCCGGGAGCGCCTGGCGATCTATCGCAACACCTTCACGCAGACACTGACGCGGGCGCTGCGCCTTTCGCACCCGGCCGTCGACCGGCTGGTGGGCAAGGACTTCTTCGATGCCGCAGCGCGTGACTTCATCGTTGCGCAGCCTCCGTCGGGCAGCTGGCTCGACGACTTCGGTGGTGAGTTTGCGGCCTTCCTCGAACGATTCGCCCCTGCCGCGTCGGTGCCTTACCTGGGTGACGTCGCGCGGCTCGAATGGGCGGTCGGCCGGGCGCTTCATGCGCCCGATGCGACTGCGCTGTCGATGGCGCAGCTGGAGTCGCTTTCCGCCTTCGAGCACCCGCGAATTTGTTTCGTGCCGCATCCATCGGTGAGCCTGGTCCGTACTGCGTTTCCTGCGGACGCCATCTGGCGCGCGGTGCTCAATGACGACGATGCGGCGCTCGCAGCGCTCGACCTGGCGAGCGGTCCGGCGTGGTTGCTGGTGCAGCGCGGCGCGGCGGGCGTCGAGGTGAGTCGCCTGGACGAGCCGCAATGGCACTTTGTCGGCGCACTTTGCGCCGGTCGTCCGCTGGGCGTCGCGTTGAACGGGCACCCGGAGGTCGATGCGACGACGGCCCTGGCCGAACTCCTGGCATGGGGTCGGGTTGTCGATTTCAGTTTGGCGAGCGATGCGGTAGCGCTCGAACATTGAGTGAGGGCGTCATGAACGAGAATTTTTCCTTGCCGGCGCGGGGTCCGGTGGTGTCGCTCTCGGCCCGTGTCCTGCATTGGCTGGATTGCATCCCCTATGCCTTGCTGGCAATTCCGCTTCGGCTGGCCGTCGCCACGGTGTTCTGGAACTCGGCAATGACAAAGCTTGCCAGTTGGGAAACCGCCGTCGCCTTGTTCACCGACGAGTACAAGCTGCCACTGCTGCCGCCCGAGCTTGCAGCCTACATGGCGGTGTCGATCGAACTGGCAGCGCCGGTGCTGCTCGTGCTCGGCCTGGCGACTCGCCCCGCGGCTGCCGTACTGCTGGGCATGACGGCGATCATCGAAGTCTTCGTGTATCCGCAGGCGTGGCCGACCCATCTGCAATGGGCGGCCATGCTGTTGGTGCTGATGACGCGCGGACCCGGGAAGTTTTCCATCGATTGGCTGATCCGGCGACGCCTGCTGGGACAGCCGGAAAATAATTGGGTGCTGTAACCAATGCAGTCGCAGCACCGAACTAACTAGCAGCGGTGCTTCACCCATTCAATGCCGGCGCAAGTTGCGCCTCTTTCCTGCACTCGGAGAAACCAATGAAATTGTTGTCCCTCGCCGTGGCCTCGATCCTGCTCACAGCTGCCGTGTCGGCCCAAGCGCTCGAAGTCAAGCCCTATACAGCCGCCGTACTGGCGCAGGCACAACAGGCCAACAAACCGGTGGCTGTTCATTTCCACGCGGACTGGTGCCCCACCTGCCGCGCGCAGGACAAGGCGCTGCAGTCGCTCAAGACCGATCCAGCTTTGGACCTGACGGTGCTGGTGGCGAACTACGACACGGAGAAGGACCTGAAGCGCCGCTTCAATGTGCGGACCCAGTCCACGATAGTGGTGCTGCACGGGCAGAAGGAGTCGGCGCGGCTGGTCGGCGATACCAGCGCGGCTTCCATCCGCGATGCGTTGAAGACCGCGCTTTGACACTCGGCTGACGCTTCGTACTCACCATGCTTTCCATTCCGACGCTGGGCTTCAGCCTGGTCGCCGGCGGCTTGACAACCTTGTCGCCCTGCGTGTTTCCCTTGCTGCCGCTGGTGGCAGGCGGCGGCCTGCAAGGCAGCCGCCTTGCGCCCATTGCCATGGGTCTGGGCATGACCGCCTCGTTCGCAGGCATCGGCATGGCGCTGGGTGCGGTGGGTCCGGCCCTGGGCATTGACGGTGACACGGTGCGCGAGGCCGGCGCCTGGCTGCTGCTCGCCTTTGCAGTCGTGATGCTGGTGCCGGCCCTGGGCAAACGCTTCACACACTGGATGCTTCCGCTGGCGAACACAGCCAACGCGGCATCGGCCCGACTCGACGGAGGATCTCTCTGGGGAGCTTTGTTGCTGGGAGGCGTGTTGGGGCTGGTGTGGAGCCCCTGCTCAGGGCCTTTGCTGGGCTCGGCCCTCTCGCTTGTGGCCAGTGAAGGCGGTGCTGCAAGCGGCGGCATCGTGCTGGGCTTTTTTGGCCTGGGGGCGGCCATTCCGATGGTGGCGGTCGCCTATGCATCGCGCAGCGGCTTCGGGCACGTGAAGAACTGGATGACGATGCACTTCGAGCGGGTGAGGCACGCATTCGCCGTACTGCTCGGCTTGCTGGGACTGGCCATCCTGACCGGCGCCGACAAGTGGATCGAGTCGCGATTCGTACAGTGGTTGCCTGACGGATGGGTCAACCTGACCACTGCGTTGTAAGCGCAGGCATGTTCCCCGTGCGCGTGGCAGACGACCAACGCGCCATGGTTGAAAGTCCTTTTCGTATTTGCGATTGCGATAACGGGCTGCCGCAGGTGACCTGACAGAAATTGTCATCAACGATTGCGTTGTGAAACAGCGCGTGTCACGTTGAAGTACCGGCAGGGCCCTAACCGCTCGTCCCCGACCAACGGCTTTCCCCCAGTGTTGAGGGTATCGCGCGAGTTCGCCGCGACAGCCCACTGCGATCGATGTCTGTATCGCTGGCCCGTGACTTGCGTTATTCGTCCCACCATTTCAACTCGGGGACTCGCATCATGAGCATGACGTTCTACGGAATTCGTGCGGGAATCGTCCGCCTTTGCGCAGTGCTGGCAATGTGCGTCGGAGCCGCCACCGGCGCATATGCGCAGGACATCACGGTTTACAGCGCAGGCAATGTCACTGTGGGCCAGACTCGCCAACTCACCGCCTATGTGCCGCTCTCGCCCAACGGCGTGACATGGAGCGTCAATGGCGTGGCGGGCGGTGACAGCACCTACGGCAGCGTCAGCGCCACCGGCCTGTATACGGCCCCGGGTGTGATCCCCGCGGCCAATGCCGTGACGGTTCGCGCCACCAGCACGGCTTCTCCGACGAAGTCAGGCGCTGTCATCCTCACCATCACCCAGGTGCAGCCGCGGCTGTGGAGCACGAGCCCCGGCACAGTGGCGCCGGGTGGCTTCACGCTGACGTTGAATGGCGCCAACTTCGGTACCAACGCGGTGGCGAAATTCGGCGCCAATCAGTTGCCCACCACGCGGGTGTCGTCAACTCAGTTGGTGGCCACCGGCACCGCCACCAGCGACCAGGTGGGCAGCAATGTGCCGGTGCAGGTGATCGCCACCGGGCTGGGCACGATCGGCAGCGATGTAGTGAACGTAGCGGTTGCGGCCGGCACCACGACATCTCCGACGACAACCACCACCACGACCACCACCACCACCACCAGCACACCACCGCCATCCACCAATCCCGGCAGCGGCCTGGGCACGCCCAACCTCAGCGCCGCGCGCTTCCTGGAGCAGGCCGCCTTCGGCCCCAGGCCCGCCGACATTCAGCGGGTGCGGCAAATCGGGTTCGATGCCTGGCTCAGCGAACAGTTCGTGATGCCCGAGACGGCCATCGTCAACCCCGGTGGCAATAACAACAACTTGGTGCAGCAGCAGTACCTGGCGCGCCTGACCGATGCGCCCGACCAGTTGCGCCAGCGTGTTGCCTATGCACTGGGCCAGGTCATCGTGATCTCGCTGAACAAGAATATCTACCCTGACGAAATTGTCCCGTACCTGCAGATCCTCAGCCGCAACGCGTTCGGCAACTACCGTCAGCTGCTGGGCGAAGTCGCGGTGAGTTCTCAGATGGGCAAGTACCTGGACCTGGCCAACAGCAACAAGCCAATAGGCGTGGCTGCGGCGAACGAGAATTTCGCGCGCGAACTGCTGCAACTTTTCACCGTCGGCATCTACAAGCTCAATCCCGATGGTTCCAACCAGCTCGACGGCCTGGGCCGCCCGGTGCCTGCCTATGACCAGACCACGGTGCAGCAGGTTGCCCTGGCGCTGACGGGCTGGACGTATGCCGGCCCGAACAACAACAACTGGGAAAACTTCAGCGGCCCACTGGTGACGCGCGATGTCAACCATGACATGCGGGCCAAGAGCTTCCTGGGTTGCAACCTGCCATCGGGCCAGACCACGCAGAGCGACATGAATGGCGTCCTGGACTGCGCCTTCAACCATCCCAACATGGCGCCTTTCCTCGCCACGCGCCTGATTCGCAGCCTCGTGACGAGCAATCCCTCGCCCGCCTACATCCAGCGCGTGGCGGCGGTGTTCAACAACAGCGGCTCCGGCCAGCGCGGAGACCTGCGCGCCGTGGTGCGCGCCGTGCTGATGGATGCGGAGGCGCGCAACGATGCGGCCCCGTTCAATGGCGGCCGACTGAAGGATCCGCTGCTGCATACGGCCTCCTTCCTGCGCGCGATGGGGGGCGGCTTCAACAGTCCCAATGGCCTGTCCTGGGAGTTCAGCCGGATGGCGCAGACACCGCTCACGCCCAACTCGGTGTTCAGTTTCTATTCGCCGCTGTTCCGCCTGCCGGGCAGCAGCGCGGTGTTCGCTCCCGAGTTCCAGATCTACAGTGCCTCCGAGGCCGTGTTGCGCGGCAACTTCTTCTGGCGCATGTTGACCAGCCCGGGCAGCGACATGCGATTGGACATCACACCCTTCGTGGCGCTGGGCGGGAACACGCCGGCACTGATCGACAAGGTCGACCAGACACTGTTGTGGGGCCGGATGCCGCAAGCCATGCGCCAGAGCCTGGCCAACGCGATCGCCGCGCAGCCCGACGCGCGCAACCAGGCCCTGACTGCGCTGTACCTCACGATCCTTTCCGGCTTTCATGCCGTTCAGTACTGAAACCCCAGGAGAGCGACATGAACCACCTGAACCAAAACCGCCGCAACTTCCTGCGCTGGGCCGGCGCGCTCAGCAGCGCCGCCGCCTTTGCGCCCCTGGCGCAAGCGCAGGCCACGGACTACAAGGCCCTGGTGTGCATCTTCCTGGCTGGCGGCAACGACGGCCACAACCTGCTGGTGCCGCTCGGCGCCGCACCCTATGCAGCCTACAAGGCCATCCGCGGTGGACTGGCCCTGCCCGATGGAAGGGCCTCCCTGCTTCAGGTGCAGACGCCCTCTGGGGTGCCCTACGGCTTGAACTCCGGCCTGACAGCCATCGCGCCGCTGTGGGGCCAGGGCAAGCTGGCGTGCATCGCCAACCTGGGGACTCTGGCTGCGCCGACGTCGCGCAACCAGTACCTCAGCGCGACGGTCAGCCTGCCCAGCAATCTGTTCTCGCACCCCGACCAGATTCTGCAGGCCCAAGCCGGCAACGCCACGGGCGGCGGCGGCACCGGATGGGGCGGGCGCAGCGTCGACGTGCTGGCGGCGATGAACAACGGTTCGCGCTTTCCGGCCGCGATCTCGATGGCCGGCCCGGCCATGTTCGACATCGGCACCAAGGTGCCTGCGGCCAGCCTGGTCCCTGGCTTCGACTTGGGCATGGACGGCATGCATGTGTGGCCGGACACCGCCGCGCAAGCGCGCCTCAAGGCCCTGGGCGAGGTCTTGCAGATGGACCAGGGCATCACTCTGGTCCAGGCCGGCAACCGGGTGCGCCAAGACGCGCAAAGCCTCAATGCTTTGCTGCGTTCGGGCTCCTCGGCCGGGGCCCTGACAACCGCATTTCCCGGCACGTCGCTGGGCAGCCAGTTGCAGCAGGTGGCCAAGATCATCCGGGTGCGCAGCACCATCGGCATCAACCGGCAGGTCTTCTTCTGCTCGCTGGGTGGATTTGACACCCACTCCGGGCAGAACTGGATGCATTGGGACCTGCTGCGCCAGGTCGGCGAAGCCATGGCGGCGTTCTTTGCGGCCACGGTGGAGATGGGGGTGGCAGGGCAGGTCGCTTCATTCACGCAAAGTGATTTCGGGCGCACCCTGCAACCCAACGGCACCGGCACCGACCACGGCTGGGGCAACCATCAGCTGATCATGGGCGGCGCGGTGCGTGGCGGTGATGTGTACGGCCGCTTTCCCTATCCGGCATTGGGCGGCGTTGACGACAGCGGTAACCGTGGCGCACTCATTCCCAGCACCTCGCTCGAGCAGTTCGGCGCCACGCTGGCCAAATGGTTCGGCGTCGGCGCAACGGACATGCCCACGGTGTTCCCGAACCTTGCCGCCTTTGCACCGGCGGACCTGGGGTTCATGGGATAGGACCCACGGGCCAGGCGGCCTCAGCCGTCCCGCTCATTCATGCGAGGACGGCTTCCATGAGGACACCAGGATGCCGCCCACGATCAGCATGAACGCGGTGGCGTGATAGAGGTGCGGCAGTTCCCCGAGGAACGCCGCCGACATCAGCGCCGCGAAAAGCGGAGTGAGGTTGGAGAAGAAGCCCGCGATCGTCGGGCCCACCCGCTGCACGCCCAGGCCCCAGCAACGGTACGCTAGGATTGCCGGGCCGATCGCGACATAGGCCAGGGCCGCAGCCAGCGGCCAGCCCCACTCGATGTGCGTTGGCCCGACGGCCCATTCACCGGCGGCAAATGCTGCAGACCACACGAGCCCGAAGGCGATCTGCGCCATCAGGAAGGCCGCCCAGTCGCCGCGGATTTCGGGCGGGTCTTTCGGTTGCAGCATCAGCCAGCTGTACACCGCCCACGCGGCAGTGGCCACCAGCACGTACACATCGCCGGGCACCAGCCGCACCTGCACGAGCTGTTCCCAACTGCCGTGGCTGAGCACCAGCACCACGCCTGCGATCGACAGTGCGGCACCCAGCAACTGGCGCAAGGTTGCGCGCTGGCCGAAGAACAGCGCGCCCACGACGATCATCCAGACCGGCATGCTCGCGGCGACCAGCGTGACGTTCAAGGGCGAGGATGTCTTCAGCGCCAGGTATTGCAGCGAGTTGTAGCAGCCCACGCCCAGCAGGCCCAGCACCGCGTAGCGCTTCCAGTGCGTCCACAGCGCGCTGCCCGGACGCAGCACCCAGCCGGCCAGGGGCAGCAGCAGGAGGAAGGCCAGCCCCCAGCGCAGGAAGTTCAGCGTAATCGGGGGCACCATGCCGTTCACGAGACGGCCGACGACCGCATTGCCAGCCCACAACAGAGGCGGGATGGTGAGCAGAGCGGCGGTGCGGGCGTCGAGTTTCATCGGCAGCCGATCATAAGGACCGCGGCGCTGCAAGGCTGGCCATTTGCTGGCACGATCGAGGGCGCACTTCGCAGCAACAGGAGAACAAGATGACCCGAGCCATCCAGATCGAAGCCGTCGGCGGCCCCGAGCAATTGAAGATCGTCGACGTGCAGGTCGGCGAGCCCGGCCCCGGCGAAATTCGCATCCGCCATAAGGCGGTTGGCCTGAACTTCATCGACGTCTACCACCGTACCGGCCTGTACCCGTTGAAGATGCCAGCCGGGATCGGCGGTGAGGGCGCCGGCATCGTCGAGGCGGTGGGCGAAGGCGTCTCGCATCTCCAGGCCGGCGACCGCGCGGCCTATGCCAGCAACCAGCCCGGCTCGTATTGCGAGGCTCGGGTGATGCCGGCCAAGCACGTCTGCAAGTTGCCCGATGCGATCGACTTCGACACGGCCGCAGCAATGATGCTCAAGGGCCTGACAGCACAGTACCTGCTCAAGCGCACGCTGCCCCAGGGCGGGTTGCAGGAAGGCGACTACATCCTGTTCCACGCGGCCGCCGGCGGTGTCGGCCTGATCGCGACCCAGTGGGCGCGTGCACTGGATCTGCAACTGATCGGAACGGCGGGCTCCGACGAGAAATGCGCTCTGGCCAAGGAGCATGGCGCCGCGCATGTCATCAATTACAACAAGGAAGACTTCCTGGCCCGGGTGAAGGAGATCACCGCAGGGCGTGGCGTGAAGGTGGTGTACGACTCGGTGGGCAAGGACACGTGGGACAAATCGCTCGATTGCCTCTCGCCCTTCGGCCTGATGGTCAGCTTCGGCAACTCGTCGGGACCGGTTCCGCCGTTCGCGCCCGGCATCCTCGGCCCCAAGGGATCGATCTACGTCACGCGGCAGACCTTGTTCACGCACATCGCGACGCGCGAAGCGACACAGCAGATGGCCGACGATCTGTTCGCCGCGGTGAGCAGCGGCAAGGTCAAGATCCGCATCGACCAGCGCTACCCCCTCGAGAATGTGCAGCAGGCGCACCGCGACCTGGAGGCACGCAAGACCACCGGCTCGACCATCCTCACCTTGTGAGCACAGTGAGGGCGGCACAACTGGGTGGATGAGCGAATGCGCCTACAGCCATTCGGACCGCGGGATGGCATCGTTGGCGCGGTTGGCGCCTTAAATTGCTACCCATAGGCAAACGCATGTGACACGGTGCTGGTTCAAGGCCGTGCACGTTGGGAGCAACCACAATGAAATTTCGCGCATACATCGTCGAGGACAGCCCGACGATCCGGGACAACCTGATCGAGACGCTGCAGGAGCTGGCAATGGTCGAGGCCGTTGGCACCGCCGACACCGAGCGTGAAGGCCGGCTGTGGCTGGCCCAGAACGACGCTTACTGGGATTTGGCCATCGTTGACCTTTTTCTGAAGGAAGGCAGTGGACTCAACATCCTGAAAGCCTGCCGCAAGCGTCGGCCGGGCCAGAAAATGATCGTCCTGTCGAACCACGCCACCAACGATGTTCGCCGGCGCTGCGCCCAGCTCGGCGCCGATGCGGTGTTCGACAAGTCAACCGAGATCGAGAGGCTGGTCGACTACTGCGTCAAGGAACGCGTCAGGGTCGAGCCCGGCCGTCAAGAGATGTTTTAGTCAGCGTCCTGCAGGATGCTGGGCGGCGCTTCGCGCAGCTGCTGCTGGCGCAGCCGGTTGGGTGCGAGTGCTCCCGCCGAATCCAAGATCGGATACGCAATCGAGCAAATGTGCGAATTGATGCGCTTCAGGTCGCTGATGAGGTCGATGTGCAGCGAGCTGGTCTCGATGCTCTGCACGCTGTTGCCTGACAAGCGCGTAAGGTGCGTGGACGAGTAGGCACGTTCCAGGTCCCGGAAGCGCGCCTTTTCCTCAAGAAGTTTTTGTGCGTCGCGCACCGAGCCATTGAGAAACACGCTCATGCCCAGGCGCAGGTTGTCCAGCAGCCGCGCATGCAGCTCGCAGATTTCGGCCATGCCCGCGTCAGAGAAGCTGCGTCCCTTCTTGATCTTCTTGTCTTCCACGTCAATCAGGATGCGTTCGATGATGTCGCCGACCTGCTCCATGTTGATCGTGAAACTGATGATGTCGGTCCAGCGCCGACTCTCCTCCTCGCCCAGCGCCTCACGCGAGATCTTGGTCAGGTAGTACTTGATTGCCGAGTACAGCTCATCGACGTCGTCGTCGAGCGAGCGAAGTTCCCCCGCCAGCTTGATGTCGTTGTTCTTGATCACCGCCAGCATGCCCACCAACATGGTCTCCACCACGTCGGCCTGGTGCAGCGCCTCTCGCGCGGCGCAAGAGATGGCGAGTGAAGGCGTGGCGAGCGCCGAAGGGTCGAGGTGGTGCGGACGTCCCGCCACCAGGTTGCGTTGGGGTTTGGGCAGCCAGCTGTTGACCCAGCGGCTGACCACCTGCGTGAGCCCGATGAACACAACGCCGACGAACAGGTTGAAGCACAGGTGGAACAGAACGACCACTTTTCCCGGGTCGTGGATGTAGGGACGGGATTCGCGCAACCAGTAGCCGGCCAGCGGTGCCGCGATGAGCACGCCGATCGCCTTGAACACCAGGTTGCCTACCGGCACCTGCCGAACCTCGACGGCGGAGCGGGCTGTCGTCAGAACGGCGAGCAGGCCGCTGCCCAGGTTGGCGCCGAGCACCAGCCCGAGCGCGGGCTCCAGCGGAACCAGTCCCGACGCCGCCATCGTCGCAGTGAGCAACACGATGGCAAGGCTGGAATAGGCGATGAGGGCCAGGAAGGCACCCACCGTGATCTCCAGCAGGAGATCGCTGGAGATCGACCCGACGAGCGCTTTCACCACCGGCGAGTGCGTCATGATTTCAGTCGACTGCGCGACGAGGCGCAAGGCCAGCAGCATCAGGCCCAGGCCGATCAGGATGCGGCCCACGCGGCCCACCGGCGTGGACTGGCGCGCGAGAAACAGCACCACGCCGATGAAGATGAACAGGGGTGAGAGCCAGGAGAGGTCGAACGAGAACACAACCGCCATCAGCGCCGTGCCCATGTCCGCGCCCAGCATTACCGCCAGCGCAAGCGGCAGCGCAACCAGGCCCTGGCCGACAAAGGAGGAAATGATGAGAGCTGTGGCCGTGCTCGACTGCACCAGCGCCGTGACGCCCAGCCCCGAGATTGCCGCGGTCCAGCGATTGGCGACGCTGTGGGCCAGCACGTTGCGCAGGTTGGCGCCGAACACCCGAAGGATGCCGGCGCGCACGAGATGGGTTCCCCACACCAGCAGCGCGATGGCTGCCAGAAGATTCAACAGATGCTTCATGCTTGAAGCTTCATGATACCCCTCAGCCCGAGCGGCGAACCCGGCGCAACTCGTCCAGGATCAGGCAGATCGCGCCGATGGTGATGGCGCTGTCGGCGATGTTGAAGGCAGGGAAGTAGTAGCGGTCCTGCCAGTGCACCTGGATGAAATCGATCACGTAGCCATGGATCACCCGGTCGAACACGTTGCCGATCGCGCCGCCCAGGATCATCGACAGGGCGAATGAGAACAGCCGCTGCCCCGCGTGCGAGCGCAACATCCAGACAATGAAGCCCGCCGCAGCCACGCCGATGCCGATGAACAGCCAGCGCTGCCACCCGTCCTGCTGCGCCAGGAACGAAAAGGCGGCGCCGGTGTTGTGCGCGCGGACCACATTGAAGAAGCTGGTGACATAGGTGCTGTCGCCGAGCTTGTAGTAGCCGACGATCAGCACCTTGGTGAACTGGTCGGCGATGAAGACGACCAGCGATACCGCCAGCCAGGGCAACCAGCTGCCCGATGCCTTGAACCTGGCCATCACGCGAACTTCCGGACTTCGCCGGCGCCGAACAGGTTGCTGGTGCAGCGGCCGCAGAGGGCCGGGTGCGCAGGGTCAGCGCCGACATCGTCGCGCCAATGCCAGCAGCGATCGCACTTGGTGGCGGTGGATGGCGTGACTTCGATCTCCGTGCCTTGCGCCGCACCGAGCTTCATCACGGAGGTGATGAAGACGAACTTCAGGTCGTCACCCAGGCTGGCCAGCGCGTCGTGCATGTCGCCTTGGGGCAGGCCCAGCTCGACGTTGGCCTGCAGCGAGGAGCCCACCTGCCCGGCTTCGCGCAGCGCCTCGATCTCCTTGTTGACCAGCTCACGCGCAGCGCGGATCTTGTTCCATTTGGCGATCAATGCCTCGTCCGGACTGCCGATCTCTGCATAGGTCTCCAGGAAGATCGACTCGGAGCTGCCGCAGATCTTCCACGCCTCTTCCGCGGTGAAGGACAGGAAAGGCGCCATCCAGCGCAGCATCGCGTGCGTGATGTTCCACAGCGCCGTCTGCGCGCTGCGGCGGGCCAGCGACTTGGGCGCCGTCGTGTACAGGCGGTCCTTCAGGATGTCGAGGTAGAACGCGCCGAGGTCCTCGGAGCAGTACACCTGCAACTTCGCCACGACGGGGTGGAACTCGTACACCTCGTAGTGCGCCAGCACCTCGGCCTGGAACTGCGCTGCCCGCGCCATCGCGTAGCGGTCGATCTCCAGCATCTCGGAAAGCGGCACCGCGTCCTTCGCGGGATCGAAGTCGCTGGTGTTGGCCATCAGGAAGCGCAACGTGTTGCGGATGCGGCGGTAGGCGTCCACCACCCGCGCGAGGATCTTGTCGTCACCTGCAATGTCGCCGGAGTAGTCCGACGCAGCCACCCACAGGCGGATGATTTCGGCGCCGAGCTTTTGCGTCGTGACCTGCGGATCGACGCCGTTGCCCTGCGACTTGCTCATCTTGCGGCCTTGCGAATCAACCGTGAAGCCGTGCGTGAGCAGGCCTCGATACGGCGCGCGGCCATACATCGCGCAGGCGGTGAGCAGGGACGAGTGGAACCAGCCGCGGTGCTGGTCGTGGCCCTCGAGGTACAGGTCGGCCTCAGGGCCGCTTTCGTGCGCAGAGCCGGGGTGCGAGTGCTTCAGCACCGTGGTGTGCGTGGTGCCCGAGTCGAACCACACCTCCAGGATGTCGGCGCTCTTGTTGTACAGCGGCGCATCGGCGGCCGCGCCGACCTTGGCGAGAATCTCTTCGGTCGACGCCTTGCTCCAGGCTTCGATACCGCCGGCCTGCACCATGTTGGCGGCGAGGTCGAGGATCTCCATCGTCCTGGGGTGCAGGTCGTTCGTTTCCTTGTGCAGGAAGAAGGGCAGGGGAACGCCCCAGCTGCGTTGGCGGCTGATGCACCAGTCGGGCCGGCCGGAGATCATGTCGCGCAGGCGCGTCTTGCCGTTCTCCGGGTAGAAACTGGTTTCTTCAATGGCGGCCAGCGCCATCTGGCGCAGCGTCTGGGGGGCTTTGTCTTTTGTGAACACGCCTTCACCCTCGTCCATGCGGATGAACCACTGGGCCGCGGCGCGATAGATCACCGGCGACTTGTGGCGCCAGCAATGCGGGTAGCTGTGCGTGATCGTTTCCGTCGCGAACAGGCGGTGCGCGTGGCGCAACGTGTCGATGATCTGCGGCACCGCCTTCCAGATGTTCATGCCGCCAAATAGCGGGAAGTCCGCCGCGTACAAACCGTTGGCCTGTACCGGATTCAGGATGTCGTCGTAGGCGAGGCCATGCGAAACGCAGCTGTTGAAGTCTTCCAGGCCATACGCGGGCGACGAGTGAACGATGCCGGTGCCGTCATCGGCCGTCGCGTAGTCGGCCAGGTACACCGGCGACAGGCGACGGTAGCCGGCATCCACGTCGTAGAGCGGATGCTCAAACTCCAGCCCCGCGAGGTTCTCGCCCTTCACGGTCGCCAGGACCTGGCCTTCCAGCTTGTAGCGTTCCATGCACTTGCCCACCAGCGTGGCCGCAAGCAGCAGCACGCCGCGCTCGGTGTTGACCAACGAGTACTCGAGCTCGGGGTTGAGGTTGAGCGCCTGGTTGGCGGGAATGGTCCATGCGGTCGTGGTCCAGATGACAACGAACAGATTGCTCCCTCCCCCTCCGGGGGAGAGTTGGGGTGGGGGCACGCCAAATGCGTCAAACACTTGCGCCGGATCGTGTGCCTTGAAGCCGACATCCAGTGTCTGCGACTTCTTGTCGGCGTACTCGATCTCGAACTCCGCCAGCGACGAGCCGCAGTCGAAGCACCAGTACACGGGCTTCAAGCCCCGGTAGACGAAGCCGCGCTCGACCACGCGCTTGAACGCGCGAATTTCCTCGGCCTCATTGACGAAGTCCATCGTGCGGTAGGGATGGTTCCAGTCGCCCAGCACGCCCAGGCGCTTGAAGTCGGCCATCTGGATGGCGATCTGCTCGGTGGCGAAGGCGCGGCTCCTGGCCTGCATTTCGTCACGCGGCAAGTTGCGGCCGTACTTCTTCTCGATCGCGTTCTCGATCGGCAGGCCGTGGCAGTCCCAGCCGGGGATGTAGGCGGCGTCCAGGCCCTTCAACTGGCGCGCCTTCACGATCATGTCCTTCAGGATCTTGTTGACCGCGTGACCCATGTGGATCTGGCCGTTGGCGTAGGGCGGGCCGTCGTGCAGCACGAACTTCTCGTGGTTGCAGCGGGCAGCGCGCAGTTTCTTGTACAGGCCCTGGTCTTCCCACTCCTTCACCCAGCCCGGCTCGCGCTTGGGAAGGTCGCCGCGCATCGGGAACGGCGTGTCGGGAAGGTTGAGCGTCGCTCGGTAATCGGTCTTGTCTGTCATGGGGAACCCTGGAACGGTGACTGGTAATCACGGACGCAGGCCTGACCCGCGATCCGTGCGAAGCACGGGCGTCGGCGTCGAGAGCCGACCACAGGGCGCTTTAAATTCGGTCGCGGGTGGTCTGGCGGCGCGTGGAAGCAAAGAACGCGCGTGCGTCGTCGCAGTCCTTGCGAATGCCTTGCGTGAGGGCATCCAGACCGTCGTAATTGAGCTCGTCGTGCAATTTGTGCAGGAGTTCCACGCGGATGATTTTACCGTAGCCCCCTTCGGGGCCGAGGATCGCGGGCCATTCGAAGCAATGGGTCTCGAGCAGCACGCGCCCGCCATTGGCGTCGGCGGGGTCCAGCGAGGGCCGGATACCGAGGTTGGCGACGCCCTCCATCGGCCTGTCGCGAAGGCCGTGCACCGTCACCGCAAAGATGCCGCTGGCCGCCGGCTTCCAGTGCGAAAAGCGCAAGTTGAGCGTCTTGAATCCCAGCTCACGGCCGAGCTTGCGGCCGTGCACCACGTGTCCGCTGATGCTGTACGGACGGCCCAACAGCGCGGCGACCCGGGCCATGTCGCCCCTAGCCAGGGCTTCGCGCACGGCGGAACTGGAAACCCGCAGACCGTGCACCTCGTAACTGTTCATGCGGGCCACGTCGAAGCCCTGTACAGAACCAGCCGCATCGAGCATGGCGTAGTCGCCAGCCCGCTTTGCGCCGAAGCGGAAGTCGTCGCCTACCAGCAGGTATTTCGCGCCGAGGCCCTGCACCAGCACCTTGTCGATGAAGGCCTGGGGAACCTGCGACGACAGCCGCGCATCGAACGGAAGGACGACGCACTGTTGTACGCCGCAGCGCGCCAGCTCGGTGAGCTTGTCGCGCAGCGTCGCGATGCGGGCGGGTGCCAGTTCAGGCTTGCGGGCGACGCGCGCGAAGTAGTCGCGTGGATGCGGCTCGAACGTCAGCACGCAACTGGTGACGCCGCGGTGGCTGGCCTCGTTGTTCAGCAGCGCCAGCATGGCCTGGTGGCCGCGGTGCACGCCGTCGAAGTTGCCGATGGTGACGGCCGATGCGGGCGCGATGCCGGGATGGTGGAAACCACGAAAGGTCTGCATCGGGCGGGTCGGGTCGGGCGTTATGAAATTGATAGCAGCCCGCGCGCGTGGGTCAAGCGCCACAAGGGGGCGCAGCGAAGCGAGCGGTGACTAAAACAAGGTATATTGTGCTGTAGAGCGCATCGGTGCGCCGGCGCCTGACCTTTGCGTGGTTTCCCTTGTTCTCAAGGAGTCGTGTCTTGAAGGTGTTGAAGCTGTCTGCCCAGGGCCTGCCCCAGTCGTGGATTTCGCTGGAGCAAGCCGTATTGCATTACGCCGCGGATGAGGTGCGGTGGGAGGTGGGCGCGCAAGTCGCGTTGTTCCGGGGCGGCCACAACGCGATGACCGGCTTGCAATCGCAGATCGGCGTGAACAGCATCATCGGCACCAAGGGCGTGCCGAACATCAACCCTTTTGACCTCAGGCCGGGCCTGACCAACGGCAAGCTCTTCTCGCGCGACCGCAACGTTTGCGCTTACTGCGGCGGGGAGTTCCAGGAAGAAGAACTCACACGCGAGCACATCATCCCCTTCGCACAGAACGGCAAGGATCACTGGATGAACGTGGTGACGGCCTGCCGCTGCTGCAACCATCGCAAGAGCAATCGCACGCCCGAACAGGCGCGCATGCCGCTGCTGTACGCGCCCTACGTGCCCAGCCTCTGGGAAGACTTCATCCTGCGCAACCGCCGCATCCTGGTGGACCAGATGGAGTTCCTCATGGCTCATTTGCCCAAGACTTCTCGACTTCATTGCTGAAGTCTTGATGTCCAGGGCGCTTCGCCACGCTGGCTGCGGCTTCAGGAACCCCCTCTCCCCCGAGGGGGCGGGGGGCAGATCGTTGTGATTCGGCTCGCCGTCTAATTTCAATACGTCAGTTCGAGCACCGAGACGTGGTTCTCTGCCAGCGGCCAGCTGCGGCCGACGACGCGCTCGCCATTGAACTCCGCCACGATTGCGCGCGGCAGGCCGGTGGGCTTGATGCGCGATGTGGAAACACCGGCGCCCAGCACTGCACCCGGCGGCGGCGTCTGTCCGTCGAAGGCCATCTTGTCGCGACCCGGATCGAGGTAGCCGCGCGGGCGTGTCATCAGCAACAGCGCCGGCGCGTTCTTGTCGGCATCGGGAACGCGCTCAGGCCGGAAATTGATGATGGTGCTGGAGCGGGGAAACGGGCTGCGATAGATGTGCGTCGTGGCATAGCCCGGCGCGCTGATCGCGAATTGGTAACGCGCCTGCGAATCCGCGGGCATCGGCCCCCAGGCGCCGTCGGCGCCAATCGTTGCGTTCAAGACTGCCGAGCCCATGCGCTCGCCGGTGACCGGTTCGGTCGCATAGACCTCGAGCTTCGCACCTGCCAACCCGATGTTGGTCCCCGTGCCGCTCACTTTGCCGGAGAGCATCACACGGTCCTCGGGCGCGATGTCCATCCGCGCCGGAGCGCGTCCCGTGATGAAGCGATACGCGGCTTCGAATGCGGCGGGCGAGAAAGATGTCTCGCGGTGGTCAATGCGCGGGATGACCACGTTGGTGGCGCCCTTGAGTTCCGGGCCGGCGAAGGTCACGCCGGTGGCAACGCCGCGCTTGCCCACCCACAGGCCGTCGGGCTGCGCGTACTTGTCGTTGTTGTCGGAGCGAATCGTCATCCACTTCACCGGGCCCGCGACTTCGTCGCCGTTTGCGTTCTTCGGGCGGTTCAAGCCCTGGATGAAGGCACCGTGACCGGCGTATTCACTGCCGTCGGAAAGACTATCGATCGGATGATTCCAGATGCCGTGGCTCTGGCCCCCGCCGAGGACCGCATGCGAGACGAACCGCTCGCCGCCGCCGTTCTGGATGTAGTTGCGGATTGCGTTAGCGCCGCGTGAATTGCCCACCATCACAACCTGCGTGGCACCGGTGCGCGCTAGCACCTTGTCGACTTCGGCCCTCAGCAACATCATTTGTTCGGCAGTGCCCGAGCGGCCCGCCTGCTCCTTCGTGTCATCGTCGCGAGACAGGGGCAGGGGAATGTCGACTGCGTGGAGGCGTTCGCGCGGCCAGCCGTTCGATTCGAACCGCCAGACCAGGGTCTGCCAGATCGACGCGCTGTCGCCGTGGCCGTGGACGAACACGATGGGGGGCGGCGCTTCGGCCAGCGAGACGCTCCTCGCGCATCCGGCGACGGCCACAGCCAATCCAACGAGCACCACTCGACGTGAAATTTTCATGCTGTCTCCTTCCACAAATGAAAACGCCCGCACGGGCGGGCGCAACGATCGTTCGAATGCGGCGCGCCGTCAGGCGAACACCCCCGCGGTGTCCTGCATTCTTTCAGAAACCTCGCCCAGGTGGTGCAAGGTATCCCCGAAGGCGAGCTCCAGCGCGGTGAGCTTCTTGAAGTAGTGGCTGCCGATGTACTCGTCGGTCACGCCGATGCCGCCGTGCAGCTGCACCGACTGCTGGCCGATGTAGCGCATCGACACACCCAACTGGTACTTGGCGCGCGCCATCGCGCGGCGGCGCTCGTCGGTCGGCGCGTTCAACTTCAGGCTGGCGTAGTAGCTCATCGAGCGGGCCAGTTCCAGTTGCATCTTCATGTCCGCGACGCGATGCCGCAGCGCCTGGAAGGTGGACAGCGCCACACCGAACTGCTTGCGCGTGTTCATGTACTCGACCGTCACATCCATGGTCTTGTCCATGACGCCCACGGCTTCGGCGCAGGTCGCTGCAATGCCGATGTCCACCGCGTGCTCCAGCGCGACCAGGCCCTCGACCGTGATGAGCGAAGCGGGCGACGCATCGAAAGTCACCTCGGCCGCGCGCGCACCGTCCTGCGTGCCGTAGCCGCGCGTGTTCACGCCGCTGCCGTTGCGCTCGACCAGGAAGAGGGCGATCTTGCCGTTGATGGTGGCGGGCACGATGAAGGCATCTGCCTGGTCGCCTGCCGGCACGATGCTCTTGGCGCCGCTGACCTTCCAGCTCTCGCCGGCCTGCGTGGCTTTCGCCTCGCATTCGTTGAGGCGGTACCGGTTCTTGCGCTCCTGCAGCGCCAACACCACCAGCGCTTCGCCGGAAGCAATACGCGGCAGCCAGTCCTTCTTCAGTTCCTCGCCCGCATAGCCGCCCAGCACGCCGGAAGCGATGAGCGTCTGTGCCAGCGGCTCCAGCACGATGCCACGCCCCAGCTCCTCCATCACGACCATGCCCTCGACCGGGCCCATGCCCATGCCGCCATGTTCTTCGGAGACGTACAGGCCCGCCAGTCCCAGCTCGGCGATTTCGCCGAGCACCGTGCGGTCGAATCCACCGGCTTTCACGATCGCGCGGCGGCGCTCGAAGTCATAGCCCTTGTCCACCCACTTGCGCACCGCGTCGCGCAGTTGCTGCTGGTCGTCAGAGAATTCGAAATCCATGTCGTGTCCCCTTATCCGAGCACCGTCTGGGCGACGATGTTTCTCTGCACTTCGTTCGAACCGCCGTAGATGGTGGTCTTGCGCATGTTGAAGTAGGTGGCGGCCAGCGGGGCGGCATGGGCCGCGCCCACGTATTCGCCCTGCCAGCCGGCTTCCATCGCTTCCTTGATGAAAGGCAGCGAGTAGGGGCCGGCGGCCAGCATCATCAGCTCGCTGTAGCGCTGCTGGATCTCGCTGCCCTTGATCTTCAGCAGGCCCGCGATGTCCAGCGAGTTCTTGCCGGTCTTCTCGGCCGACAGCACGCGCAGCACCAGCATCTCCAGCGCGACGATGTCCACTTCGAGCTTGGCGACCTCATCGCGGAAGCGCTGCTCTTCGTACACGCCTTCCGCCTTGGCGATGCGTTTGAGCCGTTCGAGCTCGCGCTTGGCGCGGTTCACGTCGGCGATGTTGGTGCGCTCGTGCGAGAGCAGGTGCTTGGCGTAGGTCCAGCCCTTGTTCTCTTCGCCGATCAGGTTCTCCGCCGGCACTTCGACGTTGTCGAAGAACACTTCGTTCACCTCGTGGCCGCCGTCGAGCATGATGATTGGCCGCACGGTGACGCCGGGCGACTTCATGTCCAGCAGCAGGAACGAGATGCCGGTCTGCGGCTTGCCTTCGGTGCTGGTGCGCACCAGGTTGAACATCCAGTCGCCGTGTTGCGCCAGCGTGGTCCAGGTCTTCTGGCCATTGACGATGTATTTATCACCTCTGCGTTCCGCGCGGGTCTTGAGCGACGCGAGGTCCGAGCCCGAGCCCGGCTCGCTGTAGCCCTGGCTCCACCACACCTCGCCGCTGGCGATGCCGGGCAGGAAGCGCTTTTGCTGCTCGGGTGAGCCGAAGGCCATGATCACCGGCGCGACCATCACCGGCCCGAATGGCACCACGCGCGGCGCACCGGCGAGGGCACATTCTTCTTCGAACAGGTGCTTCTGGATCGCGGTCCAGCCCGGGCCGCCGAACTGCTCGGGCCATCCGTGGCCCAGCCAGCCCTTCTTGCCCAGCGTCTTTGCCCAGCGCTGGTGGTCGTCGCGCGTGAGGTGCAGGGCGTTGTGGACCTTGTGCGAGATGTCCTGCGGCAGGTTCTCGTGCACCCAGGCGCGAATCTCTTCCCGGAACTTCTGTTCCTCGGGGGTGAAAGCCAAATCCATTGGAGTCTCCGGTTTGTCCTGAGCCTGTCGAAGGGCAGTGATCGCGCATTATCCGCACGGTCGTTCTATTCGTGCTGTCCGGGTGGTGACATTCCCAACTGCTCGCACAGGTCGCAGACGGTGGCCCGCAGCTGAGCCAACTCCGATTCCAGAGCTTCCACGCGCTCGGTCAGGGCGCTGTTTGCCGGCTCCGCGGCCGAAGGCACAGCGTACGCCGCTGCATCAATCGGGCCGCAAAGCAGGTGGGCCCAACGCTGCTCGCGCATGCCCGGCGCCCGCTCGAGCTTGACCACAAGCGGGCCTCCTTTCTCTTCGGACCGATCCTGCAGTTCCTCCAGGAAGGCCTCGACCGACGAGATATCGGCAAACCGGTACCAGCGCTCGGTGTTGATGCGCAACTCGCCGGCGGTCTGCGGGCCGCGCAGCATCAGGAGGCCCAGCAGCACCGCCGATTGTTCCGGGACGCCGATCCCCCGCTGCAAGTTGTGTTCCCAGCGCGCGACGCGGCTGCTGCTGCTGGCAAACACCAGCGTCCGTGTCTTGAGCGAGTCGAGGGCCTCCTGGACTTGCGCTTCGCCATATTGCGTCACGGGCTCGCGACTGGTCTTCTGGTTGCAGCCGAGCGTCAGTGAATTGAGGGTGAGCGGGTAGCTGTCGGGCACCGTGCGCGCCTTTTCCATGAGGGTGGCAAGGACGCGCGCTTCGATGGCGGAAAGGGGTGTCTGGGGCATGGCAGGGATAATCGTGGGAACACATCAAGTTTGTATGAAGAACATCGTGATTCTGATCTCCGGCGGGGGCTCCAACATGGCCGCCATCGTCCGCACCGCGCAACGCGAGGGCTGGCGCAAGGCTCATGGCGCGCAAGTCGCGGCAGTGATCAGCAACCGGCCGGATGCCGGAGGCCTCGCGATTGCACGCGAACACATGATCGCCACCGACGTCGTGGACCACAAGCGCTTCGAGACGCGCGAAGCATTCGACGCCGAGCTGGCCGCCGCCATCGACCGCCGCCAGCCCTCGCTCGTGGTGCTGGCCGGCTTCATGCGCATCCTCACGCCCGAGTTCGTGAAGCGCTACGAAGGCCGGCTCATCAATGTCCATCCGTCGCTGCTGCCCGCGTTTCCGGGATTGCACACCCACCAGCGTGCAATCGACGCCGGTTGCCGCTTTGCCGGCGTCTCGGTGCACCAGGTCACAGCCGAGCTCGACCACGGACCGATCCTTGACCAGGCGGTCGTGCCCATCCTGCCCGGCGACACGGCGAAGGCGCTGGCGGCTCGCGTGCTCACCCAGGAGCACATCATTTATTCCCGCGCCATTGCCGCGCTGTTGCCGAGCCTGTAAACCGATGCACCCCAAAGCTTTGCTGGAGGCCTGCACCGAGCTGGTCGGCCTGGTCCTCCAATTCGATCACCCGGCGGACTCGGTGGTGTCGCGGTTTTTCCGTGACCACCGCTCGCTCGGTCCGCGCGAGCGCGCCACGCTGGCCGAGACGGTGTACACGGTGCTGCGCAAGAAACTGCTGTTCGACCACATGTCGCCATCGGGCAGCGGGCCTAAGGCGCGGCGCATGGCCATCCTGGGCTTCCACGGGCCGCGCGACTTCCTCAAGAGCGCCTTGAACGACCAGGAGAAGAACTGGCTTGACCAGTGCGATGCGGTCAACCCCAAGGACCTGCTGGAGCGCCACCGCCACAACCTGCCCGAGTGGCTGGTCGGGCCGTTGAAAGCGCAGCTGGGCGACGGGTTCTGGGCGCTCGCAGAGAGCCTGCAGCAGCCCGCGCCGCTCGACTTGCGAGTGAATACGCTGCATGACAAGCGCGATGAGGTGCGCAGGGAGCTGAAGTCGGCCGGCGTGCCGTCGGCGCCGACCCCGTATTCGCCCTGGGGCCTGCGCATCGATGGCAAGCCTGCGATCAACAAGTTTCCCGCGTTCGAGCGCGGCGCGATCGAGGTTCAGGACGAAGGCTCGCAGCTGCTGGCCCTGTTGCTGGACGCCAAGCGGGGCGAGATGGTGGTGGACTTCTGCGCCGGCGCCGGCGGCAAGACCCTCGCGATCGGCGCGACCATGCGCAACACCGGACGGCTCTATGCGTTCGACACCTCGGCCCACCGGCTCGACGCGCTCAAGCCCCGCCTGGCGCGCAGCAAGTTGTCGAACGTGCACCCGGCAGCGATCGCCCATGAGCGCGACGACCGCATCAAGCGGCTGGCCGGCAAGATCGACCGGGTGCTCATTGATGCGCCGTGTTCGGGCCTGGGCACTCTGCGCCGCAATCCCGACCTGAAGTGGCGCCAGTCCCTTCAATCGGTGGAAGAAATGGCGGCCAAGCAGGCTGCGATCCTGCAAAGCGCCTCGCGGCTGCTGAAGCCAGGCGGCCGGCTGGTCTACGCCACCTGCAGCATCCTGCCGCAGGAAAACGAGGCGATCGCCGAGGCATTTTCGGCGGCGAATGGGGAGTTCAGCCCACTGTCGGCGGGCGAGGCGCTGTCCAATCTCAAGGTGGCCGATGCAGCGACCCTTTGCGCCGGGGGTCAAACCGGCGCTGACTACTTGCGGCTCTGGCCGCACAGGCACGCGACCGATGGGTTCTTCGCGGCGGCCTGGACAAAAAATTGACACTTAAGGCTCATAAAAGGGCTCTGTGGTTAACCACAGCCCCGAAAAGGACCCTCCACCTTAGAATCGGGAGCTGGAAACAAGGGCAAATCGGCCCCACCTGTTCCCCCTTCACGAAAGAGATATTTCATCCATGTACTTCCCCGATTGGCCTGTCCTGAGTGCGGTCGCTGAGTGGCTGGCAAATGGCCTGTGGAACCTCGCGTGGTGGCAGGTCGTGCTGTACACGCTGGTCACCACCCACATCACCATCGTCGGCGTGACTGTGTTCCTGCACCGCTCGCAGTCGCACCGCGCCCTTGACCTCGGACCGATCCCCTTCCACTTCTTCCGTTTCTGGATGTGGATCGGCACCGGCATGGTCACCAAGGAATTCGTGGCCATCCACCGCA
Source organism: Ramlibacter sp. (assembly GCA_046595775.1). Taxonomy (GTDB): domain Bacteria; phylum Pseudomonadota; class Gammaproteobacteria; order Burkholderiales; family Burkholderiaceae_C; genus Ramlibacter. The sequence goes on along the minus strand of JBKJOM010000121.1, from coordinate 10,691 downwards.
AGCACCACGCCAAGGTCGAGACAGCGGAAGATCCGCACAGCCCGCAGATCTACGGCCTCAAGAAGCTCCTGCTGGAAGGCGTGGAGCTGTATCGCGCGGAATCAAGGAACGCCGAGACCATGGTCAAGTACGGCACCGGCACGCCCAACGACTGGATCGAGCGCAACCTGTACACGCGATTCAGCTGGCAGGGCGTCGGCCTGATGCTGATCCTGAATGTGGCCCTTTTCGGCGCCATTGGCCTGGCCGTCTGGGCGGTGCAGATGGCCTGGATTCCGGTCATGGCCACCGGCGTGATCAACGGCGTCGGCCACTATTGGGGCTATCGCAACTTCGAATCGCCGGATGCCAGCACCAATGTCAGCTTCTGGGGCATCGTGATCGGTGGCGAAGAGCTGCACAACAACCACCACACCTATCCCACGTCGGCGAAGTTCTCGGTCAAGCCCTACGAGTTCGACGTGGGCTGGTTCTACATTTCGCTGATGGAAAAGATCGGCTGGGCCACGGTCAAGAAGGTGCCGCCCAAGCTGCAGCTCGGCGCGATCAAGCCCGTCGCCGACGAAAAAACCCTCGAGGCCCTGATCGCCAACCGCTACGAAGTCATGGCCGCCTATGGCCGCGAACTCAAGGCCGTCTGCAAGGCCGAGATCGAGCAGCTCAAGGCCAGGCAGGCCGATGTCACGGCGTTGAAGTCCAGCAAGCGCTGGCTGCACCGCGATGACGACCGCGTGCCGGCCGCTGTCCGGCCGCAACTGGCGCAGGCCCGTGCCGCCCACCCGGTGCTGGACAAGATGCTTGCCATGCGCGAAGAGCTTCGCCAGATGTGGCTGAACACCTCGCAGTCGCGTGAGCAACTCGCCGTTGACCTGCAGGCCTGGTGCCGCCGCGCCGAGGAAAGCGGAATCGTCGCCCTGCAGCAGTTCTCGATGAAGCTGCGCGCCGCCCATGCCTAGTGATTCATTCGCAAATCGCGGGGCGATTTGCGAATGCCTGATCAGATGAAAAAAGCCGGACGAGTCCGGCTTTTTTCATGGGGCGTCGCGCTGCATGTTATTGCGCGCAGCCAAAAACAAAGCCCCGCGACGCGGGGCTTTGTCGTTTGAAGCATTGAAGATTACTTCAGCTTCATTTCCTTGTACTCGACGTGCTTGCGGGCCTTCGGGTCGAACTTCATGATCGACATCTTCTCGGGCATCGTCTTCTTGTTCTTGCTCGTCGTGTAGAAATGGCCGGTGCCCGCAGTGGATTCCAGCTTGATCTTTTCGCGTCCGCCTTTGCTTGCCATGATGGTTCTCCTTGGCGTTAAGCTTGACCGCGAGCGCGCATGTCTGCGAGCACGCTATCGATACCGTTCTTGTCGATCAGGCGCAACGCGGCGCTCGAAACACGCAGGCGAACCCAACGGTTTTCTGCTTCGACCCAGAAACGGCGATATTGCAGGTTCGGCAGGAACCGGCGCTTGGTTTTGTTGTTGGCGTGGGAAACGTTGTTTCCGACCATCGGGCCCTTGCCCGTTACGTCGCAGACGCGTGCCATAAGCACTCCGATACAAAACGGTGGTCCCTGATGGGAGCACCTCACCTCGCCAGAAGGGTGGCGGTAACCCATGATGGCCGTCAAAAAGCGGCCGAGCCCGCGATTATAGCGTGAGTTGTCGAGCCCGGCTTGATCAGCTCGCCTGTTCCAGGAACCGCTGCGCGTCCAGCGCCGCCATGCAGCCCGTCCCGGCGCTGGTGATCGCCTGCCGGTACACATGATCCTGCACGTCGCCGGCCGCGAAGACGCCCGGTACGCTGGTCATAGTGGCCATGCCGGACAGGCCCGACTTCGTGAGGATGTAGCCATCCTTCATCTCCAGCTGGCCCTTGAAGATGTCGGTGTTGGGCTGGTGGCCGATCGCGATGAAGCAGCCTTGCAGCATCAGGTCTTCGGTCTGGCCCGACACGGTGTCCTTCAGGCGAACGCCGGTTACCCCGGTCTTGTCGCCGAGCACTTCGTCGAGCGTCTTGAATACCTTGAGTTCGATCTTGCCTTCCTTGACCTTGTCCATCACCTTGTCGATCAGGATCGGCTCGGCGCGGAACTTGTCGCGGCGGTGCACCAGGTACACCTTGCTCGCGATGTTGGACAGGTACAGCGCCTCTTCGACTGCGGTGTTGCCGCCGCCGATCACGCAGGTGACCTGGCCGCGGTAGAAGAAACCGTCACAGGTGGCGCAGCCGGACACGCCCTTGCCCATGAAGGCTGTTTCTGAAGGCAGGCCGAGGTATTTGGCCGAAGCGCCGGTCGCGATGATGAGCGAGTCGCAGGTGTACCCGCCGCTGTCGCCCTTGAGCGTGAAAGGCCGCTGGCTGAAGTCGACTGCGTTGATGTGGTCGAAAATGATCTGCGTCTTGAAGCGCTCGGCGTGTTCGAGGAAACGCTGCATCAACTCGGGACCCTGAACACCCCCGGCATCGGCAGGCCAGTTGTCGACGTCGGTGGTCGTCATCAGCTGGCCACCTTGCGCGATGCCGGTGATCAGGACGGGATCGAGGTTGGCGCGCGCGGCATACACTGCAGCGGTGTAGCCTGCGGGGCCCGACCCGAGGATCAGGACTTTGGCGTGTTGGGTGTTTGGCATGGTAAAAGTCCGTGTGGGAAACGGCTCGGTGTACATTTCGGGCCGTGCCGGTGAGTATCAACCCCTGGGGTTGTGCATACCGCTTGCTGGTTGCTATCTCTGCGATTGTAAGAACCCATCGCTGGCGTTTCGGCCTGAAGGGATTTGAAGAATGTCGATGCTGTCCAATCTGGAACTCATACGCCGGGTGCCGCTGTTTGCGCTGCTGACAGCCAACCAGGCCGAGGCCGTTGCGGACGCGGTCAGCAAGCGCCGGTTCAAGCGCGGCGAGGTGATCGTGGGGCAGGGCGAGAAGTCCAACACGCTCTTCATCATCCTGACCGGCCGGGTGCGCGTGGTGACTTCCGACAAGCGCGGCCGCGAAGTCATCCTCGCCACCCTGCAGCCGGGCGACTACATCGGCGAGATGAGCCTGATCGACAATGAGCCGCATTCGGCCACCGTGCGCGCCGAAGTGCAGACCGACATGCTCACCCTGGGCCGCGCCGAGTTCGCGCGCTGCCTGCCGGAGAACAGCTCGATGTCGTACGCGATCATGAAGGGGCTGGTGCAGCGCCTGCGCCATGCCGATCGCAAGATCGAGTCGCTCGCCCTGATGGACGTCTATGGCCGCGTGGCACGCGCGCTGCTCGAATTCGCCCAGCCGGACCGCGAAGGCGTGATGACCATCCGCGAACGCATCTCGCGCCAGGACATCGCCAAGATGGTCGGCGCCTCGCGCGAAATGGTCAGCCGCGTGATGAAGGATCTGGAAGACCGCGGCTTCATCGAGACCCGGGAAGACGGGTCAATGGTGGTGAAGGATCGGTTGACGACGCTCGGGTAAGGCGCAGGCTCCCGTCGAAGGCAAACAACACTTCGCTCGGAGGTGAGCGAACGCTGCGCTAAGCTCACCCTTGCGCATGACGTACTCGCTGAACACCCTGAACGAAACGGCACCGGCACCCTCGCTGCCACGTGCCGGCTTCGCCCGCTTCACGCATGAAACCGGTCTGGTGCTGGGCGCGGTCGCCCTGGTGTTCTGGCTGCTGGCGCTGCTCTCGTATTCCGCGCTCGATCCGTCCTTCTCCACCTCGGGTGCGCTGCCGGCAGTGCACAACTGGGGCGGGCGCCTGGGCGCGTGGCTGGCCGACGCCAGCTACTTCCTGCTTGGTTACTCCGCGTGGTGGTGCGTGGCCGCGGGCCTGAGGGCCTGGCTCGCGACGCTTGCCACATGGATGCGTGCCGACGCACCACCACCGGCGCCTTCGGGCAGCCGCTGGCTGCAAAGCCGCTGGGCGTTCTGGATCGGCCTGGCGGTGTTGCTCACCGCGAGCAGCGCGCTCGAGTGGTCGCGTCTCTACCGGCTCGAAGGCGGCCTGCCGGACCACGCCGGTGGCGCACTCGGGTTCATCGCCGGTCCGCTCGGTGAGAAGTGGCTCGGTTTCACCGGCTCCGGCCTGGTGTTTGTCGCGCTGCTGGTGCTGGGCGCCGCGCTGGTGTTCCGCTTCTCGTGGAGCCACGTTGCCGAGCGCATCGGCGCCACCATCGACGGCTTCGTGCAGTCGCGCCGCGCGCGGCGCGAGATCGCCGAAGACCTCGTCCTCGGTCAGCGTGCCGCCCGCGAGCGCGAGGAGACGCTGCAGGAAGAGCGCATCGACATTGAGGAGCATCACCCGACGCCGATGGTGATCGAGCCGCTGATGGTCGAACTGCCCAAGAGCGCGCGCGTGGCGAAGGAGCGCCAGAAGCCCCTGTTCATCGAGATGCCGGACAGCAAGCTGCCGCAGGTCGACCTGCTCGATGGCGCCGTCGGCCGGCAGGAGACGGTTTCCCCCGAGACGCTCGAGATGACCTCGCGGCTGATCGAGAAGAAGCTCAAGGACTTCGGCGTCGAGGTGCGGGTGGTGCTGGCTTCGCCCGGCCCGGTGATCACCCGCTACGAGATCGAGCCTGCCACCGGCGTGAAAGGCTCGCAGATCGTCGGACTGGCCAAGGACCTGGCGCGTTCCCTCTCGCTGGTGTCGATCCGGGTGGTCGAGACCATCCCGGGCAAGAACTACATGGCGCTGGAACTGCCCAACGCCAAGCGGCAGTCGATCCGCCTGTCCGAGATCCTCGGTTCGCAGGCGTACAACGAGGCGAAGTCGCAGCTGACACTCGGTCTTGGCAAGGACATCGTCGGCAACCCGGTGGTGGCGGATCTCGCGAAGATGCCGCACGTGCTGGTGGCGGGTACCACGGGTTCGGGCAAGTCGGTCGGCATCAACTCGATGATCCTGAGCCTGCTGTACAAGGCCGAAGCGCGCGACGTGCGCCTGCTGATGATCGACCCGAAGATGCTGGAGATGTCGGTCTACGAAGGCATCCCGCACCTGCTGTGCCCGGTGGTCACCGACATGAAGCAGGCCGCCAACGGACTGACCTGGTGCGTGGCTGAAATGGAGCGGCGCTACAAGCTGATGTCCAAGCTGGGGGTGCGCAACCTCGCCGGCTACAACCACAAGATCGATGAAGCCAAGGCGAAGGAACAGTTCATCTACAACCCGTTCAGCCTGACGCCGGAAAGCCCGGAGCCGCTGGACCGCCTGCCGCACATCGTGGTGGTGATCGACGAGCTGGCCGACCTGATGATGGTCGTGGGCAAGAAGATCGAAGAACTGATCGCCCGGCTGGCGCAGAAGGCGCGCGCCGCCGGCATTCACCTGATCCTGGCGACGCAACGCCCCAGCGTCGACGTGATCACCGGCCTGATCAAGGCGAACATTCCCACCCGCATTTCATTCCAGGTGTCGAGCAAGATCGACAGCCGCACCATCCTCGACCAGATGGGCGCCGAGGCGTTGCTCGGCATGGGCGACCAGCTTTACATGGCAAGTGGGACCGGGCTGCCGATCCGGGTGCACGGCGCCTTCGTCAGCGACGAGGAAGTGCATCGCGTGGTGGCGTACCTCAAGTCGCAGGGCGAGCCCAACTACATCGAGGGCGTGCTGGAAGGCGGCACCGTCGATGGCGACGATGGCTTGGGCGGAACGCCCGGCGAGGGTGGCGGCGAGGGCGATCCGCTGTACGACCGGGCCGTGGAAGTCGTGCTGAAGAACCAGAAGGCCAGCATCTCGCTGGTGCAGCGGCATTTGGCGATTGGCTACAACAAGGCGGCCAACCTGCTCGAAGCCATGGAGAAATCCGGCCTGGTGAGCTCGATGAATGCCCGTGGGCAGCGCGAGATCCTGGTGCCCGGTCGTCAGGACTAGGGGCCCCCGAAAAATCGCCTGGCGATTTTTTGGAGGCAAATAAACGCTTCGTAACGAACTTCAGCGCGGCAGGGCCACCCAACGGACAATGCTCTGTTGGAGAACCTCATGAAGAAACTGTTTGCTGCCGCGCTGATCTGCGGCTCAGCGCTCGCCGTCCAGGCGGGCCCGATCGAAAGCCTCGAAAACTTCATCAAGAACGCGAAGAGCGGCAAGTCCGAGTTCACGCAGGTGGTGACGGGCCCGGCCCGCGAAGGCCAGGCCGCCCGTACCAAGACCTCGAACGGCACTTTCGAATTCCAGCGCCCGAACCGCTTCCGCTTCGTCTACCGGAAGCCTTTCGAGCAGACCATCGTCGCCGACGGCCAGACGCTGTGGATGCACGACGTCGGCCTGAACCAGGTGACCTCCCGCAAGCAGGCGCAGGTGCTGGGCACCACACCCGCGGCGCTGATCGCTTCCGCGCCCGATCTCGAGACGCTGAAGAAGGACTTCGACCTGCAGGCGCTGCCCGACCGGGATGGCATGCAGTGGGTGCAAGCCACCCCGCGGGTCAAGGAAGGCCAGCTGACCAACATGAAGGTCGGCTTCCGCGGCGACATGCTGGCGGCGCTGGAGATCCTCGACGGCTTCGGCCAGCGTTCGATGCTGACCTTCAATGGCATGCAGGTGAATGCCGGCGTGACAGCCGATGCGTTCCGCTTCCAGGCGCCGCAGGGCGCAGACGTGGTGAAGGCCCCCTGAAGGTTGCAAACCCAGGGCGGGCCCAGTGAACGCCGACGGCGCAGAGGACCTCTGCGCCCCTGCGTTCCAGGGATTTGTCTCCCCTCAAATCTCCCGCGCCATGCGATCGAGCTCCTTGCGCTCGATGTATTCCTCCATGCGGGAGAGCAGCCGCCACCATTCGCTGCCGTCCTCACGGTAGACGCGGATGGCCCCGGCGCGCACCAGGATCTTGCGCAGTTCGTCATCGCCGAAGCCGCCGAGGTGATTGCGCAGCGTTTCGAAGGATCGGTCGGTGAACGACTTGTGCGCCAGGAAGTGCCGTGCCGTCTCTTCCGCCATGTACTCCACCTTGTGCTGCTCCTGCAGGACCCGCAGCTGGTTGCGGAACTGCTGCCGGTTCAACAGGAAGCTGATACCGCCGCCGACGAGGGCGCCGAGCAGGGCCGAGAAGGTAGACCAGAGCGCCGCATCCATGATGGGCGGACTATAAACTCGCCGCATGCGCAAGCCCGCCTCCGCCCACGCGCCGCTCGCCGAGCGATTGCGGCCGCAGTCCCTGGGCGAGGTCATCGGCCAGCAGCAACTGCTCGGCGACGGCATGCCGCTGCGCATCGCCTTCGAATCCGGCCAGCCGCATAGCTGCATCCTGTGGGGGCCGCCGGGCACCGGCAAGACCACCATCGCGCGGCTGATGGCCGACGCGTTCGAAGCGCAGTTCATCACCATCAGCGCCGTGCTGGGAGGTGTCAAGGACATCCGTGAGGCCGTGGAGCAGGCGCAGGTTGCGCAAGGGCATGGCCGCCGCACCATCGTGTTCGTCGACGAGGTGCATCGCTTCAACAAGAGCCAGCAGGATGCCTTCCTGCCGCACGTCGAGTCCGGCCTGTTCACCTTCATCGGCGCCACCACCGAGAACCCCTCGTTCGAAGTCAATTCCGCGCTGTTGTCGCGGGCTGCGGTGTACGTGCTGCAACCGCTCGTCGAGGACGACCTCCAGCACATCGTGCAACGCGCGCAGGCGATCGATGCAGTCCCGGCCATCGAAGAGGCCGCGCTCGATCGGCTGATCGCCTACGCTGACGGCGATGCGCGCCGGTTGCTGAATACGCTGGAGACCCTCGCGGTGGCCGCGACCACGGAGAAACGCGCCGAGATCACGGACGCGTGGCTGCTGCGCGTGCTCGGTGAGCGCATGCGCCGCTACGACAAGGGCGGCGACCAGTTCTACGACAGCATCAGCGCGCTGCACAAGTCGATGCGCGGCTCGGACCCGGACGCCACGCTGTACTGGTTCGTCCGCATGCTCGACGGCGGGGCCGATCCGCGCTACATCGCGCGCCGCATGATCCGCATGGCGATCGAAGACGTCGGCCTGGCGGATCCGCGCGCGCTGCGGCTGGCGCTCGACGCCTCGGAGGTGTACGAGCGGCTCGGCTCGCCCGAGGGCGAACTGGCGCTGGCCGAATGCCTGGTGTACCTGGCCATCGCGCCCAAGTCGAACGCGGTCTACACCGCGTACAACGAGGCGCGTGCGTTGGTGCGCAAGGAAGGCACGCGCCCGGTGCCCATGCATTTGCGCAATGCGCCCACGCGCCTGATGAAGGACCTGGGCCATGGCAAGGACTATCGCTACGCGCATGCCGAAGAAGGCGGCTTCGCCGCGGGCGAGACCTATTTTCCGGAGGGGATGAAACCGCCGCAGTTCTACCGCCCGGTGGAGCGTGGGCTGGAGATCCGCATCGGCGAGAAGCTGCGCGAGTTGCGCGCGCTCAATCGCAAGGACGGGCCGCAAGGAGGGTAAAACCCCTAGGGCGAAGCGTGGGGGCCCGCCGGGAGGCTCCTTTACAATCCCGCCCAACCCGCCACGGATCTGCTTGGCGGGTTTTTTGCTAGATGGGCAAGCGCCTCACGAAGGCGCGCGCATCGACCAAGAAAACGCGCGTCCCGTCACCGGCGGGGCCGGAGAACGGAGAAAACCTGTATGGAAATCCTGCTGCAGCAGATCATCAACGGTCTGGTCCTCGGCAGCATGTATGCGCTGATGGCCTTGGGCTACACCATGGTGTACGGCATCATCAACCTGATCAACTTCGCGCACGGCGAGGTGCTGATGGTGGGCGCGCTGACCAGCTGGGCGATCATCACCACGGCGCAGGAGGCGATGCCCGGCATTCCGGGCTGGCTGCTGTTGCTGCTCGCATTGATCATCTCCTGCGTCGTTGCGTCGGTCCTCAACTTCGCAATCGAGAAGATCGCCTACCGGCCGTTGCGCAACAGCCCGAAGCTCGCGCCACTGATCACGGCGATCGGCATGTCGATCCTGCTGCAGACGCTGGCGATGATCATCTTCAAGCCGAACTACAAGCCGTATCCCACGCTGCTGCCGGCCGCGCCGATCCAGTTCGCCGGCGCGGTCATCACTCCCACCCAGATCATGATCCTGGGCGTGACGGCGATCTCGCTTGCGGTGCTGATGTACCTGGTGAACTACACCCGCCTCGGCCGCGCGATGCGGGCCACTTCGGAAAACCCGCGCGTGGCGGCATTGATGGGCGTGAAGCCGGATACCGTGATTTCCGCGACCTTCATCATCGGCGCCGTGCTGGCCACCATCGCCGGCGTCATGTACGCATCCAACTACGGCACGGTGCAGCACACCATGGGCTTCCTTCCCGGCCTGAAGGCCTTCACCGCGGCGGTGTTCGGCGGCATCGGCAACCTGGCCGGCGCCGTGGTGGGCGGCCTCCTGCTGGGCCTGATCGAATCGATCGGGTCCGGCTATCTCGGCAAGCTCACCGGCGGCGTGCTGGGCAGCCACTACTCAGACATCTTCGCTTTCATCGTGCTGATCGTGGTGCTGACGCTGCGGCCGTCCGGCCTGCTCGGCGAGCGCGTCGCGGACCGTGCCTGAAGGAGACGCGACCATGATCACCAAGCAGAACAAGACCGTGGTGTGGGTCCTCGGCGCGCTGGCGCTGGCGATCCTGCCGCTGATGCTGCAGGCCGCAGGCAACTTCTGGGTGCGCATCGCCGATACCGCGCTGCTCTACATCCTGCTGGCGCTGGGCCTGAACATCGTCGTCGGCTTCGCCGGCTTGCTCGACCTCGGCTTCGTCGCCTTCTTTGCCATCGGCGCCTATCTGTATGCGCTGATGGCGTCGCCGCACCTGTCGGAGGCCTTTCCCTGGTTCGCGCAAATGTTCCCCGGTGGATTGCACACGTCGGTCTGGCTGGTCATTCCATTGGCGGCGCTGGTAGCTGGCTTCTTCGGCGTGCTGCTGGGCGCGCCCACGCTGAAGCTGCGCGGCGACTACCTGGCGATCGTGACGCTCGGCTTCGGCGAAATCATCCGCGTGTTCCTGAACAACCTGGACCATCCGGTGAACCTCACCAACGGTCCCAAGGGCCTGAGCCAGATCGAATCGATCACGCTGTTCAAGTTCGATGCCCTGGGCCTGCCCGGGCTGAACCTGGCACGTCCGCTGGACATCGGCAGCTACACCATCAACTCCGTCACGCAGTACTACTACCTGTTCCTGGCGTTGGTGCTGGTCAGCATCGTGATCTGCCACCGGCTCGAGGTGTCGCGCATCGGCCGCGCCTGGATGGCGATCCGCGAAGACGAAATCGCGGCCAAGGCGATGGGCATCAACACGCGCAACCTGAAGCTGCTGGCGTTCGGCATGGGCGCCACCTTCGGCGGGGTGTCGGGCACCATGTTTGCCGCCTTCCAGGGCTTCGTGTCGCCCGAATCGTTCAGCCTGATGGAGTCGGTGATGATCGTCGCCATGGTGGTGCTGGGTGGCATCGGTCACCTGCCGGGCGTGATCCTCGGGGCGATCCTGCTGTCGGCGCTGCCCGAAGTGCTGCGGTGGGTGTCGGGCGTGTTCGACCTGCAGTCCATCACCGGCGGCCGGCTCGACGCGTCGATCCTGCGCCAGCTGCTGATCGCGCTGGCCATGATTATCGTGATGCTGTGGCGTCCGCGCGGGCTGTGGCCAACGCCGGAACACGGCAAGTCCCTGCAGAACAATCCGAAGTAACGGGACCACCATGGCAGAAACAGTACTTCGCGTTGCCGGGATCTCCAAACGCTTTGGCGGCCT
>JBKJOM010000142.1:0-6128 GCA_046595775.1 Ramlibacter sp. | reverse complement strand
GTTCACTTCCAGCATCTTTTCAACGGCGACTCGTACGCCGCTGGCTACTACGTCTACATGTGGGCCGAGGTGCTGGATGCCGACGCTTACGGCGCATTCGAGGAAGCGGGCAACCCCTTCGATGCCGAGATCGCCCAGCGCCTGCTGCGCACGATCTATTCGAGCGGCAACAGCGTGGAACCTGGCCGGGCCTACGAGACTTTTCGCGGCCGGCCACCGAAAGTGGAGCCTCTGCTCGAACAGCGGGGCCTGCTCGAGCCCACCTAGCCAGTGGGCGATGTGGGCCCGCCCCCTGAAGGCCCTCCTGCGACAATGGCGCCCATCATGAGCGCAGTCTGGACAGAAAACGAGCCCCTCCCCCTCAAGCGGGAACGCAAGATCGAGCGCGAGTCGCACAAGCTCGAAAAGCGCCTGTGCCGGCTCGCGGGCCAGGCCATCACCGACTACAACATGATCGGCGAGGGCGACAAGGTGATGGTGTGCGTTTCGGGCGGCAAGGACAGCTACGGCCTGCTCGACATCCTCATCAAGCTGAGGGCCCGTGCGCCGGTGTCGTTCGAGCTGATCGCGGTGAACCTCGACCAGAAGCAGCCCGGCTTTCCCGAACATGTATTGCCCGGGTACCTGAAGGCGCTGGGCGTGCCCTTCCGTATCGAGGAGCAGGACACCTACTCCATCGTCAAGGACAAGATCCCCGAGGGCAAGACGATGTGCAGCCTGTGCTCACGCCTGCGGCGCGGCATCCTGTACCGCGTCGCGGATGAGCTGGGCGCGACCCGCATCGCGTTGGGCCACCACCGCGACGACATCCTGCAGACCTTGTTCCTGAACATGTTCTTCGGCGGCAAGTTGAAGGGCATGGCGCCCAAGCTGGCCAGCGACGATGGCCGCCACATGGTGATCCGCCCCCTGGCCTATGTCGCCGAGAAAGACCTGGTGCGTTGGGCCGAGCATCGCGCCTTCCCCATCATCCCTTGCACCTTGTGCGGCAGCCAGGAAAACCTGCAGCGCAAGCAGGTCGGCGAGATGCTTCGCGAGTGGGAGCGCAAGCATCCCGGCCGCCTCGACAACATGTCCACTGCGCTGCGAAACGTCGTGCCCTCGCACCTGGCCGACGGAACGTTGTTCGATTTCGCGAGTCTCACCTTGAACGGCATGGCCAGCCAAGAGGGGGACAAGGCTTTCGACGTCGAAGACTTTCCCTCGCCAGCGGCCCTGCCCGGATTGCAAGTCATCAAGATGTGAAGCCGTCGCGGCTTCATCGATGAGGTGAAGAAATGAAGTCGACCATCGTTCGTTTTGTGGGCCTGGCGGCCATTGCGCTGCTCAGTGGTTGCGCCAGCACCTACGTGCTCGACAACCACGTCCAATCGTTCAGCCAGCTCACGGCGAAGCCCGCCCCAGCGACTTACCGCTTCGAGCGCTTGCCTTCGCAGCAACTGGCCCAGCAGGCAGAACTCGAGGCCCTGGCGGACGTCTCGCTGCACCAGGCGGGCTTTCGCCGGGACGATGCAGCCCCGCGCTACAGCGTGCAGATCGACGCGCGCCTGACTGAAGTCACGTCGCCCTGGGGCGATCCCTGGGCCCCGGGATTGCGCTGGGGCTTGGGCATCGGCCGGCGCCACGGCCATCTGGGCGTGATGTCGCCCCCTGACCCGCCCTGGTACCACCGGGAGGTGACCATCGTCGTGCGCGACCTCGGCAGCAACAAGGTGGTCTACGAAACACGGGCGGTGAACGACGGCCCCTGGCGCGACAGTTCGAAGGTGCTCCCGGCGATGTTCCAGGCCGCGATGCAAGGGTTCCCCGTGCCGCCGGCAGGCCCTCGCGTGGTCAATGTCCAGCTGCCCGGCTGACACCTGGCAACCAATCCGGGGGTTGGGAACCGCCGGGTTGCCTCCTAGAATGGATGCGTGGAAGCCACCCGCATCATTGCCGTCCGCCATGGCGAGACGGCCTGGAACGTCGATGCACGAATCCAGGGCCAGCTTGACATCGGCTTGAACGACACCGGACGCTGGCAAGCGCGCCGTGTCGGCGAGGCGCTGGCCGGCGAGAGCATCAAGGCGGTTTACTCCAGCGACCTGGGGCGCGCGCACCAAACTGCGCAGTCCATTGCGGAGGTCGCGGGCATTCCCGTCGTACCGGACGAGGGCTTGCGCGAGCGCGGCTTCGGCATGTTCGAAGGCAAGACCTTCGACGAGATCCATCGCGACTGGCCCGAGCATGCGCAGAACTGGCGCCGGCGCATTCCCGAGTGGCAGCCGCCTGAAGGCGGTGAGTCGCTCTTGCAGCTGCGCGAGCGCGTTACCCGCACGATGAAAGAGCTGGCGGCGCGCCATCCCGGCGAGCAGATCGTGGTCGTCGCGCACGGCGGTGTGCTGGACGCGCTGTACCGCGTCGCCACCGGCCAGGAAGTGAACTCCCCGCGGACCTGGGAACTGCCCAATGGCGCGATCAACCGCCTGCTGTGGACACCCGACGGTTTTACGCTCGTGGGCTGGTCCGACACCCAGCACCTGGACAGCGCAGCCGCCGATGAAAACACCAGTTTCTGAAGCGCTGGCCGCCCTCGTGGGGCGCAGCGTGCATGAGATCGACACGCCCGCTCTGGTGGTCGACCTCGATGCCGCTCAGCGCAACATCACCCGCATGGCCGACTTCGCCCGCAAGCACGACGTGCGCTGGCGGCCGCACGCCAAGATGCACAAGAGTGCCGCTCTCGCCATGCTGCAGGTGCAGGCCGGCGCGGTGGGCGTTTGCGTGCAGAAGACCGCCGAGGCCGAAGTGATGGCCGGGGGTGGCGTGAAGGACATCTACATCAGCAACGAAGTCATCGCACCCCACAAGCTCTCGCGCGTTGCCGCACTGGCGCATCGGCTGGCGGCCGAAGGCGGACGGCTCGCGATTGCGGTGGACAGCGCTGAAGGCGTCACCCGCCTGGCGCAGGCGATGGACGAGGCGCGCGCGACGCACGGCGCGAAGGCGGTAATCGACGTCTTCATCGAGATCGACGTGGGCCAGGGCCGCTGCGGCGTTCCGCCCGGTCCGGCGGCCGTTGCGCTGGCGCAGGAGATTCGCAAGCACGGGTCGCTCCGGTTCGCCGGCCTGCAGGCCTACCACGGCCGGGCCCAGCACATTCGCAGCGCACAGGCGCGGCGCGAAGCCATCGCCGTGGTGGTCGAAGACGTGAAATACACGCGCAGCCTGATCGAAGCCGCGGGCATCCCGGTCGAGCTCGTCACCGGCGCGGGCACCGGCACCCTGGTTTGCGAAGCGGCGAGCGGCGCGTACGGTGAGCTGCAGGCGGGCTCTTTCCTGTTCATGGACGCCGACTACGCGGCCAACGAGCGCGACCCGGCGCAACCCCATTTCGAGCACGCCCTGTTCGTGAAGTCGCAGGTAATCAGCTCGCACGAGCATCACGCCGTCTGCGATGCCGGCCACAAGAGCCACGCGATCGATTCCGGGCTGCCCAAGGTGCTGGCGCTCGATCCGCAGAGCGAGCTTGAATATGCCAACGGCGGCGACGAGCACGGAATCCTGCGTCCGGCCGGTGCCAGCACGCGCGTGCCCGCCATCGGGCGCATGGTCTGGCTCATTCCCGGCCATTGCGACCCCACGGTGAATCTGCATGACCACATGATCGGCGTGACCGGTGGCATGCGGGACGGCGTGGTGGACCGGATCATCAGGGTTGACGCCAGAGGCGCGCTGACTTAAGGCCCCGCACAATCCGGGCCTATGAGCCTGAGCCCTTCCCAAGTCATCGTCTACGCGACACCGGTCTTCTTCGGGCTGATCGCCATCGAGTTTGCCTGGGGCTGGGCGAAGAAGCGCAATACCTACCGCCTGAACGACGCCATCAACAGCATCGGCCTGGGCATGTTGAGCCAGGTGAGCGCGGTGTTCACGCGCCTGTTCCGCGTCGGCATCTACACCGCCGTCTACCAAACGCTCGCGCTCTGGCACAACGATGCGTTCTGGCTCTCCTGGTACGGCTGGGTGCTGGCGCTCGTCTTCTACGACTTCTGCTACTACTGGTTGCACCGCGCGGGCCACGAGAGCGCGGTGTTCTGGGCGGCCCATGTGGTGCACCACCAAAGCCAGGACTACAACCTCTCGACCGCCTTGCGACAGACCAGTTCCGGCGCTTTGTTCGGCTGGATCTTCTACGTGCCGATGGCCGTTGCGGGCGTGCCACCGTTGGTGTTCGGCGTGGTCGCGCTGATCGACTTGCTGTACCAGTTCTGGGTGCACACCGAGCACGTGCCAAAGCTCGGCTGGTTCGACCGATGGTTCTGCTCGCCGTCCAATCACCGCGTGCACCACGCGGTGAACGATGGCTATCTCGATCGCAACTACGGCGGCTTGCTGATCGTCTGGGACCGCCTGTTTGGCAGCTTCTGCGAGGAAGGCGAGAAGTGCGTCTACGGCACCCGCAGCCCGCTGGACAGCTGGGACCCGATGTGGTCCAACGCCGAGGTTTACTGGGCGCTGGCCAAGGACTCGTGGCACGCGCGCAACTGGCTCGACAAGTTGCGCGTCTGGATCAAGCCGCCCGGCTGGCGGCCGGCGGATGTGGCGGCGCGCTTTCCCAAACCCGCGTTCGATATCGCGAAGGTCGAGCGCTACCACCCGCCGATGACCAAGGCCGTGGCGTGGTTCAGCGCAATCCAGTTCGCGATCCTGCTGCAGGGTGTCGCGTTGTTCCTCTGGCATGCGGACAGGATGCCGCTCTCGCAGTCCGGCGTCTGGCTCGTGGCACTGTCGGCAGGCTTGTGGGCCGTGGGCGCGGTGATGCAGGGCCGCATCTCGATGATGGAAGCCCTGCTGGTCGAAGCCTGCGCGCTGGCGGCAGCGACCGGAGCAGAAGGCCTGGTCGAATTGCACCGCTTCTTCAAGCCACTGGCGATGGCGATGGCTATCCTGTGCGTGGTCGACCGCTTTCAGTTGTGGCGCGAGCGCAGCCGTTTCGGCTTGCTGCTGGTAGGCGCCCTCGTGTTCTCGCTGGCGGGCGACTGCTTCCTGATGGTGCCCGGGTTCTTCATCCCGGGGCTGGTGTCTTTCCTCATCGCGCACCTGTTCTACATCGCCGTCTTCAAACAGGGCCTGCCCTGGTTCGCGAGCGGCCGCGCCCTGGCCGCCACGCTGGGGGTCGGCGCGGTGATGTATGCGTTCCTGTATGGCGGGCTCGATCCGGTCCTGAAAATTGCGGTGGCCGCCTATGTGATGGTGATCGCGCTGATGGCGGCGCAGGCCATCGGCCGCGCCGTGATGTTGCGCGACGGCCGTGCCGTTGCCGTGGCAACCGGCGCCTGCTTCTTCATGCTGAGCGATTCGCTGCTGGCGACGAACAAGTTCGCCGTGCCGTTGCCGATGGCGCAGTTCTGGGTGCTGGCCACCTACTATGTCGCCCAGATACTGATTTCCTGCAACGCCCAGCCGCAGACAGCGGCTCAGTCGGTGAACAGCTCGCCGGCACTCTTCGGCGGCGCGACGCCCAGGTGACGGAAGGCCGCCAGTGTGGCCACACGGCCGCGCGGCGTGCGTTGCAGGTAGCCCTGCTGGATCAGGTAGGGCTCGATCACATCCTCGATGGTGCCCGCCTCCTCGCCGATGGAAGCCGCGATGTTGTCCAGTCCCACCGGCCCGCCGTCGAAACGATGGATCACTGCTTCGAGCAGCTTGCGGTCCATCACATCCAGTCCCTGCGGGTCCACATCCAGCATGGCCAGTGCCTTGTGCGCGATGTCCTGGGTGATTTGCGCGCTGCCCTTCACGTCGGCATCGTCGCGCGGCTGGAGTTCTACACGCCCGAGGAACTCGCGCGCATCGTCAAACGCAGCGCCGGCCTGCTGAACGTGACGATGGACGCGGCGGGCGGCGCGGAAATCGCCAAGCGCTCACGCGGCACGCCGCGCATCTCCAACCGCCTGCTGCGCCGCGTGCGTGACTATGCCGACGTGAAGGGCAGCGGGCAGATCACCCAGGACATCGCGCACAAGGCATTGGCGATGCTGGACGTCGACCCGCAAGGGCTGGACGTGATGGACCGCAAGCTGCTCGAGGCCGTGATCCACCGCTTCGACGGCGGCCCGGTCGGCTTGGACAACGTGGCCGCGGCA
>JBKJOM010000032.1:0-21774 GCA_046595775.1 Ramlibacter sp. | reverse complement strand
GTGGGGCACGCGGCCATTGCGTCGGCACCACCCGATGGCTACACGCTCGGCCTGGCAACGGTGGAGATCGCAATGATGCATTGGCAGGGCCTGACGGAATTGACCCCGGCGTCGTACACGCCGATCGGTCTGGTCAACGCCGACCCGGCCGGCATCCAGGTGCGCGCCGACGCGCCCTACAAGTCGGTCAACGAGCTGCTGGCGGCGATCAAGGCGAATCCGGGCAAGTTCAAGGCGTCCGGCACCGGGCAGGGCGGCATCTGGCATCTGGCCATCGCCGGCCTGCTGCGCGACCAGAAGATCGACCCGGCGGCACTGCCTTGGGTGCCGAGCAACGGCGCCGCGCCTGGCCTGCAGGACATGGTGGCGGGCGGTGTCGAAGTGGCACCGGTGTCACTACCGGAAGCGCGCTCTCTGATCGACGCGGGCAAGGTGAGGAGCCTGGCCATCATGGACCCGAAGCCTTCGGCGCTCTATCCGCAGGTGCCGACGCTCAAGGCCGCCACGGGCAGCGACTGGACCATGGCCGCGTGGCGCGGCATCGTCGCACCCAAGGGCATTCCCAACGATGTGCGCGACAAGCTTTCCGCCGCTGTGCGCAAGGTCGCGGCGAGCAAGGAATACACCGACTTCATGGCCAGCCGCGGCTTCGGCGTGATCTACGCAGGGCCGGAAGACTTCGCGAAGTTCATGGCGAAAGCGGATACGGACCTGGGCGCCACGATGAAGGCCGTGGGGATCGCGAAGTGACGGCGAAGGCCGTCACAGCCCCATGAAAGTCAACGACGCCATCTCCGGCGTCCTGCTGTTCGTCCTGGGCGCGAGCGTGCTGTTCGCGATCCGGGGCTTTCCGAACATCCCGGGGCAGCCGGTGGGACCGGCCCTGTTCCCCGGCCTGATCGCGGTGGGCCTGTGCCTGGGCGGCGCCATGCTGGTCTTTGGCGGTTTGCGTCACCGGGCGGAACAGCCCTGGGTGGTATGGGACGACTGGGTGAATTCGCCGCGCCATGCGCTGGCCTTCGTGCTGCTGGTCGCCGGCATCATCTTCTACATCGTCGCGTCCGAGTGGCTGGGCTTCCTGCCTTGCGCGGTGATCATCCTCATGGCGCTGTTTGCAGTGCTGCGGGTGCCACTGCCGCGCGCCGCCCTGGTCGCCGTCATCGCGGCGCTGGCGATTCACTTCGCGTTCTATAAGTTGCTGCGCGTGCCCCTGCCGTGGGGCCTGCTGATGCCCATCGCGTGGTGACCGCGTCCCGTCACTGCTGAAAGGTTGTCTCCATGTGGGCTGCGATCATGCAGGCTTTCGCGATGGTGTTCGAGCCGCAGACGCTGCTGGTGATGCTCGGCGCCTCGCTGTTCGGACTGTTCGTCGGTGCGGTGCCCGGTCTCACGGCCACGATGGCCACCGCGCTGCTGGTGCCCGTCACCTTCTTCATGCCACCGATCCCCGCTATCGCGGCGATGGTGACGGCCACCGCGATGGCGATCTTCTCCGGCGACATCCCCGGCTGCCTGTTGCGCATCCCGGGAACGCCTGCTTCCGCGGCCTACACGGACGAGGCCTATGCCATGACGCGCAAGGGCGAGGCCGAACTGGCACTCGGTGCGGGGCTGGTGTTCTCTGCAGTCGGCGGCTTGTTCGGCACTGCGGTGCTGATCCTCGCCGCCCCGGTGCTGGCCGAGTTCGCGCTCAACTTCAGTTCCTTCGAGTACTTCTGGCTGGTGCTGCTGGGGCTGACCTGCGCAGTCTTCATCACCTCCAACGAACCGCTCAAGGGCGTCATGACATTGCTGCTCGGCCTGCTGGTGGCGTGCGTTGGCCTGGGCAACCCAGCCGGCTTTCCGCGCTTTACTTTCGGCAACGCCGAGATGACTGGCGGCATCGGCATGATCGCAATGATGATCGGCATGTTCGCGATCTCCGAAATCATCCGCTTCCTGGTCGACACCAGTCCCCCGGCTGAGATGGTGGTGGAGAAGGTGGGCAACGTTATGCGGGGCCAGTGGACGCTGGCAAAGAAGTACCCGGTGCAGATCCTGCGGGGCAGCGTGCTGGGTACGCTGGTCGGCGCATTGCCTGGCGCTGGAGCAGACATCGCAGCATGGATGTCGTACGCCATGAGCAAGAAATTCTCGAAGGAGCCGGAGAAGTTCGGCACGGGCCACGTCGAAGGCATCGTCGAGTCGGGCTCTGCCAACAACAGCGCGCTGGCCGGCGCCTGGATTCCCGCGCTGGTGTTCGGCATCCCCGGAGACTCGATCACGGCGATCGTGATCGGCGTGCTCTACATGAAGAACATGAACCCGGGCCCGACCCTCTTCACCACCAACCCTCAGAACATCTACGCCGTGTTCCTTCTGTTCATCGTGGCCAATATCATCATGATCCCGCTGGGCATCCTGTGCATCAAGGTGTCGCGGCGCATTCTTCGGGTGCCGCGTGAAATCCTCATGCCCCTGATCCTGCTGTTCTGCATCGTCGGCACTTTCGCCATCAACAACACGGTGTTCGAAGTGGGCGTGATGCTGGTTGCGGGGCTCGTCGCCTACCTCCTCGAAGCCAACAAGTTCCCGATAGCGCCGGCCATCCTGGGAGTGGTGTTGGGCGGCATGCTGGAGGAGAACTTCATCACCTCGATGATCAAGTCCAATGGCAGTCTCGCCTCGTTCTTCTCGCGCCCCATTGCGCTGGGCCTGGCGGTCGTCACGCTGGTGGTGTGGTTCGCGCCGCTCCTGCTGCGGGCGCTGCGCTCGGCCCGCGCGCAGCGCGCTGCAGCCTGAGGGGTTCGAGACGCGCCATGCAGTCATTCCTGTGCCCGTCAACAGCGTGACAAGTCGATCAAATCCGGCGTGACAACTTTTCCTCGAGCACGCGAATCTGCTCCCTCGCCTCGTCGCCCTCGGGAATCGCCCTGCCGCTGTCGCGCCACTGCACTGCGGCCTTGAAGCCCTCGGCCTGCGCAAAGCGGCGGAACCACAGGCCCTCGGGGTTGTGGCGCGTGATGCCGTCGAAGACCGTTGCCATTTGCTGGCTTTGCTCCAGTCCCATGGCGAGCATGACCTGGTTGACCACGATCTTGTGCATGGCCAGGTGGCCGCGCGGCACACCGGCGATGCGGCTCGCGAGCTTCATCGTGGCGGCTTCAAGGTCGGCGGCCGGAACGGATTCGTTGGCCAATCCCCACGCTGCCGCGGTAACGCCGTCGATGGTGTCGCCAGTGAACATCAAATGCTTGGCCCGCATCGGACCGAGTCGATAGGTCCACATCGCCGTCGTGGGACAGCCCCACACACGCGTGGGCATGTAGCCGATACGTGCATCGTCGGCCATCACCAGCAGGTCGCAGCACAGGGCGATGTCGCTGCCGCCCGCGGCCGCGTAGCCGTGTACCTTGGCAATCGTCGGCTTGTGGCTGCGCCACAGGCTCATGAAGTCCTCGGTGTTGCGCTTCATGTAGGCATAGTCTTCCATCGGGTCCCAGGGGTCGCGCTCCTGTTGGCACGGATGGTCGATGCGGCCCTCGCCGAACTGGCTCAGGTCGTAGCCGCCGCAAAAGCCCTTGCCGGCGCCTTCGACCACGGTGACGTGGATACCGGGCTCGGCGTTGGCCCATTCCACCGCGGCGCGGATCTCGCGCGGCATCGCGTCGTTGATCGCGTTCAGCTTCTCGGGACGATTGAGTAGCAGGCGGGCGATGCGCGGGTTGGTGGCGTCGGGCTCGATGCGCAGGGTGGTGAACTCGGGCATGGTGTTTCCTCGGTCGTGACGCAGCGAGACTACATCGTTCAGGTCCGCTTGCCTGCAGCAACCGGAGTCGCTTCAGCCCATTAGTTTGGGAGATGCGCGCTTGCGCTGTCGCCAAGCTTGTCGGGTATGTCCTACAGACTCGGTCGGTGCTTTGTTGAGAATGGCAATCTCATTGGCCTAACAAGGAGAATTGCCGTGATGAACCGCCAGATTGTTTTGCGCACCGCCCTCGCGGGCGCGATTGCCCTCGCCTTCGCCGGTTGCGCGAGCCAGGCACCGATGGCTCCCAGCACCGTGCAGGTGTTCGCTGCCACGCTCTCGGCCGCTGAAGAAGTTCCGCCAGCCGCCGACAGCAAGGGAACGGGTACGGCAGAGGTGCGCCTGGACACCAAGACCAATGAGATGACCTGGAAAGTGAGCTATAGCGGCATGACCGGCCCGGCCACGGCGGGCCATATCCACGGTCCGGCGGGCAAGGGCGCGAATGCGGGCGTCGTGGTGCCGTTCCCCGGCGTGGCCGGCGCGGCATCGGCCGAAGGCAAGGGAATGATCACGCCGACGCAGTACGGCGACCTGGCTGCGGGCCTGTGGTACGTCAACGTGCACAGTGCCAAATACCCGGGCGGCGAGCTCCGCGGCCAGCTCGTTCGCAAGCCCTGAGCCCCGGCGGCAGGAGTGCCGCAATACCCATGATGTCGTTATCGGGGGGCACCCAAAAGTACAATAGCGGGTTCCCCCCGGACTTTCATGAACGCCCCCGTCGACGTTTCCTTTTTCGCGCGCGCCGCAAAACCGATCACCAGTTACCGCAAGTACTGGGCGAGCCGGTTCGGCGCGTCGAAATTTCTGCCAATGAGCCGCGCCGAGATGGATGTGCTCGGGTGGGACAGTTGCGACATCATCATCGTGACCGGCGACGCGTACGTCGACCACCCGAGCTTCGGCATGGCCGTGATCGGCCGCGTGCTGGAAGCGCAGGGCTTTCGCGTCGGCATCATCGCGCAGCCCGACTGGCAAAGTGCCGAGCCGTTCAAGGCGCTCGGCAAGCCGAACCTGTTCTTCGGCGTGACCGCCGGCAACATGGATTCGATGATCAACCGCTACACGGCGGACCGGAAGATCCGCAGCGACGATGCCTACACGCCTGGCGATCTCGGCGGCAAGCGGCCAGATCGCGCGGCACTGGTGTACTCGCAGCGCTGCCGCGAAGCTTTCAACGATATGCCGATCGTGCTGGGCGGCATCGAGGGCAGCCTGCGGCGCATCGCGCACTATGACTACTGGTCCGACAAGGTCCGCCGCTCCGTCCTCGTCGACGCCAAGTGCGACATCCTTCTGTACGGCAACGCCGAGCGCGCCATCGTCGAGATCGCGCACCGGCTGGCTGCCAAGGAACCGGTTCAGCAGATCACCGATGTGCGGGGCACGGCATTCATCCGGCGCGAGACGCCTGAAGGCTGGATGGAAATCGACTCGACGGAGGTCGACCAGCCCGGGCGCGTGGAAGACCACGTCAACCCGTACCTGACGACGGCCGACCAGGCCAAGGCGCAAGGCGAGACTTGCGCGAAGGAAGAGGGCGGCGGTGAAGTGGTCGAGGCCATCAAGCCGCTGACCTTCGTTCCCAATCCGCGCATCAGGCTCAACCGGGACCGCACCGTCATCCGCCTGCCTTCTTATGAGCAGGTCAAGAGCGATCCGGTTCTGTACGCCCACGCCAACCGTGTGTTGCACCTCGAGACCAACCCGGGCAACGCCCGCGCGCTGGTGCAGGCGCATGCCGACCGCGACGTGTGGCTCACGCCGCCGCCGATCCCGCTGACGACGGCGGAGATGGACCATGTGTTCGACCTGCCGTACGCGCGCAGCCCGCACCCCGCGTATGCGGACGAAAAGGGCGGCCATGACGGCGCCACGAAGATTCCCGCGTGGGAGATGATTCGCTTCTCGGTGAACATCATGCGCGGCTGTTTTGGCGGCTGTACCTTCTGTTCAATCACCGAGCACGAGGGCCGCATCATCCAGAGCCGCAGCGAGGATTCGGTGATCCGCGAGATCGAGGAAATCCGTGACAAGGTGCCCGGCTTCACCGGGGTCGTGTCCGACCTGGGTGGGCCTACGGCCAACATGTACCGCATCGGCTGCCGCACGCCGGAGATCGAGGCCGCGTGCCGCAAGCCCAGCTGCGTGTACCCGGGCATCTGCTCGAACCTCAACACCGACCACTCTGCGCTGGTCCACATGTATCGCCGCGCGCGCGCGCTCAAGGGTGTGAAGAAGATCCTGATCGGGTCCGGACTGCGCTACGACCTCGCGGTGCAGTCGCCCGAGTACGTGAAGGAGCTGGTGCAGCACCACGTGGGCGGCTACCTGAAGATCGCGCCCGAGCACACCGAGCAAGGCCCGCTCACGAAGATGATGAAGCCAGGCATCGGCAGCTACGACAAGTTCAAGGCAATGTTCGACAAGTACAGCGCCGAGGCCGGCAAGAAGCAGTACCTCGTGCCTTACTTCATCGCGGCCCATCCCGGCACCAGCGACGAGGACATGATGAACCTCGCCATCTGGCTGAAGAAGAACGGCTTTCGTGCCGACCAGGTGCAGACCTTCTATCCCAGCCCCATGGCAAGCGCCACCGCGATGTACCACTCGGGCCGCAACACGTTGCGCAAGGTGCGCCGCACCGCGACGGACGAAGACAGTGTTGACATCGTGCGCGGCGAGCGCCGCCGCCGCCTGCACAAGGCCTTCCTGCGCTACCACGACGTGAACAACTGGCCGCTCTTGCGCGAGGCGCTCAAGGGGATGGGCCGTGCTGACCTGATCGGCAACGGCAAGCACCATTTGATCCCGAGCTTCCAGCCGCTCACCGATGGCGGCTACCAGAGTGCGCGGCGAAAGAATTCGACGCCCGCGCCCGCCAGGGGCAAGCTGCTCACGCAACACACGGGGCTGCCGCCGCGGGTCACCGGCGCGGGCAAGGTGGCACGCAAGCCCAAGTGAGCCCAGGCAAGCCCGGGAGCCGCCCCGCGCTGAACCTCGCGACCAAAGGATGATCTGCCACAAACCGGGGCTGCCGCACCGTGCGTGACAATCGTCCTATTTCATAGCTGCCGATGTTCCGATTCCTGCCACCCGCCTTGCGCGGCGCGATCGCTTTTTCTCTGCTCGCCGTCAACACGCTGTTCTGGTGTGCCTTGCTTCTCGCTTGCGCGCTCGTGAAGCTGGTTTTGCCGCTCCAGGCCGTGCGCGTGCGCATCGACCCGATACTCAACACCATCGCCACCCTCTGGATCGCCTGCAACAGCGGCTGGATGCGGATCACGCAGGGGACGCGCTGGGATGTCGAGGGCGTCGCCGACCTGCCGTACGAAGGCTGGTATCTGGTCAACTGCAACCACCAATCGTGGGTCGATATCTTCGTGCTGCAGCATCTGCTGAACCGGCGCATCCCGATGCTGAAGTTCTTCCTGAAGCAGCAGCTCATCTACGTTCCGGTGATCGGCCTGGCCTGGTGGGCGCTCGACTTTCCGTTCATGAAGCGCCACGGCAAGGCGCAGCTGCGGATGAACCCCGAGCTGCGGCGGCAGGACACGGAGGCAACGCGGCGGGCCTGCGAGAAGTTCGCGCTGGTGCCCACCAGCGTGATGAACTTCGCCGAGGGCACGCGCTTCACCGCGCAGAAGCATCGGGACCAGGCTTCCCCCTACCAGCACCTGCTCAAGCCGAAGGCCGGCGCGCTGGCGCTGGCATTGAACGCGATGGGCGAGCGATTCCGCTCGCTCGTCGACGTCACCATCGTGTACCCGGCAGGCCGGCCCACGTTTTGGGAATTCCTTTGCGGCCGGACGCCGCAGATCATCGTGCGCGCCCGGCAGGTGCCGATCCCGCTGGAGTTCTGCGCAGGCGATTACGCCGAAGACCCAACTTTCCGTTCACGTTTCCAGCGCTGGCTTGACGAGCTGTGGGAAGCGAAGGACCGACAGATCGATACGATCCTGAAAGCGCGAACCGCCATCAACCCCTGAACGCGAACACCTCGGGTGACCTGTTCGGCCGAGCGGCATGCAGCGCCAACATAATCGGGGAAATGACGAATACCGGATCAGCACATGGATGAGGCGAGCGCGCGCCAGGTGTTCCTGGCGCAGGCCATCGAGACCGCGGACCCCGACGGCCGGTTG
Source organism: Ramlibacter sp. (assembly GCA_046595775.1). Classification (GTDB taxonomy): domain Bacteria; phylum Pseudomonadota; class Gammaproteobacteria; order Burkholderiales; family Burkholderiaceae_C; genus Ramlibacter. The sequence continues at coordinate 13,842 of JBKJOM010000032.1, read as the reverse complement.
ATGTCGCCCGCCGAGCGCGAGCAGGCCGACCGCCAGGCGCGGCAAGACGCATTGCAGCGCACCGGCGGGCGCGCGTCGATATCCCCAGCGGAATTCATCCAGCTGCGCGCACAGCGAGTGCTCGCGGCGGTGGGCGTGCACCAGCCCGCCGTGGTCGCGTTGCAGCATCCCGGCGGCTGGCGGCCGTGGATCGAGTGGGGCATGCCCGTGGCCGCCCTCGTCACCGGCGTGCTGACCGACGTGGTGGCCAACCCGCACCGCCTGGACCTGTTGTCCCTGCCGCTGCTGGGCATCGTTGCGTGGAACGTGGTGATGTACGTGCTGCTGCTGGCCGGAGCACTCATGCATCGGCGGCCGGCCACGCCCTGGGTTGCGCGGCTGGGGCGCTGGGGCGACGGCGGCAGGTCATGGCGCATGGGCGGGGACGATCCGCGGGTGCGCGTTTCGCCGCGCTTTCACTTGCTGTGGCTGGGCGCGACCGAGGCTTTGCACCTGCAACGCGTCAAGCGCGTGCTTCACGTCTCGGCCGCGGCCTGGGCGCTCGGCGTGATTTTTTCGCTGCTGGTGCGCGGCCTGGTCGTGGAGTACCGCGTGGGCTGGGAAAGCACCTTCCTTGGCCCCGAGCAGGTCCACACCATCCTGAGCGTGCTGCGCCTGCCTGCACTGCTGATGCTGCCTTTCGAGCCGTTCACGGTGACGGACATCGCGCATCTTCGATTTTCCGACGCTGGTGGCGCGACAGGTGGCGCTCCATGGGTCTGGATGTACGTCGCGCTGCTGGTCACGGTGGTGGTCCTGCCGCGCCTTTTCCTCGCGACCTTCGCGGCCTGGCGCGAGAACCGCCTTGAACGCAGGATCGCGCCAGACCTGGCCGACCCGTACTACGAGCGCATTGTTTCGCTGCTCAACGCAACGCGGGTGCGGATCGCGTTGCTAGTGCATCGCGCGCAAGACCGTGATGCCATGTTGCGCGTGCTGGTGGGCGAGGGCGGTGCAGCTGCACCGGCGGCCTCCACCGAGTTCGGCGATGTGCTGCTGGTGGAAGAGCCGCCGTTCGCGGCGCAGCTGCCCGCGCAAGCGGCAGCGTCCTGGTGGCAGCGCGCGATGCGCTTTTTGGCCGGCGAGGTGCCAGGCGAGGAGCCGCGCGAGGAGCCGATCGATGCAGTGGTCCAGGTTGTCGCCAGTGCCCAGGATCTCGCAGCGAACGAGGAAATGGCCGCTGTCGCCGACCGGCCGGTGCTGACCGTCCGCATGCCGGGTATGGAAGGCGAAGCAGCCCCTGGGCACACCATCGGGTTCGACTCATTCGCGGCCTCCTGGGTGTTGCACCAACGCTTCTTCGACGCGCTGGGCTTGCTGTTGCCGGCCTCCAAGTTGAATGGCTACCAGCGCATCGTGTCGGTGGTGCAGGGGCGCCATGCGCAACGCCTGCGCGACTCCATGGCTGCCATCTCGCGTTACCTGCTCGATGCCGCTCGCCAGTCGCAGGAGTTGCCAGCCAGCGCGCTGACCGTGAAGCACATCCTTCCCGGCGAGCGCCAGGCGCAGGCGGACGCGCGGCAGGTCGCGACGGACGCGATGGTAAGCCGCCTGCGCGAATCATCGGAAGCGATGTTCACTCGCCTTCGCGAGCTTCATGCCGTGGACCAGGCCGAAGGTGAGGCCCTCGAACACCAACTGGAGGAAAGCTTTCTCGTGCAGCAATCGGTCGATGCGCCGCAGGCGGGCATGGCGGGTGCGGCGACCGGCGCTGCGATGGGGGCATCGGTGGACCTGCTCGCCGGTGGCATGACGCTGGGTGCGGCGGCAGCGCTCGGTGCGTTGGTGGGTGGGGGCGCCGCGTACATTGCGGCTGCGTGGAAGAACCGCAGCGCGCCGGGTGGAGCCACGCTGGTGCAATTGAGCGACGGTATGCTCGATGCGCTGGCAGCCGCTGCGCTGATGCGATATGTGGCCATCGTTCAACGGGCGGGGGGGGCGAAATCAATGCCCGTCCTCGCATGGCAAGCCGAAGTCACTAGTGCAGTGAAAGCCAGGGTCGAAGTGCTGGCGGGCTACTGGAGCGTGGCGCGCACGCAGCCCGATAGTGGTCGTGTCATCGAACCGCTGGCCGGTGAGCTGGAGAAAACGGTGATGAAGCTTTTCGAGCGCATGTCCAACGAGCGCGTCTGACGAAGTCGAGTTGCGCGAAAGCTAGCTGTGCAACAGCGGGGCTTGCCGACAGCGGCGCAAGGCGCCGTCCTACAGGGGCACGGTTGAGCTTGCGCGAGCATTCAGGCTTCTTTCACAGGAGCCCTCCATGCAGGACACGAGCCTCACGCCCTCGACCGATACCAACATCGCTAACCCGGCGCCCGAGCGCCGCCTACGCGGTTTCGCGGCCATGTCGCCGGAAAAGAAAAAAGAGATCGCCAGCATGGGCGGCCGCGCCGCCCATGCCTGCGGTCGTGCCCACCAGTTCAGCAGCGAAGAAGCACGCGCCGCTGGCAAGAAGCGCCATCAGCGCAGCGACCGTCCGAGCTGAACCGCATCTAGACGCGCGGGAAAGCGTCAGGGCTTCTTCGTGATGTCCTTGACGGCTTCCTCGACGTCGCCAGCCTTCTTCTGGACCTTGCCTTCCAGTTCGCGGGCGTGTCCCTTGGCTTCCTGCTCAGTGCTGCCAGTCACGCGGCCCAGTTGCTCCTGGGCTTCGCCGGCGACTTCCTTCAGCTTGCCCTTGACTTGATCCTTGTTCATGGTGTTTCCTTTCGAAGTTGAATTGGAAGCTCCAAGGTAAGGCGCGCTTCGCGCAGGCGATGCAAGCGCTCCACGTGCGCGCGCGTCGGGATGCGCCTACAGGGATCGTTGGAGCGACGTGCCCAAAGCATTGCGGACGCGCCAGACTCCAGGCACTTCCAGCAGGCTTGCGAGCAGTGCCTGGTGTTCCTCTTGCGGCGCATCGCCCGATATGCGAACCACGCCTTGTTCGACCTCGACGGAAATCGCAGCGGGGCGGCTAGCGACCTCAGCGAGTCGCGCGCGCACGCGTTGGGCGAGGATGTCATCGGCCACGGGTCCAGCCGCGTGCTTTCGTTCAAGGGCCGTGGCGATGACCCAAGTGGCCAGCGCGCCCAACGTGAAGGCCGCAGCCAAAGTGGCGAAAGGAGCGGCTTCAAAGTCGCTTCGCATGATCGTCAGGCAGCTTTCTTTCGGGTGCGCGGCTTGACCGCGGTACTGGTGGCCGCACGCGCGTTTGTTTTGCTCGCGGCGGCGCGGCGCTCGGGGGCTTCGTCTTCGTCGTTCGCCGCCTTGCGGCTGCGCAAGACTTTTGTCGACTTGGCCGGCGCCTTTTTTTCATCATTGGCCGCGCCTGCGCCCTTGCGCAAGCTCTTGCGCAGCAATTCGGTGAGGTCGATGACGTCGGCGCTGGCCTGGACCTCTTCACCTTCGATCGGCTTCACGACGTGTTCGCCCTTGCCGGCCTTGACCTTCGCCTCGACCACTTTCTCCAGCTTCTCGCGGAACTCGTCATGGAAGCTTTCAGGTTTCCATTTGTCCTTGAGCTCATTGACGAGCTGCTCGGCCATCTTCAATTCCTTCTCCGTCACCTTGGTTTGGGCGTCCGGCAATGGCAGGCCCGCAGTGTCGCGAACTTCATCGGACCAACGCAGCAGCTCCAGCACCAGGCCATGCTCACCCGGAACGAGCGCCGCGAGATGCTGGCGTGTTGAGATCACCACGCGGGCGATGCCGACCTTGCCGGTGCGCTTCATCGTCTCGAGCAGCAGCAGGTAGGGCTTTTGGCCCTTCGAGGCTGGCGCCACGTAGTAGGGCTTGTTGTAGTACTCGGTGGGGATCTGCGCGCCGTCGATGAAGGCCTCGATCTCGATCGTCTGCGTGGACTTGGGCAGGGCCGCCTGGATCTCCTCGGGCGAGATGACCACGTACTGGTCCTTCTCGTACTCGAAGCCCTTGACCACTTCCTCCCTGGCCATCGACTCGCCGGTGGCCTTGTTCACCTGCTGGTTGCCCACCGGGTTCATGGTGCGCTTGTTCAGCAGGTTGAACCGCATGCGGTTTTCCTGGGTGGCCGAATGCAGTGTGACGGGGATGTGGACCAGGCCGAAACTGATCGCGCCTTTCCACAGAGTGCGGGTGCTCGAAGGTGCCATGACCGGACATTAGTCCGTTGCAACGGCGCCGGTGTAGGACACCGCAGCGACGCGCTGTGGGGGCCGATCAGTCGATCAGCTTGTTCTTCAGAGCGTAGTAGGTGAGGTCGCTGTTGGATTGCAAGCCCATCTTTTCCATCAGCCGGGTGCGATAGGTACTCACGGTCTTGACCGAGAGCGACAACGCCTGCGCGATCTCGCCAGCAGTTTCGCCTTTGGCGAGCTTGAGGAACACCTGGAATTCACGCTCCGACAGCAAGTCGTGCGCAGCGCTGCCCTCCTTGCGGTTGAGCTGTTGGGCGATCAACTCGGCGACGGACGGCGAGATGTAGCGGCGGCCCAGTGCGATGGTGCGGATCGCAGTGACGATCTCCATCGGCTCGCACTCCTTGTTGAGGTAGCCGCTGGCGCCCTGCCGAATCAGATTCACTGCGTATTGCTCTTCCGGGTAGCCCGACAGGATCAGGATGCCGACGTCCGGCGCCTTGGCGCGAATCATCGCGAGGGCGTCGATGCCGCTCTGCCCCGGCATGGACAGGTCCATGATGAGCACGTCGATTTCGGTGACGCGCACCAGGTCGATGGCCTCGCGTCCGCTTGCCGCCTCGCCCACGATCCGCAGGTCGACCATCTCGGACAGGAACTGTTTCAGCCCCGCGCGCACGATGGCGTGGTCGTCGACGATGGCTACCTTGACTATTGAATCATTCATGGGTGTGGGTAAGTGGTAAACCTCAGCAGCCCGCAGTGTGCTCCGCAACCAGCAGCGTGAGGGCCAATGCAGCCCCTCCAGCCCCCAAATTCCGGTTTTGTCCTACAAGGAATAGCCCTTAGGGGCCAGGCACGCGCCTCATCGTGTGCAGCGGCAGGTCGTGAGCAAGCGCAAGGGCTTCCAGCTCATCACAAGTGCGCATCGCGAGGAAGGCGGCCACCGCGTGGTGGGTGTCGCTCGTGAACATGGAGCGCGGGCCGGTTTCCGACACGCCTGCGAGCTCGAGCAGTGAGGCCGCGAAATGCGGCTCGAGGGCAGCGACAGCCACGCGGCCATCGGCGCACGGATACAGGCGATAGCCCGCGTGCGCCCCGCCGACAGATCCGGTCGGTTGCGTCAGGCCCCATCGTCTCGGCATCCCGAGGTACGCGGCGGCCTCGGACAGTGCGACTTCGATGAACTGGCCTTGCGGATGAGTGTCGCCGCTGCCGCTGTAGCGCGAAGCCTGGTGGATCGCGGCCTTCAGCACCGCCTCGCTCGCCATCAGCGAGCCGCCCATGTCGGCATACAAGGTTGCGGGCAGTTCGAGCCCCGGCACGAGGTCGTACTGAGCGAGGTAGGTGAGGTCGTGGCCCGGCTCTTCGGCTCGCTCGCCGGGCGCGCCGACGATCGCCACGTGGCACAACGCCGGATACCGCGTGTGCAGCGCTTTCCAGCCGAGCCCGAGTTTCTCGACCGCGGAAGGGCGGAACGACGTGAGCAGCACGTCGGTCTTCGCCAGTTCCTTGTGCAGCGTGCCTTGGCCGGCTTCGGCTTTCAGGTCCGCTGTGATGACCTTCACGCCTTCGTGCATCTCCGCATAGGCCGCGAGGTTGTATTGACCCATCGGATCGCCGGACGGGGGTTCGAGCTTGGTGCAGGTGGCACCCATCCGGCGGCAGCGCATCAGCGCGGCAGGGCCGGGAAGGTTCAGGGCGAGGCTCAGGATGCGCACGCCGTGCAGCACGGGGAAGGAAGATGCCATTGCGGTGCCGTGTCCGGTCTTTTGTGCAAGACTAGCACGCATGAGCGTGGACGCGGAACAGCTGGCGGCGTGGCGGGGGCGCATGGAGACGGCCCATGACGTTGTGACCGCGGCCCCGGTGCGCATGTTGCGGGCCACGCTCGACATGGCCGGCGAGCCACCCGGCGAGTTGCCGCCCTTGTGGCATTGGTTGTACTTCCTGCCAGCGGCGCGCCAGTCCGAACTGGGACCTGATGGCCATCCGGTGCGTGGCGGCTTCCTGCCTCCGGTGCCCCTGCCTCGCCGCATGTGGGCGGGTGGCCAGGTATCTTTCCTTGCCCCGCTGCACATCGGCGATGAAGCGCGCCGCGTTTCCACGATCGACGACGTGAAGCTCAAGACCGGCCGGACCGGCGAGCTGTGTTTCGTCCGGGTGCGCCATGAGATCACCGGTCCGGCGGGCCTTGCCATCCGCGAATTCCACGACATCGTGTACCGGGGCGAACCTCAAGCCGGTGCCACTGAACCCGAATACGAAAGTGCACCTGTGAGCTTGCTTGCAAGGCGCGTTGTGCCGGACGACGTTCTGCTGTTTCGTTATTCCGCACTGACGTTCAATGGCCACCGGATCCACTACGACCGCCGGTATGTGACCGGCACTGAGGGCTATCCCGGGCTGGTGGTGCATGGGCCATTGATGGCGACGCTGCTGGCCGGGTTGGCGTCGCGGCAGTTCACCGGGCGGACCGCCGCCAGCTTTTCGTTTCGCGCGCTGAAGCCGGTGTTCGACCTCCATCCGTTCGAGGCTTGCGGCCAGCCGGCGGGCGCCGACGCAATCGACCTGTGGATCCGGGATCACGCGGGACACAAGGCGATGGCCGCGCGCATGGAGTTCGCCGCCTGAGCGGACGCTCGGGAACATACCGATACGTTGCCGCGGGCGCTGGGCTAGGCTGGCGCGACAACAAGGAGTTCCCCAATGAAGTTCCAGCATTTCCTGGTGACCGCGGTTGCCGCGCTGTTTGCGGCCGCCGCGTCGGCTCAGTCTCCCTGGCCAAGCAAGTCCATCACGCTCGTCGTGCCCTTCGCCGCAGGCGGTCCCACCGACGTGGTGGCGCGCACGCTCGGCGCGTCGATGAGCAAGACGCTCGGCCAGACCGTCGTGATCGAAAACAAGCTGGGTGCCGGCGGGACCGTGGCCGCCGGTGTCGTGGCCCGTGCCGCCCCGGACGGCTACACCTTCTTCATCCATCACAACGGCATGGCGACCTCCACCGCGCTGTATCGCAAGCTCTCGTACAACCCGCTGACCGACTTCGAGTATGTGAGCCAGGCGGTCGATGTGCCAATGACGCTGCTGGCCCGCAAGGACTTCCCCGCGAACAACTTGCAGGAGTTGATTGCGTACGTCAGGGCGAACCAGTTGAAGATCAACCTCGCCAATGCGGGCTTGGGCGCAGTGTCGCAACTGTGCGGCATGTTGTTCGAGAAGGCGCTGGACGTGAAGCTCACGGCTGTGCCCTTCCCGGGCACGGCACCTGCGATGAATGCCTTGCTGGGCGGCCAGGTCGACATTCTGTGCGACCAGACAACGCAGACGATTCCGCAGATCAAGGCTGGCAACGTGAAGTTCTATGGTGTGACCACCAAGTCGCGCATCAAGGCATTGCCCGATGCGCCGACGTTGGCGGAACAGGGCCTGAAGGACTTCGAAATCGTGGTGTGGCATGGCATCTATGCGCCCAAGGGCACACCCAAGCCGATCATCGAGAAGATGAACGCCGCGGTGCGAGCGGCGCTGAAGGATCCCGATGTCGTCAAGCGCATGGCCGACCTGGGCGCCGAGATCGCGCCCGACGCCAAGCTCAGTCCCGAGGGCCTGCAGACCTGGCTCAAGTCCGAGATCGACAAGTGGGGACCGGTCATCCGGTCCACGGGTACCTTCGCCGACTGAGCCCGTGAAGGACCTGCCGCAGTCGCCCCGGTGCGCGGAGATCCGCGAGGCGCTGCGTGCGGCCTGCTCGCCCTTTGGCGCGGAATATTGGCGGCGGCTGGAGGCAGAGCGGGCCTACCCCGAGGAGTTCGTGCAGATGCTGTCGCTGGGGGGGTGGCTCTCCGCGATCATTCCGCAGGAGTGGGGCGGCAGCGGCCTGGGGCTGACCGAAGCCAGCGTCATCCTGGAGGAGATCAACCGAAGCGGTGGCAACGCGGCCGCGACGCGCGGCCAGCTATCGAACATCAGTGCGCTGCTGCGTCATGGCACGCGGGAGCAGAAGGATCGCTGGCTGCCGCGGCTTGCCACCGGCGAGCTGCGATTGCAAACGCTTGCCGTGGCCGAGCCCGAGGCGGGCAGCGACATCACTTCGACGCGAACGACTGCGGTGCGCCGCAAGCGCTCCGCAGGAGACTGCTGGGTTGTCAATGGGCGCAAGGTCTGGGTCTCGCGCGTGCTGCACTCCGAGGGCATGTTGCTGCTCGCGCGCACCAGGCCGCTGTCCGAAGTGGCGAACCGGACGGAAGGCTTGTCGCTCTTCATCGTCCAGGTGCGCGCGTCGATGGGGCAGGGGATGGAAGTGCGGCCCACGCGCACTCTGGCACATCACGATGCCAATGAAGTGCTGTTCGACAACCTGGAGGTGGAGGCGGACCAGTTGTTGGGCCAGGAGGGCGAAGGATTCCGCTACGTGCTGGACACGCTCAATGCCGTTCGCGTGCTGATCGCAGCCGAGTGCGTGGGCGACGCGCACTGGTTCATCGAGAAGGCCCGCCACTACGCGAACGACCGCGTGGTGTTTGGCCGGCCGATCGGCCAGAACCAGGGTGTGCAGTTTCCGCTGGCGCAAGCCTGGATGGAAACCGAAGCGGCAGACCTCATGCGCTTCGAGGCCTGCGACCGCTTTGACCGCAAGCAGTCCTGCAGCGCGCAGGCCAACATGGCGCACTACCTCGCCGCCAAAGCCTCGTGGGAAGCCGCGGACGCGTGCCTGCAGACGCACGGCGGTTTTGGCTTCGCAACGGAGTACGACGTCGAGCGCAAGTTCCGCGAAACCCGCGTGCACCAGGTGGCGCCGATTTCCACCAACATGATCCTGTCCTTTGTCGGCGAGCATGTGCTGGGGATGCCGCGATCGTTCTGATGCTACAGCGGCAGGCCGACGTAGTTTTCGGCGAGCGTCGTGGACCCGGCCCGCGAATGGACGATGTAGTCCAGCTCCGCATCCTGCATCCGCTGGTCGAAGGCGCTGGTATCGGGGAAGCGGTGCAACAGCCCGGTCATCCACCACGAGAAGCGTTCGGCTTTCCAGATGCGCGCGAGGGCGCGTTGCGAGTAGTGGTCGATGCCCGCATCACTGCGCTCGCGATAGTGTTCGACGAACCCGCTCGACAGGTACTTCACGTCCGAGGCCGCGAGGTTCAACCCCTTGGCGCCAGTGGGCGGCACGATGTGGCCGGCATCTCCTGCAAGGAACAGCCGCCCGAAGCGCAAGGGCTCGGCAACGAAACTGCGCAGGGGCGCGATGCTCTTCTCCAGTGACGGGCCGGTGACGATCTTCTCCGCCAGTTCCGGGTCCAGCCGGCGCCTCAGCTCGTCCCAGAACGCGTCATCGCTCCATTGCTCGACCTGGTCGGTGAGCGGGCATTGCACGTAATAGCGGCTGCGTGTGAGGCTGCGCATGGAGCACAGCGCGAAGCCGCGCTCGCTGTTGGCGTAGACGATGGCGTGCGGTGACACCGGCGGCACGTCCGCCAGCAATCCCAGCCAGCCAAAAGGGTAGACCTTCTCGTACTCGCGGATGGCCGAGCGTGGCACGCTGGCGCGGCACACGCCGTGGAAACCGTCGCAGCCCGCGATGAAGTCGCATTCGATCGTGTGCAGTTGGCCGTCCCTGCGGTACTGCACCGTGGGCTTGTCGGTGTCGAAGCCGGAGACGTTGACCTCGGCGGCTTCGTAGACGGTGGGCAGGCCTTCGGCGGAACGCGCATCCATCAGGTCGTGCGTCAGCTCGGTCTGGCCGTAGGCGATGACGACCTTGCCGCCGGTGAGGCCGTGCACGTCGATCGGATGGCGCCGGCCGTTGAAGGCCAATTCGATCGAGTGGTGGATGACGCCTTCGCGGTGCAGCCGGGAGCCGACGCCGGCCTCGTCCATCAGGTCGACCGCCACCTGCTCGAGGATGCCAGCGCGGATGCGGCCAAGCACGTAGTCAGCGCTTTGGCGTTCCACGACGATGTTGTCGATGCCGGCCTTGTAGAGCAACTGCCCAAGCAGCAGCCCGGCCGGCCCGGCCCCGATGATGGCGATCTGGGTGCGCATGCCTTTGTCTCCTGGTTGGACGCAGCTTAGGCTTCGCAGCACCCCGACACCAGCGAGCGACAAAGCCGTTGTGCGATGATTGCGCAACCTGCGCGATCATCGCGCAACTGGATGGCCATGACGATCGGGAGGGTGGATTTCATCGAAGGCATGGCCAAGGGCCTGGCCGTGCTGGAGAGCTTCGATACCGAGCGCCAGCGCCTGAACGCGACGCTCGCGTCGCAGCGCGCGGGTATCACTCGGGCTGCCGCGCGCCGCCACTTGCTCACGTTGGCGCACCTGGGCTACCTGGAGACTGATGGCAGTTACTTCTGGCTGGCGGCCAAGGTGCTTCGCTTCTCGGGCAGTTATCTCGCCTCGGCCCGCTTGCCGCGCGTGCTGCAGCCGACGCTCAACCGGCTGGCGACGCAGACCGGGCAATCATTCTCGGCCGTCGTGCTTGACGGCGACCAGGTGGTGATCGTGGCGCGCAGCGGCTCGAACCGTCTGCTGGCTTATGGCCTGCACCTGGGTGCCCGCCTGCCTGCGCATGCGACCTCCACCGGCCGCGTGCTGCTTGCAGCCAAAACCAAAGCAGAATTCAGCACATGGTTGAGGGGGCGCACGCTGCCGCGCCTGACCCTTCACACTGAAACCGACCTGCGCACCTTTCGCTCGCTGATCGAGCGGGTGCGGAAGGACGATCACTGCGTGGCCAGCGAGGAGCACGAACTGGGCGTGCATGCGCTGGCTGTGCCCCTTCGCAACATGCAAGGCGAGACGGTGGCCGCAATGAATGCAGTGGCGCCGCAGCGCGTCGACCTCGCGCGGATGCACGAAGAGCTGTTGCCGCTGCTGTGGGAAGCCGCGCGGGAACTGCGGCCCTTGGTGTGAGTGGGAGCTGCGTGAAGCGGCCGCTGAGCTCGCGGCCTTATGCGGCACGCGTATGAGCTAACAACAAGACGGTCGTTGGGAAGGGACCTGCAGATCCCAAAATACCCTGTCCCCTCCCGACCCAGGCATTGCCCCACATGAAGACGCAGTTCAAGACCCTCCTCGCCAGCCTCGCGCTGGCCACCAGCGGCATCGCCGGCGCCCAGCAGACGATGCTCAACGTTTCGTACGACGTGGCGCGCGAGTTCTACAAGGACATCAACGCGGCGTTCGTGCCTGCCTACAAGAAGGCGACAGGCAAGGACGCGAAGATCGAGCAATCGCACGCCGGCTCCAGCGCGCAGGCGCGGGCCGTGGCCGATGGCCTCGAGGCCGATGTCGTGACGATGAACACCACGACCGACGTCGAATTCCTCGCCGACAAGGGCGTGGTCGCCAAGGACTGGGCCAAGCGCTTTCCCGATGGCGCATCGCCCACGACTTCGACCATGTTGTTCCTGGTGCGCAATGGCAACCCGAAGGGCATCAAGGACTGGGATGACCTGGTCAAGCCGGGTGTCCAGGTCGTGGTGGTCAACCCCAAGACCGGCGGCAACGGTCGCTACGCCTACCTGGCCGCGTGGGGCTATGTGCGCAAGAACGGCGGCACCGACGCGCAAGCCGCCGAATTCGTGGGCAAGCTGTACAAGAACGTTCCCATCCTGGCGCGCGGCGGACGCGATGCCACCACGGCCTTCCTGCAGCGCAACATCGGTGACGTGCTGGTGACCTTCGAATCCGAAGTTGAATCGGTCAACCAGGAATTCGGCGCCAACAAGGTCGACGCAATCTACCCCTCCACCAGTATCGTCGCGGAGAACCCGGTGGCCGTCGTGGAACGTACCGTCGCCAAAAAGGGCACGGCCGACCTGGCGAAGGCCTATCTGAACTTCCTCTACAGCGACGAAGGCCAGGAGATCGCCGCGAAGCATCACATTCGCCCGCGCAACCCCGCAGTGCTGAAGAAGTACGCGAGCACCTTCAAGCCGATCAAGCTGTTCACGGTGCACGAGCTGTTCGGCTCGCTCTCGGAAGCGCAAAAAGTGCACTTCAACGACGGCGGCCAGTTCGACAAGCTCTACATCGTCAAGTGAGATGAGCGCCTCGATCGCCGCGGCGCTTCCCCGTGCAGCGGCGCCTGGACGCGGCGGCGGCAAGAAGGTGCTGCCTGGCTTCAACCTGACGCTCGGATACACGCTGCTGTACCTGAGCCTGATCGTGCTGATCCCATTGTCGGCGCTGGTCTTTAAGACTTTCACCCTGACGGGAGCCCAGTTCATTGAAGCCATCGCGTCGCCGCGGGTGCTGGCTTCATATCGCCTGACGTTCGGCGCCTCGTTGATCGCTGCCTTGGTCAACGTGGTGTTCGGTCTCCTGGTCGCCTGGGTGCTGGTGCGCTACACCTTCCCCGGCAAGAAGATCGTCGACGCGCTGGTCGACCTGCCGTTTGCGTTGCCGACGGCCGTCGCCGGCATCTCGCTCACGGCTTTGCTGGCGGGCAACGGCTGGATCGGCCAATACCTGGAGCCGCTGGGCATCAAGCTGGCGTTCAACCCGAACGGCGTGGTGATCGCGCTGATTTTCATCGGGCTGCCGTTCGTCGTGCGCACCGTGCAACCGGTCCTCGAAGACACCGAGCGTGAGCTGGAAGAAGCCGCGATGTCGCTGGGCGCGACGCGCTGGCAGACCTTCGCGAAGGTGATCTTCCCGTCGATTGCGCCGGCATTGCTCACCGGATTCGCGATGGCCTTCGCGCGCGCGATCGGCGAATACGGCTCCGTCATCTTCATCGCGGGCAACATGCCGATGGTCTCGGAAATCACGCCCCTCATCATCATCGGCAAGCTGGAGCAGTACGACTATGCCGGCGCCACCGCGGTGGCTACGGTGATGCTGGTGATCTCGTTCGTGCTGCTGCTGGTGATCAACGCATTGCAAGTGTGGCAACGCAAGCGATCGGGGGGCGTGTGAATACACGAGCATCAGGAACCCCCTCACCCCATCCCTCTCCCCCGACGGGGAGAGGGAGCGGATCTTTGATGGTGGAAACAGTGCATGAGTGATCTGTCAAAAAAGCGCGTGACGACCACCGAAGCGCCTTGGGTGCGCAACACCTTGATCGGCGTTGCGCTGGTGTTCTTGCTGCTGTTCCTGATTCTGCCGCTGGCCGCGGTGTTCACCGAGGCGCTGCGCAAGGGCTGGGATGCCTACTGGACCGCACTGCAAGAGCCCGACGCATGGTCGGCGATCCGGCTCACCGCGATCACCGCCGCCATCGCGGTGCCGCTGAACCTCGTGTTCGGCCTGGCGGCGTCGTGGTGCATCGCCAAATACGACTTCCGGGGCAAGGCCTTCTTGACCACGCTGGTCGACTTGCCGTTTTCGGTATCGCCGGTCGTGGCCGGCCTGATCTACGTGCTGATGTTCGGCGCGCAGGGCTGGTTCGGTCCCTGGCTGGCGGCGCTCGACATCAAGATCATCTTCGCCGTGCCGGGGATCGTGCTGGCGACCATCTTCGTCACCTTCCCGTTCATCGCGCGCGAGCTGATCCCGCTGATGGAAGCGCAGGGCCGCGAGGAAGAAGAGGCCGCGACCGTGCTCGGCGCGCGCGGCTGGCAGACCTTCTGGCTCGTGACGCTGCCGAACGTGAAGTGGGGCCTGCTGTACGGCGTGATCCTGTGCAACGCGCGGGCCTTCGGCGAGTTCGGCGCGGTGTCGGTGGTCTCGGGGCACATCCGCGGCCTGACCA